>DATFCQ010000171.1:0-18750 GCA_035252905.1 Allostellaceae bacterium | reverse complement strand
CGGCGATCATCGTGCTATCCTGGTCGAGAGCGGTGAGCGACCTGCTCAAGTCGTTCGGCTGGGGCATGGGGCACCTCGTCGGTTTGCTTCAGCGACGATTGTGCCTTCGGCTCGCCGCTCGCCCCATACCATCTTGACCCGTGGGGAAGGCCGGGATCCATTGCTCCGCAATTCATGCTTTTGATCACGTTTCCCCGATCTGGCGAGCTTGGCAGCGACCGTGCGGCGGGACCATGGATCCCGGCCTCCGCCGGGATGACGACAACCGATCTAATGGATTACAAGCCCGTTTCTCGGGAATGACGGAACGAAGAGCGGAAGAGGGCAGGCGGGTAATTTTCACGCGGCCTGGATAGCGGCCTTCGGCCGGACGGATCGTGCACCCGACCGTGCCGGGAAAGCAATTTTTTATTGACAAATCAGCATTGATGACATAGACTTCTGCAAGCTGCGATCAGCAGGATCGGCCTCTGCCGGGACTTCTTGCAAGATCCTCGGCCGAGGGGATGACGTCTCCTGCTTTTCACCTGCAAAAACAGGCGGAACAGGCAGTTCGCGGGTTGTCGCGAGCGGATTTTACACCGATGTCGACGGGGCGCGGCTCGGACCGGCTCGGAGATTGACAGATTACCGCCGGTGGGTAAGCTGACGTGAGCTGCTTCGCGCCAGGCACAACGATTTCAAAGAACTCGTCGGGTGTTTCCTATGTCGAGCGCCGATCCGCCGCGACGGATTGAGGAGTCTCGCCCAGAACCCGTCCGGACTCGCTTCGGCGGATGGGCGGTCGTCGGCGTCGTCGCCTTTGCGCTGTTTATGGATTATCTGATTTACGGGGTGATCATTCCGCTGACCCCGTACTCGCCGGCGATCGGCAGCGAAGGACAACTGGGTCTGCTTTACGGCGGGTATTCGGCCGGCGTGCTCGCCGCGACGCCGCTCTTTGGCTATCTCGGGGACCGCATCGGATGCCGCTGGCCGATGATCCTCGGCGTCCTGTTGTCGGCGCTGACGGTCGTATTGTTCGCATTGGCAGGGAGTTTCTATCTGCTGCTGCTGGGCCGCGTGTTGCAGGGCGCGGCGGCGTCGGCGACCTGGACGGCCGGCCTGGCCTTGATCGCCATGCACTACCCGCACAAGCGGGTCGAGATGATCGGCTTCGCCCTGATGGGCAGCACGGCGGGCTCGTTGCTCGGGCCGGTCATCGGCGGCGCGCTCTACGCGGCCGGCGGCTATGTCCTGCCGTTTGCCGTAACCGGCGTTCTCGTTGCGGTCGACGCCGGCCTGCGTATCTCGCTGCTGCCGCGCGACCGCAGCGCCGCCGAGGCGAGCCCCGGCCTTCTCGCGCTCCTTCTCGACCGCTCGGTTCTCGTCGCCGCGGCGGCGGTCGTATTGGCGGCGATCGGCTGGGGCATCGTCGAGCCGCTGTTGCCGGCCCGGCTCGGCCAGCTCGGGGCATCGCCGGCTGCAGTCGGCCTGGTTTTTACCGTCGGGGCGATCGCCTACGGGCTCAGCGCGCCTCTGGTCAGCCGGGCCTCGGACCGGCTGCCGATCCGCAGGATCATCATCGGCGGCACGCTCGCAATGGCGGTCGCCTTGCCGTTATTGAGCCTGTTTCGCAGCGCATCGGGAGCGGCGGCCGGGATGTGCCTGGTCAGCCTCTGCTATGCCTTCATGCTGAACCCGACCTCGGCGGAGCTTGGCAACGCCGTCGACCGCCGCGGCCTGTCCTGCTATGCCGCGGTCTACGCCGTTTACAACATCGCTTACGCGGTGGGCCAGATGGCGGCGAGCGCCTTCGCTTCGGCCGCGTCGTCGCGATTGAGCTTCTTTCACGCGATGCTAATCGTCGGCATCGCATTGGCGATCTTTGCGCCGTTATTGGCGCTCAACGGCCCGTCGCTGCCCGGTGTGTCGTCGCCATTGCCGGTACCGCGGGCAGACAGGGGGACAATGCCATGAGCCGGACCGTCGACACTCCTGCGGACCTGATCGCGGCGCTCGACCGCGGCGAATCCTTGCCGGCGCACTGGTACACCGATCCGGCGATCACCGAAGAGGAAATCCGCCGGATCTTCCGCAGGAGCTGGAACTACATCGGGCCGCTCTCCGAATTGGCCGAGCCGGGGGATTACGTCACCGGCACCGCCGGCGAGGTTCCAGTCGTCGTCGTCCGCAACGACGGCGGCCTTGCCGGCTTTGTCAATGTCTGCCGCCATCGCCGCCACCTGGTCATGAAGGGCCGCGGCAACGCTGCGGTCCTGCAGTGCAAGTACCATGCCTGGGCCTACGATCTTCAAGGCTGCCTGAAGGGCGCGCCGCGCTCGGCCGCCGAGCCCGGCTTCCGGCTCGAAAACTATCCGCTGTTGCCGGTGCGGGCGGAAGCGCTCGGGCCCTTTGTCTTTGTCAATCTCGATCGCGACGCCCCTTCGCTCGCAAGCTGTTTTGGCGAGGTCCTCGACATCATCGCTGACAGTGGGATCGATCTGGCGACATTAAAGCTTCATAGCCGCGAGGATTGGGAGGCGCGCGCGAACTGGAAGGCGATGCTGGAGAACTACCTCGAATGCTACCACTGCCCGGTGGCGCATCCGAGCTTCAGCGCGGCGATCGACGTGCGGCCCGAGAACTACGATCTGACCGCGCATGGCTGGTTCCTCTTGCAGCGCGGCCACGTGCGCCCGTCGGCGCTCGAAGGCAAAAGCGCGGTCAGGATCTACGACGTCAGCGGCGAGGTGGCGCAGTCGCAATATCACCTGTTGTGGCCGAACATAACGATCAACATCAATCCCGGCTTCCCGAACCTGTCGATCGACGTGTGGATGCCGGACGGGCCGAACCGGACCAAGGGTTTCTCCGAGCAGTATTTTGCGCCGGGAGTGAGCGAAGAGTTCGCGCAGGAGCTGATCGCCTTCAACAAGGAGGTCGGCGAGGAGGACGACGTGCTGACCGACGCGGTGCAGCGCGGCCTCCTGGGCGGAATTCCCGATCAGGGACGGTTTCTGACCAACAGCGAGCACCTTGTCGTTCACTTCCAGAAGCTCGTCGTCGAGGCGTTGAGCGGCGAGCATGTTCGGCCGCGGCCGTACGCCGCGGAGGCGGCGGTCTCGCGCACGATCCCGGTCGTCGACGACGCCTCGGCCGTGCCGGACAGCGAGCGCAACGCCATCGTCGCGCTCGAAGTGTTCAAGACCGAACCCGAAAGCGAGATCATCACCTCGTTCTATCTGCGCCGCGTCGACGGCAAGCCGCTCGATCCCTGGGAAGCGGGACAGTTCCTGCCGATCCGGGTGACGATCCCGGGAGAGAAACAGCCGGTGCTGCGCACCTACACGTTGTCCCTGGCGCCGAACCCGGATCACTACCGGCTGTCGATCCGGCGCGGCGACGGCGACGCATTGGTGTCGCGCTTCCTGCACGCCAACGCCAAGCCCGGCTTCCGCATCGAGGCGATGAGGCCGCGCGGCAAATTCGTGCTCGACCGCGCGTCAACGCGCCCGGTCGTATTGCTGTCCGGCGGCGTCGGCCTGACGCCGATGATCGCGATGGCCAATCACATCGTCGCCGAGGGCGAGCGGACCGGCCGGTTCCGCCCGCTCTACTTCATCCACGGCACGACCAGCGGCAGGACCCATGCCTTCGCCGGGCCTGTGCGCGAGCTGGCCGCGCGCCACCCGGCGATGAAGGTGCACGTCCGCTACAGCCGGCCCGACGCCGCGGACAGGCTCGGCGTCGCCTATGACGGCGCGGGCCATGTCACGCTCGACGTGGTCAAGGAGGTGTTGCCGTTCGGCGACTATGACTTTTACCTGTGCGGGCCGGCGGGGTTCATGCAGTCGCTCTATGACGGGCTCGTCGGCCTCGGCGTGCGCCGGGAGCGGATCCATTTCGAATCCTTTGCCACCGGGGCGGCGCTCCGGGTCGAACCGGCTCCCACGGCCCAGGCTGCGGTCGGCGCGAGGATCGACGGCACGGTCGCGGTGCGCTTCGCCCGATCGGCGATCACCGCAGAGTGGTCGCGCGACAAGGGGACATTGCTCGAATTGGCCGAAGCGCAGGGGCTCTCGCCGGCCTTCGGTTGCCGCTCCGGAATCTGCGGCACCTGTGCGACGCGCATTACCGGCGGCGCGGTCGAATATATCGAGGAGCCGCTGGCGCCGCGTGCCGAGGGGCAGGTCCTCTTATGCTGCTCGATCCCGAGCCTAGAGGCCGGCGGTGAGACCGCGCTCGTCCTCGATCTCTGATCGAATGCCAATGCATTATCGCGCGCAATGCGACGCAATGGTCTGAAATAATATGCCTTTCAGGTCGGTACTCTTGTCACACCGGTCATGACCAGACCAGGGAGCACGAGAGGCGTATCATTGCCTTGTCATTGATTGATACCCGCGGCTTGATAATGTTCTACCTGGCCGATACACCATTCCGTTGTCGGGGATCGACCTCGCTCACCGCCGACCGAATGGCCGAGACCACCAGAGCCGGCCGGTCAGTCTGGATGTAATGACCGCTGCCGCGCGCGACGAGCAGCCGTCCTTTCGGCGAGAGATCGGCCAGTCGCCTTTGCAATTCCATCAGAACCGGCTCCCAGGACTTGAAAAATGGTCCGTGGTCGGTTGCGGCGACAACCATCAGCGGCACCGCCGGAAAAGGACCGGCATGCCTGACCTGGTCGTTGCTCGTCGCCGTGCCCGCCTCTTCCAGATAGGCAGCCGAGCCGGGCTCCAGTCGGGCGCGCGTCTTCAGCCCCGCGGGTGCATCGGAGCTGGACGAGTCGAGCAGGACGACACCGGCGATCTCCCGCGGATATCGGCGCGCGAACATCTGCACATAAAGTCCGCCGAGTGAATGCCCTACCAGGATGAAAGGCGGTCGCAAGCCGGTCTTCTTCAGCAGCAGGTGCAGCGCAGTCGCCACATCGGCCGCGGTGATGGGGGTATTGGCCCGCGCCAGCGGCAGGCTGCCGCCGAGCCCGGCGCGATCGTAAAGGACTACCTGGGCGAAGCGTGCGACGGCCTGCGCGACGGGGCGCCATGTCGACATATCGTTACCTAAGCCGGCTTCGAATACGATAGTCGGGCCGTTATCCCCGAGGATGCGGATATGGAGGTTTTGGCCGCCGATGTTGACGACATCATCGCGTGACACCGGCGCCGCAGCAGCAACCAGCGTGAAGCAGATCATCAAGCCCGCGACAAGACCGCTGCGGATCGATTGGTTCATCCGAGCACCATAGAACGCCGCCGCGCTATATGAACTTTTGGCGAGAAAGCGATCGCGCCAGATTGCGAGATCAATTGTCGCGCCACAGCATTGCCGAGATTGTACCCTCGTCCTGGAAAATCTGAAGCAGGTCGTTCAGGCTGCTGATTGCGACATTGTTCACGACCAGTTCGAAGGCGAGCCTTCGTCCGCTCCTGGCAGCGACGTAACCCCCGAACGCCTGCCCTTTCACGATCAGCCCCGATCCCGACGACAGGAGGTAGGTTCCCAC
Source organism: Allostellaceae bacterium (assembly GCA_035252905.1). Classification (GTDB taxonomy): domain Bacteria; phylum Pseudomonadota; class Alphaproteobacteria; order ATCC43930; family CGMCC-115725; genus AP-15. The sequence goes on along the minus strand of DATFCQ010000171.1, from coordinate 13,259 downwards.
CTTGGCATGCACCTGTCCCTTGGCGCCCGCGAGCGTCGGATCCGACTCGAAATCCGTCACGGGGGCGATCGACCCGTCTACGCCCAGTATCGGGAGCGCCTCGAAGAAGGCCGGAAACGTCGCGCGCACGCTCATATCTTCAAGCATTCGGGTTACCGCCTTGTTGGTGGCGGTCGTGGCGCCGCCGCCACTGCCGTCAACAAAGTGGAATGCCGCCGCGGGAATGCCGTAATGGGCGGTCAGATTCTCTCTTTCGACGGCGAGCGCCTCCTCCATATTGTCGACGCCATTGGCGACTCCAAACAGGACGAGGCTCGTATCGGCGCCGATGTTGTAGCTGACTTTCAAGATCAATTTGGCGTCGTCGGCATAGGGCAGGCCTTCGAGCTCGGCCACCTTGGCGGCGGGCGAATATGACCGGCGGGGCGGCAGCAATTGTACCGGATTCGGCTCGGTCGCGGCGGCGTTCACCGTTACGCCGGCCTTCTGCAAGGCCTCGATAAGGACCGTGCGGGCGTAGTTCGCAGGTTCGACAATCCGGAAGGTTTGAACCAGCGGGAACTTGCCGGTGAACGGCGGGCTGAAGTTCACCGGCAATTGTCCCGTCACTTGTGCGGCGCAACCGGGCTGGCCGATGCATTGCGGCAATTCGGAGGCCAGTTGAAGCGCGTAATTCGAACCGGCGCCGCTCGTGACCAGCGTGCTTTCGACCTGCAAGGCCTGGGAGACCGGTCGCCATCGCACGCGGGCCGGATTGCCCGGGCTCGTCGGATCGATGATCAGATCGACCACGTCGTCATTGACAAAGATCGGTCTGACATAGAATTCGTTTCTGAAGGAGAACGGCTGGAACAGGCGGTCGTCGATGGCAACATCGCCCGTTATCGCCGTGATCCCCGCAGCCGCTACCTGCCGGGCCAGCGCACTATATCCGGCAAGCGGGTTGGGCCTGGTCAGCACGGCATTGCCCAGCGAATCGGCCTCGTTGTGGTCGTAATCGGATACCGCGATCGTCCCGTCGGGCCGGGTCCTGCCGCCCATCGTCAAATCGCCCGATGCGACGAGGATCAGATCGCCGTGCAGCACGCCTTTTCGATCGATTTTGCCGCGACGGTAGATCGGCGTGTCGTATCGGTGCGCGGCTCCTACTTGCTCGAGCAATTCTCCGATCGAAAAGATCTTGCGCACAGAGCCGATGAAAAAATCATAATCGGAATTGAGATCCAGCAGGACTCTGCTGCTGTTGAGATCGACAACGCGCAGTCCCCAGGTCGCATTGTCGTATCTCGACTGTTGCATGATAGCCTCGATATCGGCAGGCACGCACGATGTCCGGAGGCTGACGCAATCGGCACCGGCTTGCGGTGCGCCGGCGCAGAGCAACACAACAGCGGCAAGGAGCGGGATCAGGATATTCATTTTCTCTCCGCGAATCGGGAACGGCGGGACGCGCTAAAAAGTAGAATCCCCCGATAGGCATCTTGCCTATCCAGGCTGTGAAGAAACCCTGCCGGCCATCCGAAATCGTCGTCCCCGCGCAAGCGGGGACCCAGAGCCTGCCCCGGGCTTGACCCGGGGGCAAGAGACTGAAATCTCTGGATTCCCGCTTGCGCGGGAATGACGGGAAAAGGGTCCTGGAGGGACGGGTACAGAGTTTTCACACAGCCTGTATCGATAGTATATGAAAAACCGCATTTTTTGCGATGGCGTCGATACAACGAGCACACTGCCGGCGCTGTATGCAAGCGGAGGTCGGCCATCTCCACCCCTGTCCGCAGTCCGTACTGCAGACACGACCCGCCGATTTCCGTATGAGCCGGCGCAGTCTGCGGCAATCCACCGGGAGGTTACCGTCATGCCAGTTCGCTCTCTTGCGCCCGGCGGGCGTGAATGCCGGCGCACCCTGCGGATCCCCCTTTTGATCCTGCTGCTCGCCTTCCTGCCGGCTTTTGTCGCCGCATCCGTGCGGGCCGCCATCGCTGCGTCGGCCGACGTCCCGGTCGCCGCCGTCAGGCCTGCGATCGACACGGTCGGCATCCGCGACGTCGAATGGACCGACGAGCGCCACGACGACCGCATCATGGTGATGAACATCTTCTATCCCGCCGCGGTCGCCGATCCCGCCGTGAAGCCGACCGGCCTGCCCTTCTTCACCGATCTCAGGCTCTACCGCGACGCTCCGCCCGCCGTCACTGCAACCCGTCGCCCGCTGATCATGTTCTCGCATGGCCGCGGCAGCAACGGCCTCGTCTACGCCTGGCTCGCCCAATACCTCGCCGCGCGCGGCTATATAGTCGCGGCAGTCAACCACACCCGCGCCAACACCTACGACACCTCGATCCTCTATCTCCCCACCCGGATCTGGCAGCGCCCCCGCGACATCAGTCTCGACATCACCTGGCTCACGCACGACCCGTTCTGGAGCCGGTACATCGATCCCGGGCGCATCGGCATTGCCGGGCACTCGCAGGGCGGCTTCACCGCGCTCTGGGTCGGCGGCGCCGAGATCAATCCGGCGCGCTTCATGGCCTACCAGCGCCATTTCCTCAAAAATCCAATGATCCCGCGCTATCTGCGCACGCAGATGCAGATCGGCGCCGCGCCCGCGCTCCATCTGCACGACCCCCGCGTCAAGGCCGCCTTCGCCATGGCGCCCGGAATCGTCCAGGCCTTCGGGATGGATGCGGCGGGTCTCGCCAAAATGGCAATCCCGACCTATCTGATCGTCGGTGCCTTCGACAAGCAGACGCCGCCGGCCGAGAACGCCGTCTTCGCTGCCAAATACATCCCGCACGCCACGCTGACGATCCTGCCCGGCAAGATCGGCCACGAGATCTTCACCAACGAATGTGACCAGGAAGGCAAGGACCAACTCCCCGAAGGCTGCGTCGATATGCCCGGCGTCGATCGCCACGCGTTGCACGCCCAGATCGGCGCCGCCGCGCTCGCCTTCTTCGACAGGACGCTCGCCGTCCGCACCCGGTAATGCGAAGACCGGCCGCCCGGCGAGAAAGTCATCTTCGCACGCCGCGCCGGCCTGTCCCCCATTGCCTCGGCTTTGCAAGCTCGAATCCATCAATCGCTAATGCCGCGTCCCGGCAGCGTTGAAGACCCGCGCCTGATGCGGCATTCGGGCGCAGATGGGACCAAGCCGCCATCCGGCCACTCGACCGTCTAAAAATTAACTATATATAAACTTTATCAAGTATAAGAAATAAATTATATCCAAGCGCATTCGATCGCATGAGGAAGGAAGCCTTGGCTATGCGAGGCCGCAAGCACATTCTTTTGGCTGCGATAGCGGTCGGCTCTGTGGCATTTCTGAATGCGCCAATTCCTGTTTGGGCAGACCCCATCACATACACATTATCGGATGTTGCGGCGACATTCCCAGATGGCACTGTAGATCTAACGGGATCATTAATATATGATCTCGCAGGAAATACGTCGCCTTCGATCGATATTACGGCGACCGGCGCCATCCCGCCGCTCTCAACTTCACCAGACTCATTCATCTCTATAAATGTATGCCCGCCAAAAGGCGTTTGCAGAGGAGATTATATATCACAAAACGGAGACGGATTAAAAATAGGAATTGCCACCCCATTTATCGGATATACTTCAATATCTGACCCGATCGTGAGTATCAGCTTATACATACAAGCGTCGAATGCTTTTATAACGACCAATGATGTCATGGGCGATATTGTTCAGGCCCCTGAACCCTCCGCCCTCGCCCTTCTCGGCACAGCCCTCGCCGGGCTCTTTCTCGTCGGGTTCTGGGCGAACCGCCGCGCCCGTACCGATCTCGCGGACAGCGGCGTACCGACGTAGGCGGAGCACCAACAGCGGGGCGCACCAACCCCGCTGCACGCGTGGGATGTGCTCGGGGCACGGCGGGGTACAGAGTTGGCGGTAGGATCGTGAACGATATGCGAAAGCGCTTGCGCATATAATCACGTGACGATACCTATGAAGGATGCGAAACCGATCACGCACCTCCGCCAAACCCGATCCGGACCGGACGGAATTAGGCATCTCCGCGCCGACCGACTCGAACGAGACCGTCGAAGCCCCACGCAAGAAAAATCGCGCTGCCGCCGCGCTTGGTAGAGCGGGCGGAAAGAAGGGCGGGCGCATCCGAGCTGAGCGGCTTTCACCCGAAGAACGGCGTGTCTCCGCCACAAAAGCGGCCTTGGTTCGATGGGCAAAGCCGCCTGCCGCGCTTGCCCCGCCCGCGCCTCAGGTGCTTGAAGGCGAGGTATTGCCGCCGTCGCCGTTTGCCAAATTTCGCGGGGTTATCGAACTCGGGGGCAATCCGATTGACGTGTATGTCCTGGATACCGGCGAGCGGGTGCTGAGCATGCGCGGCGCCGTAAAGGCGATTACTAGGCAGGATGCGGGCAACCTGGTCGAATATCTCAGTATCCAGGGCCTAAAAGACTTTGTTGACAAGGACTTAGTGCTGGTCGGAACAAAGGACTTTTACATCCCCGGGACGCAGTTCCGCGGTCGCGGTATCACCGCCGAGCAATTCGAAGCGATCCTGACCGGATATGTAAAGGCACTCCACGCCGGCACCTTGACGACACAACGCCAGCGAGAAAATGCGGTAGCATGCGCCATTCTGAGCACCGCCTTTCTGCGCATCGGCATTATAGCTCAAATTGATGAGGCGACCGGCTATCAATACGTCCGGGCCGAAGATGCCTTGCAAATCAAACTGCGCGCCTTCATTGCTGAAGAGCTCCGGGAATGGGAGAAGACTTTCCCCGATGAACTCTGGGAACAATTCGGCCGGCTGACCAATTGGAGGGGCGGTTTACATAGGCGCCCAAAATGGTGGGGGCATCTTGTCATGGAACTGATCTATGACGCACTTGACCCCGACATTGCTAGATATCTGAAAGAAAACAAGCCGAAGCCCTACCACGGCCAGAATTACCATCAGTGGTTTACCGCCGACATCGGCTTGAAAGCGCTCATCCCGCACATATACGAGATCGTCGGCATTGCGAAGACATGCCATAACATGAAGGAATTGCGCGAGAAGGTGGCAGAGCATTACGGCCGCGAGGCGGTCCAACTTACCATGTACCTTCCACGCCAGCTTCCGCCGACGACGACACAAAATTAATGCGTAAGCGCTTTCGCAGTTGACGTGCGTAACCGATTACGTATGATGCGAAGCGGAGCCGGCCGCCGTTGGCGCGGCGGCCGGCTCCTAAGACCACTAACCGGGATCGGTCCCCGGCGTCGTGATCCTCCTAAGGATGTAATCGCGTTGGCGCGCGATTTCCACGGCAACGGGATCGATCCCAAACAAGGGATCGGTCCCTTTGCCTACACATTTCCTGAACTCACCGGAGGCGCGGACCCTGAGCATCGCTCGGGTTCTGCGGCTGTCGGATGAGGAAGCGTTCGATACGTTCAAGCGGGTCCGTTTCGCGGCGAGCGGCGGCGATCCGTTCTGCCCACATTGCGGGACGGTCAAAGTTTACACCCTCAACGAGACGCCAATCCGCTGGAAGTGCTCCGGATGGCGCAAGAAGTTCAGCCTAACCAGCGGCACAATCCTCCATTCGAGAAAATTGAGTCTCCGCGACCATCTCGCTGTGATCGCGCTCTTTGCGAACGACGTGAAGGGCGCCCCGGCGCTGCAAATGGCGCGGGACATGAACATCAACCCGAAATCGGCCTTCGTGCTGCTGCACAAGCTCCGCGAGGCGATGGGTTCGCAAGTCCATGCGGTCGACGAACTCGGCGGCGAAGGTCAAGAAGCCGAGATTGACGGCGCCTATTTCGGCTCGCGCATCCGCCCGGAGAACCGCAAAGCCGATCGCCGGCAGCAGCGCGCCGGCGATGACAAGCGCCGCGTCGTGGTTATCGCCCGCGAGCGGCTGGGCCGCACGGTCCCGTGGGTTGTCGGGAAGGAAGGCGAGGCGGTCCCGATGATCCGCAAGACGGTCGCCAGCGGCACGACGGTTCACGCTGACGAGTCAGGCGAATGGAATATCCTCCACGCCAGCTTTGAAATGCGCCGGGTCAACCACTCGGTCGAGTTCAAGGCCGAGAACGGGGCGTGCACAAATCAGGCCGAATCGTTCTTCTCCCGGCTGCGGCGCTCCGAGTTCGGCATCCATCACCGCATCGTCGGCCCACACCTGAATGCCTACGCCGACGAGATGGCATGGCGCGAGGATAACCGCCGAGTCCCGAACGGGATGCAATGGAGATGGACACGGCCGCTGCTCTCTCGCATCCGAAGAGCGCGACTTGGGCCGGCTATTGGCACAAGGAAAGGGCGGCGGCATGAGCGAGCATGAGGCCGCCACGATTACGGCGAATGCGCTCGTCAAGAAGCGCGCCGAGATCCTGTTCGAGATCGGTGAGTTGGAAAAGCGCATCGAACGGTTGCAAACCGAGCTTGTCCACCTGGACGCCGTGCTGCGCATGTTCCGGCCCGACTTCAAGGCGGAAGAGCTTCCGGTGCGTCATCGTCGGCCGACCAAATCCCCTTATTTCCGGCATGGCGAGTTGACGCAGCGGATCTTCGACACGCTGCGGACCAAGGGGATGATCGCCAGTCTGGACGTTGCGCTCGCCGCGATGCTGGACAAGGGACTCGATCCCGAGAGCGATCCAGTGACGCGGACCGACTTCGTGCGGCGGGTAACGCTGCAACTCAACGCGCTCGCTGGCAAGGGCCAGATTGAGAAGGTCGGGCGCGGGCGTGCGATGCGATGGAAGCTGGCCAAGCAATAGTCGGGGGCGGTTTCTCAGAAATGAAAGCAGGGCTCGTATGCCCCGCTTTTCGCTTGTGGTAAGATTAGCGCGATCGGCTGGGGTGAGAGCCGCCGATCGGAGAGCCTAGCCGTATCCCGCTCGCCTATAGGCATTATAGGCGGGAGAGGGACAATTTGCACGATGAGATTTACACAAACGCATGCTCGACGCCGCAAAAATGTTTTCGCATTCCGTCCTTGGGGTAGCGGCAGGTTGGATAATTCTTACTCTTCTCTCCGAAAATTTCAAGGAACTCGCAAAGAAAAGAGGTTGGAATAACTTCTTAGTGCGTCTTTTAGAATCGCCAAGAGTGCAGAAAATGATTGCTGGTTGGCCGCGATTACGTCAACAATGGTGGCTTTGGTTAACCATGGGATTAAGCGGCGGCGTTGCTTTTCCTTATGGCTAGCAACAGCGGCGACAGGACCGGAATCATTGAACCAGTTAGGAGAAAGAAATCCATCAAGCGTAATCTCTTCAGCTCCATTCGCAATCTCTCCTCATAATGCTGCTTCATACATATCCGCTAGTCAGAAAAAAATACTACTTCGCGAGTTTTCGACAACACTCAGGACATTAACTCATTATGTGGTTATCGCCGGCACACAATGGGACATAGATACTCAGCAATTTGCCCAAGATTTGGGTGACGTATTCAACAAGGCAGGAATAAATCCCCTGTATGATTATACGCGCCCTGACAACCCAGATCAGACTGGAATAATTATATGTATAAAAGATATTAATAATCCTCCGCGAGAAGCAGAGATACTGGAAAACTCTTTTAGGGAGGCGAATATAGATTTTAAAGTTCGCAAATTCCCCGAACATGGTTTTACAGGGGACAAAGCAAATCCAAATCTTGTAATTTGGGTGGCGCCAGCACCGCTTTGAGAGCAGATTTCATCCCACTCCCGTACAGCGGGGCACTCCGGCCCCGCTATTGACGCTCTGCCTATGCCTGCGTGCCGCTGTCCGCGAGATCAGTATGGGCATGCCGGTCTCGCTGGTTCGCCCGGAACCCGACGAGAAAGAGCCCGGCGAGGGCCGTGCCGAGAAGGGCAAGGGCGGAGGGTTCAGGCACCGCAGCGGGGCCGATTTGGAGCGTGAAACTGTCCGCGTGCGCCCCGCTTCCCCACGTCAAGACGTAGGTGCCGGGGGTCACGCCGAGGCTGGCGAAGGTGGCATTGTCCCAAATCGCGCTGTCCGAAAAGGCAGTTCCGGACACATAGTTACCTGGGACGAAGAGATCAGAAGTTCCGAAAGTTTCATTGGATAATATCCCTATCTGACTTCCAACACTGATGCTGGCAAAGGATTGTCCGCCGTTACCGAAACTAAACGCCTCGGTAATACCGTTATAGCCATCATCTAATAGAGGAAGACTGTTACCTATTATTATAGAGGCAGAGGGAGCGCTCGGCTGAATTTCTGCACCATGGAACTCACAAACCGAACATCCGAGGTTCAGATCTGCTATGTCGAGTGTTCCGCTTCCGGTCGCGACAACGTTGCTCCCCTCCTGCGTGAGGGTCACAATATAAGAGGCTTGCGCCGGTGGGGCGGACAGCCCCGGAGTAATCAGCAGTCCCACGCCGAGCGCCACGGCTCCCGTTATCCGTTTGGCGAGTGTCATAATATGCACCTCTTCCCAATTATAGGAGTTGGGTATCTCTACGCGGGCATAACGTAGGTTAATTTTTTTTTAAAATAAATATTATTTATAGTTAATTTTTAGTGGTCTCGCGCCGCCGTTCTGTGCTTGGTCCCATCTGCGCCCGAATGCCGGCCTGATGGGGCGTTGTCAAAGACGCATAACCCAATTGGACTAAAACTGCTTCAGGGTAGAGTGCAGCGACGGCGACGCGCTGGTGTCGCGCTTTCTGCACGCAGATGCCAAGCCCGGCTTCCGCATCGAAGTGATGAAAGTGCATGTCCGCTACAGCCGGCCCGATTCCGGGGACAGCTTTGGCGCCGCTTTTTACCGGGGACACTTCCGGACCCGGTCCGGGGTTGCATACCGGGTTGACCGGAGGTACCTATCGCGTTTCCGATCCCGCCAACCAAACGACCACAGCGGCTGACAGCGAATTGACAGTAATCCTCACGCGCTTGGGGCGTGTTCCTTCGGTCCTGTCCGTGCCTTCAGGACTTGCACGCCGATGAAGGTTCCGCTCGCCTGGCATATCCTGGCGCATGAGAAGGGCCGCACCGCGCTCGCCCTTCTTGGCATCTTTGTGGCGGTGCTGCTCGTCTTTGTCGAGCTTGGCTTTTTCCTCGCGGTGCCGCGCGGCGGCTTGTTGTTGTATGATAATTTGCGCTTCGACCTGATGCTTGCCTCGAACCAGTACGAATATCAGGCGCAGCCCGGCGCCCTGCCGCGCCGGGACATCGACCGGCTGCGCGAAGCCCCGGAAGTGGCGAGCGTGGCGCCGCTCACCTTCGCTTACGCGAAATGGCAGGCGGGCGACGGGATCTGGCCCGACATCTATGTGATCGGCCTGCCCGAGGGCATGCCGATTTTCACAAAGGACGCCGTCAACCGCGCGCTCGGCGCACTGGCTCGGCCGGACACGATCCTTGTCGACAAACAGACGCGGGCGATGTTCGGGCCGCTGCGGGCGGGCCGCCAGATCACCCTCAACGGGCATCGGGAGACGATCGGCGGGGTCTATCGGCTGGGAACCGGGTTCATGGGGCTCGGCGTCGCCTTGATCGGCGAAAAGAATTTCGCCCGGCTGTTTCCGCGGCGCGGCCTCGCCTTTGCCAATCTCGGTCTGATCCGGTTGAAGCCGGGCATTGAGCCGGCGCGCGCCGCGGCGGACCTCGAAAAGCGCCTCGGAGGCGCCGCGCATATCTTCACCCGAGATGCGCTCGCAGCCCACGAGGTCGCCTACTGGACGACTCGCACCTCGGTCGGCATCATTTTCGGCTCGGGGCTCATCATCGCGATCGTCGTCGGCATCATGATCCTCTATCAGACCCTGGCGAGCCAGATCAGCCGCCAATTGCCGCAATTCGCGACCTTGAAGGCGATCGGCTATACCAACCGCACCCTGAGCGTCACCGTCCTCGCGATGGCGCTGCTGCTGCTGTTGGCCGCTTTTGTCCCGGCGTTCCTGGCGGCGGCCGGGCTCTATTCGGTGATCCGCGAACAGACATTGCTGCCGGTGGCGATGACCGAAGCAAGGCTCATTGCCGTGTTTGCCGCGAGCCTCGCGATGGCGGCGGTCTCGGCGTTATTGTCGGTCGCGGGGCTGCGCCGCGCGGCGCCCGCCGATGTTTTCTGATCGCGCCCCGGTCTTCCGCCGCGCCAGGCTTCTCGCCGGCGGTGCCGTTCCGCTCGCCTGGTACAACCTCACGGCCAAAAAGCCGCGCCTGTTGCGCTCCAGCGCGGGAATCGGTTTTGCCGTCCTCTTGATGCTGATGCAGCTCGGCTTCGAGGCGGCGTTCTTCAACAGCTCGCTCGCGGTCATCCACGCTCTCGACGCCGATCTCGTGATCGAGAGCGTGCACAAATACAGCTTTGCGGCGCAACAGCCCTTCGCCCCGGATCTCGTCGCCAAGGCGGGCGCCGTGCCGGGGGTCGCAAGCGCATCCCCGCTCTATGCCGACTGGTATGACAGCTTTTGGAAGAACCCGTTCGACGGCAAGGCCTTTCTCGTGCGGACCTTTGCCTTCGATCCGGACCGGCCGGTGCTCCGCTTTCCGGGCGTCGCGGCGCAAGCGCACAAATTGACGGCGGCGGACAGCGTATTGATCGACCGCCGCGCCCGCCCTTTTCTCGGGATGGACCGCGAGCCCGCCGCCTCCGAGATCAACGGGAGACAGGTGCGGGTCGTCGGCAATTTTGCCCTCGGTCCCGATTTCCAAAGCGACGGCACCGTGATCACCAGCGCGCAAACCTTCCGGAAGCTCCTCCCCGGAACGGGCGCCGAGGCCGGAATCGTCACGCTCGCGCCCGGCGCCGACCGCAACGCCGTCATCACCAGGCTCAAAACCGCGCTGCCGCCCGATCTCGCGGTCTTGACTAAAGGACAACTTCTTGACCGGGAAGAAAAATTCCAGGCCAAAGTGTCTTCGGCCGGACCGATCTTCGCGATGGGCACGATCGTCGGCTTTGTCGTCGGCATGCTGATCTCGTATCAGGTGATCTATGCCGACCTGTCCGAGCAATTGCCGCAATATGCGACCCTGAAGGCGATGGGGTACCGGCGCTTTTACCTGGTCGGCACCGTCCTCGAACAGGCCGGGCTCTCCGCCTTGGCCGGCTGGGTTCCGGCCTTTGTCCTGTCGCTCGGGCTCTACCGCCTGATCGCCGCAGTGGCGCTGATCCCGCTTGCGATGAGCGCCCGGATCGCCGTGGTGAGCCTCGCTTTGACGCTCGGGATGTGCCTCGTTTCGGCCGGGCTCGCGGTCCGCCGCGTCCTCGCCGCCGACCCCGCGGAGGTGTTCTGATGGCGGCCGTCACGGTCGAGAAGCTTGACCATTTCTACGGCGAAGGGACGTCGAAGAGCCAAGTCCTCTTCGCCAACGACCTGACCGTCGAGCCCGGCGAACTGGTCGTCATGACCGGACCTTCCGGCGCCGGCAAGACCACGCTTCTGACCCTGATCGGCGCCCTGCGCACTGTCCAGGCGGGGCGGGTGGAGATCCTGGGGCAGGACCTGTCGCGACAAGGGGAAGGCGACCTCGCCGCGGTGCGGCGCAATATCGGCTTCATCTTTCAGATGCACAACCTGTTCGAATCGCTCTCCGCCTACAACAATATCCGCATGGCGATGCAACTCGGCGGCTGCCCTCCCGGTGAGATGCGCCGGCGCGGCACCGAGATCCTCGAGCGCCTCGGGCTCGGGCGCCGGATCGACGCGAAGCCCCGGGCGCTCTCGGGCGGGCAATGCCAGCGGGTCGCGATCGCCCGCGCGCTTGTCAACCGGCCGCGGCTGATCCTGGCGGACGAACCGACTGCCGCGCTCGATCGCGAATCCGCCGGTCTCGTCACCAACCTCCTGAAGGAGACGACCGAAGAGTACGGCTCGACCGTGTTGATGGTCACCCACGACCACCGCATCATCGACAAGGCCGACCGCCTCGTGCACATGGTCGACGGACGGATCGCTTCCGACATCGTCTTGCACGACGCGTTGCGGATCTGCGAGTTTCTGCGCACGGTCGAATTGTTCCGCGCGCTGACGCCGCACCAATTGAGCGACGTCGCCGAGAAGATGACAAAGCGCCATTACGCCGCCGGCGAGACGATCATCCGCGAGGGCGAGAGGGGCGAGGAGTTTTTTCTGATCTCCGACGGCACGGTCGAGGTGATCCGCGACGACCGCGAGGTCGCAAGCCTCGGCCAGGGCGATTTCTTCGGCGAAGTGGCGCTGATCAGCGGCGAGCCGCGCAACGCCAACGTCGTCGCCGCCGAGCCGCTTGAGACCTATGTCCTCGCCAGCCAGGATTTCCGCGCCGCGATCGACCAGAGCGCCAGCTTCCGCGACCAGCTCTACCGCATCTATTTTGTGCGGCATTGAGGTCGCGAACACCTTCCGCCAATTTTGTCGCCATTGCGATTATTCAGAGGAAGCCGGACCGCCGGCCGCCCGGTCAATGGCCTCGACAACCTGCAGGGGGGCGATGTGGTGGATCATGTGGCCGCCCCCTTCGACCGGGATCAGCGCCGCGTGCGGCAGCGCCTGGACGAGACGGGCGGATTGGCGGGCAAAATCGACGATTTGGTCGCCCGTCCCGGCGACGATCGCGACCGGCATCCCGATCTCGCCATATCGACCGGCGAGAGCGGCGGCCCCGGGCCTCATCGCCACCGTGTCCCCGGCGCTGGCCTGCAATTGCGATGGCCGCAGCGCCAGCCCGCTTGGGAATTCGGCCGCAAAACGCGAGGGGACGGCAGCGGGAGCAAAAATCTTTCGGAACGCCCAGGGCAGCATCGCGCGCCCCAGTAACGGCGCGACCGTATGGCTCAGCAGATCGCCGACGCCGGGAACGGCAAGCGGCCAGAACGCCAGTACATCGGTGCGCCGGACCGGGAAATAATAGCCTGAAAGCAGGACGAGACTCTTCACATCCGCTGGATAGTCGAGGGCCAGGGCCAGCGCCACCAGGGTTCCCCAGGAATGCCCGACGACAACCGCCTGGTCGATGCCGAGCCGGTGCAGCGCTTCGTGCACGAGTTCGGCCTGTGCGGCCGGCGTCCACACTTGCGACCTCGGCCGGTTCGTGTAGCCGAAGCCCGGGCGGTCGACGGCGATGACCCGGTAGCGCCGGACCAGCGGTTCGAGGATCCCGCTGATCGCAAAGTCCTGCACCATCGCGCCGTTGCCGTGCAGCAGCAGGAGGGGAGGGCCCGCGCCGCGTTCGAGATAATGGAGGCGGACCCCCGCGATCTCGAGAAAGCGGCCGGGGGGCGGGCGGTCCCGTTCGGCGCGGCGGGCGCGCCAGGCGACGAGGAGAGCCGC
>DATFCQ010000170.1:0-3222 GCA_035252905.1 Allostellaceae bacterium | reverse complement strand
CGCCTCACCGAGGCTGAGCTGGTCGAGCGACTTGTCGAAATAGCTCTGGGCGGCGGCGGCAATGCCGTAGGCGCTGTCGCCGAGGTAGATTTCGTTCAGATAGAGTTCGAGGATGCGGTCTTTCGGCAGCGCGTCGTCGATGCGTGTCGCGAGCAGGATTTCCTTGACCTTGCGGGCGACTGACAACTCATTCGACAGCAGCATGTTCTTCGCGACCTGCTGCGTGATCGTCGAGGCGCCGATCGGCCGGCGATGCGCGCCGAGGCGGCCGATATCGGTCAGGGCGGCGCGCAGGATCGACACCGGATCGACGCCGTGCTCGATGTAGAAATTCTTGTCTTCGGCGGCGATGAACGCCTTCTTGACGAGCGGCGGGATCGCCTCGACCGGGACGAAGATGCGCCGCTCGTTCGCATATTCGGCCAGGAGCCGGCCGTCTTCGGCATAGACGCGCGTCGTAATCGGCGGCTCGTAATGCGCGAGCTGCTGGTAATCCGGCAGATCGCGCCCAAAATACCAGAGCGTAAGACCAACAAAGCCGCATCCGGCGATGGCCAGAATAACGGTGCAGACAAACAGAAGTCTGATCAGCTTGATCATCGGCGAACGCTGCGCGGCCAACTCCTGCAAAAACCGACCATCGGATCGGCGATCCCCTCCCGGGCCGCGAGGCGGGACGGTTTTATGCGCCAACCGCGCTGGCATGGGAAGGAGGTTTTGTCCGGCGACCGCGGCCCTTGCGCGGAAATCGTTGTCGCCAGCCGCTCTGCCTTGTAGATTGGCAGATGTGGAAATCCATCGTCGTCCGCCAGCCGGGCGCCATGCCCGGCGGCGTTGTGACAAGAAGCTCGCGCCATCGGCATCCAGCATGCCGCCGTCTCGGGTCACAGCGCCGGACGCGAATTGATCAACCCGAAGCCGTCCCCTGATGAGACGCCCATGACCGACAGAATCCCGGTCTGTGATCAAACGCTCTCAGAGAGCGGCGGCTTCCCTGCCCATGGGATTGCGCTGCCGAGCGAATGTCGTGCGACCGCGGCAGCGCGTCCCGGAGTTACGCCCGAATGGCAAAACGCATGCTCATCGACGCCGCGCACCCGGAGGAGACCCGCGTGGCGATCGTCACCGGCCATCGCCTGGAAGAGTTCGATTTCGAATCTTCCACAAAGAAACAAGTAAAAGGAAACATCTATCTCGCTAAAATAACGCGAGTTGAACCATCTCTACAAGCCGCTTTTGTGGATTATGGAGGAAATCGACACGGTTTTTTAGCCTTCAGCGAGATCCATCCGGACTATTACCGGATCCCGGTCAGCGATCGGGAAGCGGGCGAAGGCTATGCCGAGCCGGCCGAACTGCACGAGGCTCTCCCCGGGAGCGGCGAGGAAACCGGGGTGCCGCTAGCGACGGCGCTGCCGGAGCCGGTCCCGGTCCCGGAACAGACGGCGGCCGAGGAGGAGGAAGCCACCGAGGCTGAGTTCGTTCCCGAAGACAATGCGCCGCCGGAAGGGGACGAAGCGGCGCCCGAACCGGCCGCTCCCGTCCCGTCATGGATGGCGGAGACGGCGGATGGCGGTCCGTGGGACGAAGCGGCCCTGTGGGGAATTCCGGCGGGTGATGCCGCCGTCTCGCTCGCGGCGGAAGAGCTGCATACGGAAGAGGCGCCGCCGGCGGCGGCGGCATTGCCTGCCGAGGCCGAACCCGACGCCTCCCTGATCTTCGAGGAAATTCCGCCGCAGGCCGCGGAGCACGCCAACGGCGAGACCGAGGCCGTGGAGGCCGAAACCGTCGAGACGCTCGGCGGGGATGAACTCGACGAGGCCGAAACCCACCGCTCGCGGCCGCTGCGCGCCTACAAGATCCAGGAGGTGGTCAAGCGCCGCCAGATCATGCTGGTCCAGGTGACCAAGGAAGAGCGCGGCAACAAGGGCGCCGCCCTAACCACCTATCTGTCGCTCGCCGGGCGCTATTGCGTGTTGATGCCGAATACCGGCCGCGGCGGCGGCGTGTCGCGCAAGATCACCAATATGGCCGACCGCCGGCGGCTCAAGGACATCCTCGAAGAACTCGACATCCCGGAAGGGATGGGGGTTATCGTCCGCACCGCCGGCGCCGAGCGCTCGAAGGCCGAGATCAAGCGCGATTACGAATATCTGCTGCGGCTGTGGAACGAGATCCGCGACACGACGCTGCGCTCGACGGCGCCGGCGCTAATCTATGAGGAAGGCAATCTGATCAAACGGTCGATCCGCGATCTCTATACGCGCGATATCGACGAGGTCCTGGTCGAGGGCGACGAAGGCTATCGCACCGCAAAAGCCTTTATGAAGATGCTGATCCCGAGCCATGCGCGACGGGTGCAGCCCTACCGCGACCCGCAGATCGGGCTGTTTCACCGCTTTCAGGTCGAGAGCCAGATCGACGCGATCCATTCGCCGATCGTGCAATTGCGCTCGGGCGGTTATCTGGTTCTCAACCAGACCGAGGCCCTGGTCGCGATCGACGTCAATTCCGGGCGCGCGACGCGCGAGCGCAACATCGAGGAGACCGCGCTGCGCACCAATCTCGAAGCCGCCGAGGAGATCGCCCGCCAGCTCCGCCTGCGCGACCTCGCCGGGCTCATCGTCATCGACTTTATCGACATGGAGGAGCACCGCAATCAGTCGGCGGTCGAGCGGCGCCTCAAGGAGGCGCTGAAGAGCGACCGGGCACGCATCCAGGTCGGGCGGATCAGCCCGTTCGGCCTCCTCGAAATGTCGCGCCAGCGGCTGCGGCCGTCCTTGGCCGAAGCCTCGACGCAACCCTGCCCGCATTGCGGCGGGACCGGCTTTATCCGCTCGACCGAATCGACAGCCCTTTATGTGCTGCGCTCGATCGAAGAGGAGGGCATCCGGCGCCGCTCGGCTGAGGTCTGCGTCTATGTGCCGACCCTGGTGGCGCTTTATATCCTCAATCAGAAACGCGATTCCTTGATTCAGCTGGAGGTGCGCTACGGTCTGCACGTACTTGTGACGCGCGACGATGCATTGATCCCGCCGGCCTTCCGGCTCGAGCGCCTGCGGCCTTACAGCGTCGGCGAAACGGCGGCGACGGTGCCGGCCCCGCTGACCCAGGCGGCGCTCGAAGAGGAGGAGGACGAGGACGCCGAGGCCGCCGAGACGGTCGCGCAAGAGGCCGAAGCCCCCGCCGCCCCGGACGAGGGGGAAGAGCGCGGCCGCACCC
>DATFCQ010000169.1:0-17070 GCA_035252905.1 Allostellaceae bacterium | reverse complement strand
CCCGGGGGCCGCGGGCGGGCGAGGGCTCTGTCCGTTTGATCGTGGGCCCGTAGTTCAGCTGGTTAGAACACGCCGCTCATAACGGTGGAGTCGCAGGTTCGAATCCTGCCGGGCCTACCCTGCCCTCACGGCTCGCGGCCGAGCGTGTCGGCCATCTGAGCGCCGCGCTCTCCCATCGGCCTTTCGGGTCCGACCGTGCTGTCGCGTGCGGTCTGATGCTCGATCTCGGCGTTCAGCTCGGCGCCGAGGAGGACGGCAAAGGACGAAACGTAGAGCCACATCATCAAGACCACGACTGCGCCGAGCGAGCCGTAGGTCTTGTTGTAGGTGGCAAACTGTCCGACATAGAGCGAGAAGAGGACCGAGCCGATAACCCATAATATCGCAGCGGCGACGGCGCCCCAGCTGACCCAGCGCCATTTCGGCTCGTCGCGCGACGGTGCGTAGCGGAACAGCGCCGCCAGCGCCAGAAGGACCAGCACGATCAGGACCGGCCAGCGCACGACCGTGGCGAGCCATTGGCTGAAGCCGCCAAAGGGCAGCATGCCGAGGACGGCCGGCAATACCGCGACCAGCGCCAGCGCGATCACCACAAACACGATCGCCGCCACGGTCAGCGCCAGAGCGGTCAGGTAATACTTGACCAAGCTGCGCTTTTCCTCCTCGCCATAGGCCATGTTGAGCGCCGACATCATCGAGGTCGTGCCCGACATCGCGCCCCACAGCGCGACCAGGATGCTGATCACAAAGCTGATGCCGAGGGTCTGGGCGGAATGGGAGGTCACGCTCTTCAGTTGGGTCGAGATCAGCCCGATCGCCTCGTGCGGCATCATCCCCTGCATCGCGGCGACCTGCTTGCCGACGTCGGCCGGATTGAACACGAGACCATAGAGCGCGACCAGCGCGGTCAAGGCCGAAGGGATCGCAAGAAAGGCGTAAAACGCCGCCCCTGCCGAGGCCAGAGAGAGGTTCTTTTCCGAAACTCCGGTTGCGGCCCGCTTCAGAATATCCCGCCAGCCGCGGCGCGGGATCTCGCTCGGCCGAGCGGCCGAGCGGCCGTGCCCGTCTTCGGCCGGCGTGCCGTCGTCGCGATGGTCCTCTGCCCGATTATCCATGTGCTGCCTCGGGCCGCCTGCAAAGGTTGGCAATCCCTATAATCGCCAACGCAGGCCCAACTGCACGGTTCCGGGAGCGGCAAGAGTGGCAACTCGCCTGCCAGTACCGCGGCTCGCCGCCTGTTCCGCCTGATTTTGCAGGTTCTTATCAGGCGCCAAGCCATTGACTCTTTGTGCCGCGCAGTCGGCGGGATGCCCCGGCTTTCATCGGGGTTTTCCGCCCTACGACGTTTCTGCCACCTCTGCCGCCGTAGGGAGACAGATATTCATAACATGAAAATGCTTTTTTGTCAAGTGCGGTTTCAGCCACGAATCTGGCCCGCGTTCGAACCCTGCCGTTCAGGAGACCTGGGCAAGCTCGCGCGCCCGGGCCGAGCCGGCGGCGGCGAGATGGTCCTTCGCCAAAACGGTATAGACCGCCGGCAAAACGAACAAGGTGAACAAGGTGCCGATCGACATGCCGGCGACGACGACGACGCCGATCGAAAACCGGCTCGCCGCGCCCGCCCCGCTGGCGATCAGCAGCGGCACGAGGCCCAGCACCATCGCCGCCGTGGTCATCAGGATCGGCCGCAACCGGACGCGCGCCGCTTCCTCGATCGCCCGCCGCCGGTCGAGCCCGTCGCGCACCTGCAGCGTGTTGGCGAACTGGACCATCAGGATGCCGTGTTTGCTGATCAGCCCGATCAGGGTGACGAGCCCGACCTGGGTATAGATGTTCATCGTCGACAGGCCGAGGAACAGCGGGATCATCGCGCCGCACACCGACAACGGCACGCTGACGAGGATGACTAGCGGATCGCGCAGGCTCTCGAACTGCGCCGCGAGCACCAGAAAGATGATGATCAATGCAAAGGCGAAGGTGATCGTCAGGGCGTTGCCTTCCTCGACATATTGTCGCGCGTCGGAGAGATAGTCGTGGGCAAAGCCGGAGGGCAGCAATTTCGCCTGCTGTTCGAGAAAATCGACCGCCTGGCCCATCGTCACGCCCGGCATCGGCACGGCCTGAAAGGTGGCGGAGTTGAGCTGGTTGTATTGCGTCAGGGCGTTGGGATCGACGCCGGTTTCGAGCGAGACCAGGCTCGACAGCGGCACCGGCTTGCCCGCCGCCGTATTGACGTAATAGCGCGTCAGGGTCTGCGGGGTCAGGCGGTCGACGCGCGGCACCTGCGGGATCACCTCGTAGGCGCGGCCGCCGAGACTGAAGCGGTTGACAAAATTTTCGCCGACCAAGAGCGCCAATGTGTCGCCGATCGACTGCATCGTCACGCCGAGCGCGTTTGCCTTAGAGCGGTCGATATGGACCCGGATCACCGGCTGGTTGAAATCGAGGTCGCTGTCGATGACGATAAAGAGGCCGCTCTTGCGCGCCGCCGCCTTCAGCCGCTCCATCGCCTGATAGATCTCGCGAAAATCATGCGTCGAATAGATCACCATCTGGACCGGCAACCCGCCGATCGAGGCCGGCAGCGGCGGCAATGAAAAGGCGAAGGCGTTGAGCCCGGGAATGGCGCTGAGCTTCTTCTGGATCAGCGGCTTCAATTGCTGGGCCGAGCGCGTCCGCTCGTCCCACGGCTTCAGGATGACGCCGGCGATGCCGAGATTGGGCCCGTTCCGGCCGTTGACGATAAAGCGCAGATAGGTTTCGGGAAACGACGTGAAGGCGCGGTCGAGCGCACCGTCATAGGCTTCGAGATAATCGAGATTGGCGTATTGCGGCGCCTTGGTCAGGGCAAAGATCACCCCCTGATCCTCTTCCGGCGCCAATTCGGTCTTGGTGTGCAGATACATGAAGGCGATGCTGGCAAGGACGGCGAGGCCGAACAGGGCGGTGACCGGCCGGTAATCGAGCGAGCGCCGCAAACGGCGGCCGTACCACTCCGCCAGCCGCGAGAAACCGCGGTCGATGACCCGGACAAAGCGCCCGTGCAGCATGTCGCGCGACAGCAGCAGCGAGCACATCATCGGCGACAGGGTCACCGCGACGATCCCCGAGATGATCACGGCGCCGGCGAGGGTGAAGGCGAATTCGCGGAACAGGGTGCCGGTGACGCCGCCCAGAAAGCCGATCGGGGCGTAAACCGCGGCAAGGGTCAACGTCATCGAGATCACCGGGTTGGCGATCTCGCGCGCTCCGTAGAGCGCCGCCTGGGCCGGGGTGCGCCCCTGCTCGATGTGGCGATAGACGTTCTCGACCACGACGATCGCGTCGTCGACGACGAGCCCGATCGCCAAGACCATTGCGAGCAGGGTTAACAGGTTGAGGCTGAAGCCGAGCGCCGCCATCAGGGTTCCGGCGCCGATCAGCGACAGCGGGATCGTCACGATCGGAATCAAGACCGAGCGGAAGCTGCCGAGGAACAGAAAGACGACGCAGACGACGATGCCGACCGCGAGCGCAAGGCTCGACTGCACCTCGTCGATCGAGGCCTGGATGAACTTGGTCGAGTCGTAGGCGACCTCCATCTTGACCGAAGGCGGCAGGTTGCGCGCGATCTCGGGCAACAAGGCGCGCACGCCCTTGACCAGCGACAGCGGGTTGCCGGTCGGGGTCGCCTGGATGCCGATGAACACGGCATGCCGCCCGTTCATGATGACGCTCGAAGTCCAGCTCTGCGCATCGAGCGTGACGCGGGCAACGTCGCCGAGCCGCACCACGGCTCCGTTCCGGCTCTTGACCACCATCCGCTCGAACTGGGAGACGTCGGACAGACCGGTCCCGGCGTCGACATTGGCGACCGTGAAGTAGCCCTTGGCCTGTCCGGGCGCTGATTGATAGTTGTTGGCGCGGATTGCGGCGGCGACGTCGCCGGCCGAGATGCCGCGCGCCGCCATCTTGACCGGATCGAGCCATACCCGCATCGCAAAAGTCTGGCCGCCGAGGATGTCCGCCGAGGCCACGCCGGGAACGGTCACCAACAAGGGCTGCACCACTCGCGTCAAATAATCGGTGATGGCTGCGCTCGACAGTTGCGAACTGGCAAAGCCGATATACATGACCGCCGTGGTCTGGCCCGTCGATTTCGTGATGATCGGATCCTGCGCCCCGCCGGGGATCAGGTATTTGACCTGCTGGACTTTGGCCATGACCTCGGTCAATGCCTGATCCGGATCGTAGTTGAGGCGGATATAGGCGGTGACCGTGCTGGTCCCCTGGATCGAGTTGCCGGTCAGGTAATCGATGCCGTCGGCCGTCGCCACCGCCTGCTCAATCGGCGTCGTGATGAAGCCCTGCATCAATTCGGGCGAGGCGCCGGGGTAGAGGGTCGTGACCGTGATCGTCGTGTTCGACAGTTTCGGATATTGCCGGATCGGCAGGGACAGCATCGCCCGCAATCCGATCAGCAGGATCAAGAGGCTGACGACCAGCGCCAGGACCGGCCGGCGGACGAAGATGTCGGTGAAGGACATGATATCGACAGACGCTGGGGGCTTCAGTGCAAGGCCGGGTGCGCCGGCGGCTGCGGCGCCGGGGTCGGGCTGACTGCGACCTCGGCGCCGTCGTGGAGCTTGATCTGTCCTGCCGAGACGACCCGCTCGCCGGGGCGCAGCCCGGAGAGCACGGCGACAAGGCCCTTCCAGCGCGCCCCGGTCTTGACCGGCCGACGCTCGGCCACCAGGATCGGCCGGCCGGCCTTGTCCTTGCCCTGCGCGCGGATCACATAGGCGCTGTCGCCGTAGAGCGTGTAGTCGACCGCGGTTTCCGGCAGGACTACGACATCGGGCTGCGCCGGCAGGACCACCGCGGCGTCGACGAACATGCCCGGCAGCAGTGCATGATCCGGGTTGGCGAGGCTCGCCTGGATCGCCAGGGTCCTGGTGTCGGGGTCGAGCTGCGGCTCGATCGTCGTGATCTTCGCCTTGAAGGCGCGGCCGGGAAAGGCATCGGCGGTGACATCGACCGTCTGTCCAAGGGCAATCTCGGCGCGTTGCTGCGAGGGCAACGTGAAATTGACGTAGAGCGTCGACAGATCGGTCAGAGTCACGATCGCCGCCCCCGGATTGACGTATTGGCCGAGATCGACATGGCGGATGCCGAGCCGGCCGGCAAACGGCGCCCGGATCAGCTTTTGCGCGATGATCGCCCGGGTCTTCTGGATCTGGGCGGCGATCTGGTCGAGCTGGCTCTGATCCTGGTCGACCGTCTGCTGCGCGGTGAACTGACCGCTGGCGAGGCGCTTGGCGCGTTCGAGGGTCAATTGGGCAAGGCGGTATTGCGCCTCGTAATTGGCGAGATCGCCCTGTTCCGGGCCGTCGTCGAGCTGAACCAGCGGATCCCCGGCTTTGACCATGGCGCCGGATTTGAAAAAGATCCGGGTGACGCGGCCGGCCAGTTCGGGCGCGATCGTGACCTCCTGGACGGCCGACAGCGAGCCGACGCCATGGGCAAAGCGCGGCGCCGCCCCGGCCTTGGCTGCGACCACGCTGACCGCGGCCGGGGGCGGCTTGTTGTGGGCGAGAAAGCTCGCGATCATATGGCTGCGGAAGCGATCGAAGCCGTAGAGCGCGCCCAATACGAGGGCCACCAGAACCCCCACGACCAGGAACCAGCGCACGGTCCGGGGCCGCGGCGCGACCGGCCGCCCGGCGTCGACGCGTTCGCGCAATGCCCGATCCGGGCTCAGCGCCTCGGAAGACAGTTTGGTCAGCCCGTCACCGTCCATCGGGGTCTCCCGCGTCAGAAACCGGAAGCGCAAGGATGCTCGCGCAGCGCCGCGAGCGCGGCGCCGATCGCCCCGTCGGCCATGCCGAGGCCGCGCAGGATGAACCAGCTCGCCTGCAGGGCGAGCGCGTCGAGACCGCCTTCATAAGGGACAGCGGCGCGCCCGGGCAAAAAGGCGAAGGCAACCATTGCGACGATGTGCTGGGCGAACCAGAACTGGTTGGCCGAGGCGACTGGGCTCGGCAGCAGATCGCCGGCGGCGATCGCGGCCGCCAACGAGCCGGCGAACAGCGGATGCACCCGCTCGAAAATCCGCTCGAACAATTCGCGGGCGTATTCACCGTCTTCAAGGCAGCTATGCAATACGAGCCGCAGGCGAGCATCGAGATCGCAGCGCTCGACCCCGACCGCGAGCAGAAAGTGCCGGGTCATGAAATGCACCATGCGGACGAGCGTCCGTGTCGACGGTTCGAGTTCGGCGAGCCGCTCAAGCGCCGGATCGCCTTCGCAACCGAGCCGCAGGATCTCGCCGTAGAGCAGCTTCTTGCTCGGGAAATGCCGGAACAGCAGCGCCTCGGAGATGTGCGCGGCTTCCGCGATCTCCTTGGTCGTGGTTCCGGCAAATCCCTTGCGGGCAAAAAGCGGCACCGCCGCGGCGATGATCGCGGCCCGGCGCTCGTCGCTGTCCAATCGGGTGGCGGCCATGGCGAGAGCAAAGTAAGCACTTACTCACTTTGCTGTCAACTTGGAGCGGATTGCGTATCGATCCGTCATGCTTTTTGCCGTCATTCCCGCGCAAGCGGGAATCCAGGGCAAATATCGGGCTTTCTGCCTTGCGGCCCCTGGGTCCCCGCTTCCGCGGGGACGACGGATAAACTCCTGAAACTTCTTGCCTTTTAGAGGCATGTGCACACCTAGGGCGCAAGCCGGGGGAAACCCATCACTCAGTGAAACTGATGGGTTTCGCGTTGCTCAACCCATTCTACGGTCTGCCAATCCGGGGTCGGCCGCCTCACCCCGCCAGCAGCGCGCGTGCGGCGGGTGCGCCGCCGGCGATGGTCCAGCGGGCCGAGACGACGCCTTTTTCGGCGCCGATGCGCCCGACAACGTCCTCGACCGCCTGATCGACCCGCTGATGCGTCGACAGCTCGGCCGAGACGCGCACACCGTCGTCGAGCTTTTCGCTGTGCAGCGATTTGAGGGCGAGCCCGGAGCCGAACGCCTGGTTCAACAGCAGAGCGCGAATTGCGGCCTCGTCCTCGGGCGTGCAGCGGATCTCGACCTGATAGGTGGTCTCGACATCCACCGGGTGCGGCACATGCCGGCTGATCGCGGCCTTGACCCAGCGCAGGCAGACGTTGATCGCGGCGACGCCGGCGGCGCAATAGCACGCTTCCGTCCACCGTCCGGTTCCGGCGAGCGTCCCCACCGCCGCCGAGCACCACAAGGTTGCCGCGGTGTTGAGCCCGCGCACCGAAGCGCCCTCGCGAAAGATCACCCCGGCGCCGAGAAAGCCGATGCCGGAGACGACGAGCGACAGCGCCTGATCGACATGGAGCGCCGCGAAAGACGCGGCGCCGAAGGCGACCAGCGCGTTGGTGCGCAGTCCGGCCGATCCCTGGTTCCATTGCCGCTCGAGCCCGATCAGCGCCCCCAGCACCCCGGCAAGGGAGAGGTCGACAAAATCCAGGAGGTTCATCGCAGGCTCCGCCGGCGCGCGGCGGCGCCAGGGGCGTGCCAGGGGGCTTGACGATGCCGCCGCCCTCCTCTACGCCGCTGCGCCTTCCCGCACATGCGCGTCGCATCCCGTCGCAAGGATCCCCCCATGCCGGCTTACCAATACATCTACGTGATGAAGGGTCTGAGCAAGACTTACCCCGGCGGGCGCGAGGTGTTGAAGGATATTTGGCTCTCCTTCCTGCCGGGCGCCAAGATCGGCGTCTTGGGCGCCAACGGCGCCGGCAAATCGACGCTGCTGCGCGTCATGGCCGGCGAAGAGCGGGACTTCGCCGGCGAGGCGTGGCCGGCGGAAGGCGCGCGGGTCGGCTATCTGCCGCAGGAACCGGTCCTCGATCCGGACAAGGACGTATTCGGCACCGTCGCCGAAGGGGTCGCCCCGACGCGCGCGCTGGTCGAGCGCTTCGAGGCGCTGTCGGCGCGTTTTGCCGAGGATCTGGCGCCCGCCGAGATGGAAGCGCTGATCGCCGAGCAGGGCGAATTGCAGGAACGGATCGATTTGGCGGACGGCTGGGAACTCGACCGCCGGATCGAGATCGCGATGGACGCCCTGCGCTGCCCGCCCCCCGAGGCCGCAGTCGCCACCTTGTCGGGCGGCGAGCGCCGCCGCGTGGCGCTGTGCCGGCTGTTGTTGCAGCGCCCCGATCTGCTGTTGCTCGACGAGCCGACCAACCATCTCGACGCCGAATCAGTGGCCTGGCTGCAGCGCTTTCTCGAAGACTATCCCGGCACCGTCGTCACCGTGACGCATGACCGCTATTTCCTCGACGAGGTGGCGGGCTGGATCCTCGAACTCGATCGCGGCCAGGGCATTCCCTACGAGGGCAATTATTCGGGCTGGCTCGAACAGAAGCGCCAGCGCCTCGAACAGGAGGGCCGGCAGGAGGCGGCGCGGCGACGCACCCTGGAGCGCGAACTGGAATGGGTGCGCGAGAGCCCGCGGGCGCGTCAGGCCAAGAGCAAGGCGCGGCTCCAGGCCTACGACGCGCTCCTCGCGCAGAGCCGCGAGAAGGCGCCCGAGACGGCCCAGATCGTCCTGCCGCCCGGCCCCCGGCTCGGCGATCTGGTGATCGCGGCCGAGGGCCTCTCCAAGACGTTTGGCGACCGGCTATTGATCGAAAAGCTCGATTTCCGGCTGCCGCCCGGCGGCATCGTCGGGGTGATCGGCCCGAACGGCGCCGGCAAGACCACGCTGTTTCGCATGATCGTCGGCGCCGAGCCGCCCGACAGCGGCACGATCAAGATCGGCGACAGCGTCAAGCTCGGTTACGTCGACCAGTCGCGCGACGCGCTCATCGCGAGCCATAGCGTGTGGGAGGAAATCTCGGGCGGCGCCGACGAGATCGATCTCGGCCGGCGCCGCATCGCCAGCCGCGCCTATTGCGCCCTGTTCAATTTTCGCGGTCCCGACCAGCAAAAGCGGGTCGGACAATTGTCCGGCGGCGAGCGCAACCGCGTCCATCTCGCCAAGATGCTGAAGGAAGGCGCCAACCTCTTATTGCTCGACGAGCCGACCAACGATCTCGACGTCGACACCCTGCGGGCGCTCGAAGAGGCGCTCCTCGAATTCCCCGGCTGCGCCGTCGTGATCACCCATGACCGCTGGTTTCTCGACCGGGTCGCGACCCACATCCTGGCCTTCGAGGGCGACAGCCAAGCGGTCTGGTTCGAGGGCAATTACGCCGAATACGAGGCCGGTCGCCGCCGCCGCCTCGGCGCCGCCGCCGATCAGCCGCACCGCATCCGCTACAAACCGCTGTCGCGCGGCTGAGTTCTTGCTTTAGATGAAGTGCGACAGCGCGGCGTTTCTCCCCTCACCCACCAGCCCCCAGATGGACTGTAGGGCGGGCTGGTCCCCCCTCTCCCGCACTGCGGGAGAGGGTGCCGACCCCCGTGAAAGCGGGGGAGGCGGGTGAGGGTGAGCGCCGGCGTCGCGTCCTTAACGCCGGGGTCAACCCCTCTTACCCGCCCGCGGCGCCGGCAGTCTTGGCCCGCAACGTCTCCAATAGGCCCTGGACGTCGCCGCCGTGGCGCTCGATCACCGAGGCGAATTCCGAGCGCTGGGTCACTGCCATGCTGATCCCGTCGACGACGACGTCGTTGATCTTGTAGGTGCCGTCATAGCGGGTCAGGCTCCATTCGATCTTGACCGGGGAGCCGCCGCTCGAACGCCCGACTTCGCTGGTCACGACCGCACCCCCCGGGGTCAGCCGGCTGCCGGTGACTTGCAGCCGCTCGCCGCCATAATGCGACAGCCGGGTGCTGTAGGCCAACGCGATGTAGTTCTCGAACAGGTGGATGAATTCCCGCTGCTGAGCCGGGGTTGCGACCCGCCAATACCGGCCGAGGACGAACCGCGCAATCTGGGGAACATCGAAATCGCGGCGGAACAAGGCACGGAATTCGACCACGCGCTGCTCCGGATTGGTCGCCGGGTTCAGCACCTCCAGCGCCTCATTGCCCAGATTGTTGATAAAACCGGCCGGATCGAGGGCGGCCCAGGCCGGCGCCACCGCCGCCAGGCCCGCCAGAAAAGCAGCCGCCAGAAGGGAACGTCGCAGCATCACGGGAACACCTCGGAACCGTTGCGTGCTTCGGAGAGAACGGCCGCTGCCGGCGCCGAGTTCGGCGCCGCCGTATCCGGCGTCGCGTTGTCGCGGCGAGAGAGTCCCGGGTTTGGCGGCAGGGTCGGCTCGTGGCGGATCAGCGCCTCTCGCCGCTGCAGGAAGAGGGCGCGAATCGCCGCATAGTAATCGAGCGAGGTGCGTTCGAGATCGGCCAAGGTCTCGATATAGCGCGATCGCGTATCGATGCCGCTGATCGCGCCGCGCACAAACGGGATCCACACATAGCCGTTGTTGGAAGCGGCGTAGTCCCAGGGATCGGCGTACCCGTCCACGATATTGCCGGCAAGATCGCGTGGGTCGGAAGGGCCGAGGACCGGTACGACGAGATAGGGGCCGGGGCCAACGCCCCATACCCCAAGCGTCACGCCGAAATCATCATCGTGATAGGGAATCCCCCAACGGCCGGCGAGATCGGTGAACCCGGCGACGCCGAGCGTCGAGTTCAGAGTAAAGCGGGCAAGCATCCGGCCGGCCGCCGGAAAGTTGCCCTGCAATGCGTCGTTGGCGAAGATGATCGGGGTGTCCAGATTGCGCAGGAAGTCGCGGATCGAATCGCGGGCCGGCGGCGGCAGCGCCCGACGATAGGCCTTCGCCGCCGGCAGGATCACGTGGCGATCAACCGTCTGGTTGAAGGCGAAAATCTTGCGGTTAAGGTGCTCAAGGGGATCGTCGAAGCCGGATGCGCCTGCAGCCCGTTGCGGCGCGGCGCAGGCCGACAGCAGCAGCCCCCCGAGAAGGAGCAGCCCCGGCACGGCGAGGCGTGACAGACGGCGGGTCATCAATCGGTTTCGCATCACATTCTCACTCTCCGAACCGGCGAGAATATGGCGGGAAACTCGCTGGTTCGGCAAGCGCCGCGGCTGCCGCCGACCGGAGCGTCCGCCTGCGGATATACGCGGAGCGAGGGGATAGTGATCCACGGTTCACGATAAAAGTCGCTGTCGACCCGCACTTCCGGTTCAATTCCGCTTGTCGATATAAAGATATCTCTATATCTTACTGCCGACATAACAGCAGGTGGAGGCAATGGAAGAGCTGCTGGCGGCGTTGCGGGCGATCGCCGAGCCGACGCGGCTGCGGCTCGTCGTGTTGTGCGCGCGCGGCGAATTGACCGTCAGCGAACTGACCCAGATCCTCGGGCAGAGCCAGCCGCGGGTGTCGCGGCATCTGAAGCTCCTTTGCGAGGCCGGTCTGCTCGACCGCTTCCGCGAGGGCAGCTGGGTCTTTTACCGCTCGAGCGGAAGCGGGCGCGGCGGTGAGCTGGCGCGCCAGCTCACCGCCCTCCTCAACGAGGACGATCCGACGATCGCCCTCGACCTGCAGCGGCTCTCGGCAATCAAGCGCCAGCGCGCCGAATTGGCGAGCTCCTATTTCCGCGAGAACGCCGCGCGTTGGGACCGCATCCGCTCGCTCTATATCGACGAGCGCGAGGTCGAGGCGGCCCTCGCCGAGATCATCGCCGCGGCCGACCCGCGCGACCTTCTGGACATCGGCACGGGCACCGGCCGCATGCTGGAAATCCTCGCGCCGCAGGTCGAGCACGCGCTCGGCATCGACCAGTCGCGCGAGATGCTCGCCGTCGCCCGCGTCAATCTCGAACGCGCCGGGCTCAGAAACGGTTCGGTGCGGCTCGGCGACATGTACCAATTGGCCCTGCCCGACGCCTCGTTCGACGCCGTCGTCGTGCATCAGGTCCTGCACTACGCCGACCGGCCGGCAGCGGCGATCGCCGAGGCGGCGCGAACCTTGCGGCCGGGGGGGATCCTGGTGCTGGTCGATTTTGCCCCGCATGCGCTCGAATTTTTGCGCGACGAACACGCCCACCGCCGGCTCGGCTTTGCCGATGCCGAGATCGCGGAATGGTGCCGCGCCGCCGGTCTCGATCCGGCGCCGCCGCGCCATCTGCCGGGACATCCGCTGACGGTCGCGATCTGGACGGCGCGTCGCCCCGGTCCGGCCGGCGCCCGCAACGAGGCTCTCCGGCGCCGCGCGGCGCCGGCGCCGCTGGTCGAAAGGGAGCTTGGCTGATGACGGCAACCTTCGGGCTCGACGGCCTGCTCGCCGCCGATCCGGTCAGCGATTTCGACGGCAGGCCACCGCGCGTCTCCTTCGAGTTCTTCCCGCCCAAAACGGCGGAGATGGAGGCCCGACTGTGGCAGGTCATAGAGCGCGTCGCGCCGCTCTCCCCGCGCTTTGTCTCGGTCACTTACGGGGCCGGCGGCTCGACGCGCGAGCGCACCCATGCGACGGTCCGCCGCATCCGCCAGGAGACCGGTCTCGAACCGGCCGCCCATCTGACCTGCATCGCCGCCTCGTGCGCCGAAATCGACGCCGTCGCGGCCGATTACTGGACGGCCGGGGTGCGCCACATCGTGGCCCTGCGCGGCGATCCGCCCGACGGCGCAGCGGGATACCGGCCCCATCCCGACGGCTACGCCTATGCGAGAGATCTTGTCGCCGGGTTGCGGCGGGTTGCCGATTTTGAGATCAGCGTCGCCGCCTATCCCGAAATCCACCCCGAGGCGCCGAGCCCCGAGCACGACCTCGACAACCTCAAATCCAAGATCGACGCCGGGGCCAACCGGGCGATCACGCAGTATTTCTTTGACATCGACCTCTATCTGCGCTTTCGCGACCGCGCCGCGGCGGCCGGCATAAGAGTGCCGATCGTCCCCGGCATCCTGCCGGTCACCAACTTCGCCCAGGTCAAGAAATTCAGCGCCGCCTGCGGCGCCTCAATCCCGCCCTGGATGGCAGCGCATTTCGAGGGGCTCGACGACGACCCCGACACCCGCCGCCTCGTCGCCGCCTCGATTGCCGCCGAGCAATGCCGGCGATTGCACAAGAACGGCGTCCACGAGTTCCACTTCTACACCTTGAACCGCGCCGATCTGATCGTCGCGATCTGTCATCTCTTGGGCGTGCGCGCCGCCCGGCCGGTCGCCACGGCGGCGTGATGCGCCCCTGCCCTCACCCACCAGCCCCCAAAGGAAATTTAGGGCGGGCTGGTCCCCCCTCTCCCGCATTGCGGGAGAGGGTGCCGACCCCCGCGCAGGCGGGGGGAGGCGGGTGAGGGCGCCGCGCCCGGAAGCGAGTCCCTAGGCATGACCCATCTCCTCGACTACCTCGCCGATTGCGTTCTCCTGTGCGACGGCGCCATGGGGACGCAAGTGCAGGCGTGCGATCTCGACGTCGCGCGCGATTTCTGCGGGCACGAGAACTGCACCGAGATCCTGTGCGAGAGCCGGCCCGACCTCGTCCGCGCGATCCATCGCGGCTATCTCGAAGCCGGCTGCGACGCGGTGCAGACCAACAGCTTTGGCGGCTCGCCGGTCACTTTGGGCGAGTTCGGGCTCTCCGAGCGCGCCTTTGCCCTCAATCGCCGCGCCGCCGAGCTCGCCCATGAGACGGTCGCCGAATTCGCCCATGACGGGCGTACGCGCTTTGTCCTGGGATCGCTCGGGCCGGGCACCCGCCTGCCCTCGCTCGGCCATATCGGCTATCAGGAGGTCGAGGACGCGCTCAGCGTCCAGTGCGCCGGCCTGATCGCCGGCGGCGTCGACGCGATCCTGATCGAGACCTGCCAGGACCCGCTGCAGATCAAGGCGGCGGTCAATGGCGCCAAGCGCGCATGCGCCGAGGCCAAGGCGGAGGTGCCGCTCCTCGTCCAGGTCACGGTCGAGACCACCGGGACCCTCCTGGTCGGCGCCGACATCGCCGCCGCGGCGACGGTCGTACACGCCCTCGACGTGCCGCTCCTTGGGCTCAATTGCGCGACCGGCCCGCGCGAGATGGCCGAGCACGTCCGCTGGCTCGGCGAGAACTGGCCGGGACTGATCTCGGTCCAGCCCAATGCCGGCCTGCCCGAACTTGTCGACGGACGCACCCGCTATCCCTTGGGCCCTGACGAACTGGCGCAATGGCTCGAACGCTTTGTGATTGAAGACGGAGTCAATTTGATCGGCGGCTGCTGCGGCACCGAGGTCGCGCACATCGCCGCCCTCGACCGGATGCTGCGGCGCATCGGGCGCGACCGCCGGCGGCCCCCGCCGCGCTCCCGCCATCCGGTCTGGGTCCCTGCTATCGCCTCGCTCTACGGCCAGGTGCCGTTGCGCCAGGAGAACGCCTATCTGTCGATCGGCGAGCGCTGCAATGCCAACGGCTCGCGCAAGTTCCGCCAATTGCAGGAAGCGGGAGACTGGGACGGCTGCGTCGAAATCGGGCGCGAGCAGGTCAAGGAGGGTTCGCACGCGCTCGACCTGTGCACCGCCTTTGTCGGCCGCGACGAGGTCGCCGACATCAGCGAGGCGGTCCGGCGCATGCGCGGCGCCGTCAACGCCCCGCTCGTCATCGATTCAACCGAATATCCGGTTCTCGAAACCGCGCTCAAGCTCTACGGCGGCAAAGCCGTCATCAACTCGATCAATTTCGAGGACGGCGAGGCGGCGGCCGAAAAGCGGATGGCGCTCGCCCGCCGTTTCGGCGCGGCGGTCATCGCCTTGACCATCGACGAAACCGGCATGGCCAAGGAGGCCCCGCGCAAAATCGAGATCGCCCGGCGGCTCCATGATTTCGCCTGCGGCCGGTACGGCCTGCCGGCCTGCGACCTGTTGCTCGACCCGCTGACCTTCACGATCTGCACCGGCAACGAGGACGACCGCCGGCTCGGCCTCGAAACGCTCGACGCAATCGCGGGGATCGCCGAGGCCCTGCCCGAGTGCCAGATCATCCTCGGACTCTCCAACATCTCCTTCGGCCTCGCCCCGGCGGCGCGGCACGTTCTCAATTCGGTGTTCCTCGATCATGCGCTGCGCCGCGGCCTCAGCGGGGCGATCGTCCATTTTTCGCGCATCGTGCCATTGCACAAGATTCCGGAACAGGAGGTCCGGATCGCCGAGGATCTGATCTTCGACCGGCGCCGTTCCGGCTACGACCCGCTCGCCGCCTTCATCGCGCTGTTCCAGGACCGCACCGCCGCCCCGGCCGAGAAGCGCGGCCGGCCGGAAAAGCTTGAAGAGCGCCTCGCGCAGCGCATCGTCGACGGCGACCGGCAGGGGCTCGAAGCCGATCTCGACCTTGCCCTCGCGCAATTCAAGCCGCTCGACATCATCAATACGATCCTGCTTAGCGGCATGAAGACCGTCGGCGACCTGTTCGGCGCCGGCAAGATGCAGCTCCCCTTTGTGCTGCAGTCGGCCGAGACGATGAAGGCCGCGGTCGGCTATCTCGAACCCTTGATGGAGCGGGTCGAGGGCCAGGAAAAAGGCACGGTCGTGCTCGCCACGGTGCGCGGCGACGTCCACGACATCGGCAAGAACCTTGTCGACATCATCCTGACCAACAACGGCTACCGCGTCGTCAACCTCGGCATCAAACAACCTCTCTCGGCGATCCTCGACGCCGCCGCCCGGCACCGGGCGGACGCGGTCGGCATGTCCGGCCTCCTGGTCAAATCGACCGTCGTCATGCGCGAGAACCTCGAAGAGATGAGCCGGCAGGGGCTCGAGATCCCGGTCATGCTCGGCGGGGCGGCGCTGACCCGGCGCTATGTCGAGGAGGATTGCGTCAAGGCCTATCAGGCGGGCCGCGTTGCCTACGCCCGCGACGCCTTCGACGGCCTCGCCTTGATGGACAGGATCAGAGGCGGCGGCTTCGACGCCTACCTCGCCGAGGTGCGGCAGCAGAGTGCGGCGCGTCCTGCCGGCAACCGGCGCCGGCGCGATCCCGCCGCCGAGGCGCGGCCGTTGCGGCCGGTCGACCTCGAAGACATCCGCCTGCGCCGCGCCGAACTCCATCGCGGCCTGCCGGTTCCGACCCCGCCGTTCTGGGGGCCGCGCACAATCGCGCGGGTGCCGCCGCAGGCGGTGGTGCCCTATCTCAACGAACGCATGCTCTACCAATTCCATTGGGGCTACCGAAAGGACGGGCGCAGCCTCGGCGAATACATGGCCTGGGCGCGCGACGAACTGCGTCCGGTGTTGAAGCGCATCTTCGACGCCGCGGTCGCCGACCAGATCCTCGTTCCGCAAGCCGCCTACGGCTATTGGCAATGCGCGGCCGAGGGCAACGACGTCATTCTGTTCGACGAGACCGGCCGGCGCGAACGCGCCCGCTTCTCGTTCCCGCGCCAGAACCGCGAGGGCGGGCTGTCGATCGCCGATTTCTTCCGCGACGTCGACGATCCCGAGCGCGACCTGATCGGGTTGCAGGTGGTGACGATCGGGGCGCGCGCCTCCGCGGCGGCGCGGGAGTGGTTCGCCGACAATCGCTACCAGGATTATCTCTATCTGCACGGGCTCTCGGTCGAGATGGCCGAGGCAATGGCCGAATACGTGCACAAGCGCATCCGCGGCGAGCTGGGCTTCACCGCCGACGAAGCCCGCGATCTCGACGCAATGCTGGCGCAGGGCTATCGCGGCAGCCGCTATTCCTTCGGCTATCCGGCCTGCCCCAACCTCGCCGACCAGAAACAGCTCCTGGCGCTGTTGCGGGCCGCGGAGATCGGCGTCTCGCTGAGCGAGGAGGACCAGCTCGAGCCCGAGCAGTCGACCTCGGCGATCGTCGTCCACCACCCGCAGGCCAAGTATTTTTCGGTGTGAGGGCGTGCGGCGCTGCGCCTCGCCGCGAGGGCTGCATCAACCGGGCGACGATCCCCTTCGGACGGTGTTATCTTAGGGTTTCCGCCCGGTCCGATCGGGTCGGGCTTGGCAACGGAGCATCGCATGGCGCGAAGATTGCTGATGGCGACCGTTTTTGCCCTGGCGACGCTGGCCCTGGCGGCGGCCCCGCCGGCGCACGCCCAGCATTGGCGTGGCGACGGCTGGCATGGCGGGGGCTGGCATGGCGGTTGGGGAGGCTGGCGCGGCGGTTGGGGCTGGCGCGGCGGCTGGCATGGCGGTTGGGGCTGGCATCGCGGCTGGGGTTGGCG
>DATFCQ010000168.1:0-4775 GCA_035252905.1 Allostellaceae bacterium | reverse complement strand
CGGCGTCTGCGGGAGGAGGGTGCGCGCATCTTCACCGCGCAGCGCGGGGCGGATGCCGAATTCGAGTGGATCGCTGCGGATTTCACCGATCCCGACAGCCCTGAACAGGTGACCACCCAGGTGATCGCCCGCGCCGGGCGGCTTGACGTTCTCGTGAACAATGCTGGCATGATGCGGGAGGCGCGCGTCGAGGCGATGAGCCTCGCTGACTGGCAACGCAACCTGGCGGTCAATCTCACCACGCCCTTCCTTATGATCCGCGCCGCCCTGCCCCATCTGCGGGTCGTTTGCGGCTGAGTGCAGGATAGTACGCTAAGGCCGGACTGGCCTGCGCAGCACCGCCTCGGCGGCGGCCTTGGGCGAGCCGTCGCCGTTGACGTGGGCGTAGAGCGTGGTGGTGGTGACGCCGAGCTCGCGGGCGATATCCTTCGGCCTGGCGTCGGGATCGGCCATGGCGGCCATGGCCATGCGGATCTTGGACGCGGTCATCTTGCGCGGCCGGCCGCCCTTGCGGCCGCGAGCACGGGCGGCCTTGAGCCCGGCGCGCGTCCGCTCCGAGATCACCCCGCGCTCGAACTCGGCGAGCGCGGCGAACACCGCGAAGATCAGCCGGCCGTCGGCCCGGGTCGTGTCGACGGCCGAGCCCTGGCCGGCGAGCACGCGCAGGCCCACGCCGCGCTCCTGCAGCGCGTCGACCAGGGTGACGAGGTGGCGGAGGTTGCGACCCAGGCGGTCCAGCTTCCAGACGCACAGTGTGTCGCCCGCGCGCAAGGCTTTGAGGCAGGCGTCGAGCCCCGGCCGCTGATCATGCCGCCCGCTCATCCGGTCCTCGTAGATGCGCTCGCCGTCGATGCCCGCCTCCCGCAGGGCGTCGACCTGCAGGTCGAGCATCTGGCTGCCGTCGGCCTTCGATACGCGGGCGTAGCCGAGCAGCATGGCGGCTCCTTACGAGGAAAGGTGTCTTCCGAACCTTTTGCTTGCCAAGATTAGCGCAACGGGTTTCCTGTTCAAAAGAGCTGTGGCCGGGGCCGCGGGCCAGGCGTCCTCGGACGAGCAAGAAAAACGAACGTTTTCTGGTCACGCAGCCCCTCATGGCCCATCGCACGATCCTCACCGACGGCCAGCGGGCGGCGCTGTTCGGCCTACCCGCCGACGAAGCCGCCCACCTCCAGTTCTACGTTCTCGGCGAGCACGACCTCGGCCTGATCGGCAGGCGGCGCCGTCCCTGGAACAGGCTCGGCTTCGCCCTGCAGCTCTGCGCGTTCCGCTACCCGGGCCGCCTGATCCAGCCCGGCGAGGCGATCCCTGAGGCGATGCTCGCTTTCATCGGCGCCCAGCTCGGCTTCACCGCCGAAGAGCTGGCGCGCTACGGCAGCCGCCGGGAGACGCGCTACGAGCACTCCGCGGCGCTGCAGGACCTCTACGGCTACCGCCCGTTCGAGGGGCAGGCCCGGCACGAGATGCTGCTCTGGCTGGCCTCGGCGGCGGAGGCGGCGACCGACAATGCCGGCCTGGCGACTGGGCTCGTGAGCGAGCTGCGCTCGCGGCGGGTCATCGTGCCCGGGCCCGCGACGGTGGAACGGGCCTGTGCCGACGCGCTGGTCCAGGCCGAGCGGCGCGTCGCACGCCGCATCGTGGATCGGCTGAGCCCCGACCTGCGTCGGCGCCTCGACGCGTTCCTCGATGAGGTGAGCGCGCGAGGTGTCCGCCGGTTCACCTGGGTCCGCCAGTTCGAGCCCGGCGGCAACTCCGCCGACATGAACCAGCTCCTCGACCGCCTGGATGTGCTGCGCGCCCTCGACCTGCCTGCAGGTGTCCTGGATGGCGTTCCCGCGCACCGCATCGACCGGCTGCGGCGGGAAGGCGAGCGGCGCTACGCGGACGATCTCCGGGCGTTAGGCGAGGCGAGAAGGCTCGCCATCCTGGTCGCGTGCGTCGCCGGATGGCGCACGCTGCTGGCGGATGCCGCCATCGAGACCCACGATCGCATCCTCGGCCGCCTGTACCGGCAGGCCGAACGGCGGCGGGACGAAGCGCTCGCGGGCGGACGAGAAGACCTGGGCGCGACCCTCAAGGGCCTCGCCGCCGCGGGCGGAGCACTGGTCGCGGCGCGGCAGGCCGGGAGCGACCTCGAGGCGGCCGTCGAGACCGCCACGACCTGGACCGCGTTCGAGCGGCTGGTGCAGGCCGCAACCCGGCTGACCCAGCGCACCGAGGTCGAGCCGATCGATTTCCTGCTCGAAGGGTACGCCCGCCTGCGCCGCTACGCGCCGCGTTTCCTCGCCAGCTTCACCTTTCGCGCCTCGCCGGCCGCGGCACCGCTCCTGGCGGCGATCGGCCTGCTGAAGCGGATGAACGCCAAGGGCACCAGAGACATTCCGGCGGAGGCGCCGCGCGGCTTCGTCCGTCGGAAGTGGCGGGGCAGGGTCTTCCAAAGCGGCGGAACCGATCGTCGCTACTGGGAGCTGGCCCTCCTCTTCGAGCTGAGGAACGCCCTGCGTGCCGGCGATCTCTGGACCGAAGAGAGCCGGCGCTACCGCAGCATGGAGGCGGCTCTCCTCCCGGCCCATGCCGTTCGAGCCTGCGGACGCCTTAACGTTCCTCTCGAGGCCGAGGCTTGGCTCAGCCTTCGTCGCGCGCATCTCGCCCGCCGCCTCGACGAGGTCGGCCAAGCGGCACGGCGTGGTGCGCTCGCGGGGGCCGAGATCAAGGACGGCAAGCTCCGGCTCGCGCGCCTGGAAGGCGCCGCCCCGGAGGGTGTCGACGCGCTCGTCGTCGACCTCTACCGGCGCGTGCCGCGCCTGCGCATCACCGACCTCCTGCTCGAGGTCGACGACCGGGTCGGGTTCTCCGCGGCCTTCGCCGACCTCCGGACCGGCTCGCCACCGCGCGACCGGCTCGCGTTGCTGAGCGTGATCCTCGCCGACGGGGTGAACCTCGGGCTGCGCAAGATGGCCGAGGCCTGCAAGGCCTACTCCTTCTGGGAGCTGCTGCGCGTCGCCGACTGGCACGTCCGCGAGGAAACCTACGAGCGCGCCCTCGCCATGCTGATCGAGGCGCAGCGCGCGCTGCCCCTCGCCCGGCTCTGGGGCTTCGGCGAGACTTCCTCATCCGATGGGCAACATTTCCCGGCTGGCGGTACCGGGGAGGCGATGAACGTCGTGAACGCCCGCTACGGGACGGCCCCGGGCGCCTCCTTCTACACGCACCTCACCGACCAGTACGGACCCCACCACGTCGCCCTCATCCCGGCGACGGCGCACGAGGCACCCTACGTGCTCGACGGCCTGCTGCTCGCCCCGAGCGGGCGCAGGATCAAGGAGCACTACACCGACACCGGCGGCTTCACCGACCACCTCTTCGCGGTCAGCGCCATCCTCGGCTTCCGCTTCGCGCCGCGCATCCGCGACCTCGCCGACAGGCGGCTCTACGCCTTCACCCCGGCCGCCACCTGCCCCGAGCTCGCCCCGATGATCGCGGGGCGCATCGACGAGCGGCTGATTCGTGCGCACTGGCCGGACATCCTGCGGCTGGCCGCCTCCATGGCCGCTGGCGCCGTCGTCCCGTCGCACATCCTGCGAAAGCTCGCCGCCTATCCGCGCCAGAACGGTCTTGCCCTGGCCCTTCGCGAGGTCGGGCGGGTCGAGCGCACGCTCTTCATCCTCGACTGGCTGACCGATCGTGACCTGCAGCGCCGCGCGCAGATCGGGCTCAACAAGGGCGAGGCGCATCACGCCCTCAAGCGCGCCCTGTTCTTCAACCGCCTAGGCGAGCTGCGCGACCGCACCCGCGAGGAGCAAGCCTACCGTGCCGCCGGGCTCAACCTGCTCGCCTCTGCCATCACCTACTGGAACACGTGCCACCTCGGCACGGCTGCCGCCATGCTCGACGCCGAGGGGCGACGCCCGTCCGCTGAAACCCTCGCCCATGTCTCGCCCCTCGCCTGGGAGCACATCACCCTCACCGGCGAGTACCGGTGGAACCAGCCTGACCACCCAGCCCGCGACCCTTAGCGTACTATCCTGCACTCAGCCGCAAACGACCCCATCTCGGGCAGCGATCGCGGTAGCTCGGCCATCCCGTCCCCCTCCCACGCGCTCGGGCGCTACCTATAGCGCGGCAGGAGCTAGAGGGATAAGCCATAAGGAGAAAATAGCGACCTATACTTAGGATTTTGGTTGAGACAGACAGGACCATAGCCCTGTTTTTGTCTAAATTAGCGCTACGATGCGAGCAGATTTTCCCGCACCGGTTCTGCCTCATCGAATTCGCCAGCAGTATCCGCCGGTTTTTGAGGGCCTGTCAGAGATATGCATCCGGCGTACAGGCATGCGTCCATTAGACGGGCACCGTTGTACGGTTCGGGGCGTCAGCCATTCACAAACCGCTTGCCATAGGACCTGAATTGGCAAGTGGGTTCCAAAAGCCTTGGCCCCAGCCTTTTCGGGCCAGCCCCGAGCCTTGCGCAACCGAACGTTTGTGAAAGGCTAAGCTCCTGTATCTGCTACGTTCCTGACGCGCTGGGCGGCAACCGTATATCTGTGCCCCTTTAATGGACCGTAGCCTACAGCGCAGGCGTCGGCCGCCGCGTTGCCGGTCCGTCGGCGGAGCGTCAATTCTGACGCTATAATCAAGCGGCAAGACCGGCCGGCCGAGCAGGGGTCACGCACGAGATCAGTCGGCGATCAGCGTCGCCCTGGGGGAGTCGTCCGAGCCGACGTCCTCGCGCTTGCCCCTCAGGGAGATGTCCGCCCGGGCCAGGCTGAGCGCGATCC
>DATFCQ010000167.1:0-23228 GCA_035252905.1 Allostellaceae bacterium | reverse complement strand
CGGCTGGGGCTGGGGTCCCGGCTGGGGCTGGCGCGCCGGCTGGGGTTGGGGCCCCGGCTGGTGGGGCTGGGGTCCGGCCTGGCGCGTCGGCTGGTGGGGTCCGGGCTGGGGTTGGGGCTGGCGCGTCTGGTAGCTCTGCTTCCATCAGCCGATCACGCATTCGCGATTGGGGCGGCGGAATAGGCTGCGCTCTTCCGCCATCAGCATTTCGAGTAGTCGCAGTTTGTGCACTGCTCGCAGCCTTCGAACCGGATCAGGGCCGCTGCCCCGCATTTGGGGCATTGCGCCATGCGTCGCGTCGCGCCGCGCGCGTTCGGTTCCGCCGGACCCGGCAGGTTGACGACCTTGGCGGAGAGCGCCGGGTCGGGCCGCTGCTCGCCGCGGGCCGGCAGGAAGCCGATCCCGACCATGTGCTGCTCGATGACCTCGCCAATCGCGGCGAGCAATGAGGGGACGTATCGGCCGCTCATCCACGCCCCGCCGCGCGGATCGAAGACGGCCTTCAATTCCTCAACGACAAAGGACACGTCGCCGCCGCGGCGGAAGACGGCGCTGATCATCCGCGTCAATCCGACCGTCCAGGCGTAATGCTCCATGTTTTTCGAGTTGATGAAGACCTCGAACGGCCGGCGCCTCCCGTCCTGGACGATGTCGTTGACGGTGATGTAGAGGGCGTGCTCGCTTTCCGGCCAGCGGATCTTGTAGGTCTGGCCGGGCAGGACTTCGGGCCGGGAGAGCGGCTGAGTCATATAGACGACGCCGCCCGCCTCATAGACGTCCGCCGGCTTGGCGGGAAGCGGCAACGGCAATTCAGCCTGTCTCGGAGCTGGGGGCGCGGCGGCGGTCTCGCTCTTGACCGCGAGAACCGCCCCGGTCACCTCGTTCGGGCGATAGGTCGTGCAGCCTTTGCAGCCGAGCCGGTAGGCTTCGAGGTAGACGTCCTTGAACGCCTCGAACGGGAAGTCGGCGGGAATGTTGATCGTCTTCGAGATCGAGCTGTCGACGTATTTCTGCACCGCCGCCTGCATGACGACATGGTCCTCGGGGGAGAGGGTCTGCGCGTCGACAAAGCTGTCGGGCAGCGGGGCGAGTTCGCCCCGCTTGCGGCGGAACAGGCGATAGGCATAGTCGCTGACCTCTTCCTCGCGATGGCTGCCGTCCGGCATCAGCACGTTGCGCGTGTAGCGGAAGCTGAACACCGGTTCGAGACCCGAGGAGACGTTGTCGGCGAACAGCGAGATCGTTCCGGTCGGCGCCACCGAGGTTAAGAGCGCGTTGCGGATGCCGTGGCGGGCAATGGCCTCGCGCACCTCTTCGTCAAGCCCCGCGACGGTCTCGCCGGCGAGATAGCGGTCGCGGTCGAACAGCGGGAATGCGCCCTTTTCGGCGGCAAGCGCGGTCGAGGCGAGATAGGCCGAGCGTTGTATCTCGCCGACCCAGCGCTCGACCGCCGCGACCGCCGCCGGCGACCCGTAGCGCAGACCGCACAGGATCAGCGCGTCGGCCAGACCGGTGATCCCGAGCCCGATGCGGCGCTTCTTGCGCGCCTCCTCCTGTTGCTGCGGCAGCGGAAACAACGAGATGTCGATCGCGTTGTCGAGCATGCGCACGCAGGGCGGCACGAGCTCGCGCAGCCGGTCGAGATCAAGCCGCGCCTCTTGCGTGAACGGGTCGACGACGAGGCTTGCCAGATTGATCGATCCGAGCAGGCAGGCGCCGTAGGGGGGCAGCGGCTGCTCGCCACAAGGATTAGTTGCATTAATTGTTTCATAATACCATAGGTTGTTGCGGCGGTTGATGCGATCGATGAAGATCACGCCCGGTTCGGCATAGGCGTAGGTCGCGCGCATGATCTTGTCCCACAATTCGCGCGCCGGCAGCACCTTCCACACCGTGCCGGCAAAGGACAATTCCCACGGCGCGTCCTCGGCGACCGCCTGCATGAAGGCGTCGGTGACCAGAACCGACAGGTTGAACATACGCAATCGGCCGGGTTCGCGTTTGGCCTCGATGAAGTCCTCGATGTCGGGGTGGGTGCAGGAGAGGGTCGCCATCATCGCGCCGCGGCGGTAGCCGGCGCTCATGATCGTGCGGCACATCGCGTCCCACACGTCCATGAACGACAGCGGCCCCGAGGCGTCGGCGCCGACCCCCTTGACCGGGGCGCCGCGCGGCCGCAGCGTCGAGAAGTCATAGCCGATGCCGCCGCCCTGCTGCATCGTCAGGGCGGCCTCGCGCAGATGCGCGAAGATGCCGCCCATGTCGTCGGGGATCGTCCCCATCACAAAGCAGTTGAACAGGGTCACCTGGCGGCCGCTACCGGCGCCGGCGACAATGCGGCCGGCGGGCAGGAACTTGAAATCGGCCATCGCCGCAAAGAAGCGCTCGGCCCATGTCTCGCTTTCGCGCTCCGGCGCGGCCAGCGCCTCGGCGACCCGCCGCCAGGTATCCTCGATCGTGCGGTCGAGCGGCTCACCCGAAGACGCCTTCAGGCGGTATTTCATGTCCCAGATGCGCTGCGAGATCGAGCCGACGAGAGCCATTGCCGAAAATCCTTGCCCGGCCGATTATACCATAGTTCTGGATTCGTTCACAACGGAACCACCCCCGGGCGCATCATAACTGGACCGCGGCTGTCGCCAAGCGCAGCCGCAGAGCCTGTTTGCACCCTCCTCACAGCCATATGTCGGCGGAATGCGCTGCGTTCTGCTGCAAGCCAGCGCCGCGGGAGTGATCTTTGTGGCCGATCAGGTGCCCGCCCGCGTGGCCTCGCCCTCCCGCACCAGCGCTGCGGTGGCGCTTTCGATGCGTTCTTCGACCTCGGCCATCAGTTTGTTCCGGGCCAGGCCAGGCGGGATCGGATCGAGGAATTCGAGCACGATGCGCCCTCTTCGTTTCAGAAAGCTGCGCCGCCCCCAATAGAGGCCGGAATTGACCGCGGCCGGAACCAGCGGCAGGCCGAGAGCCTGATAGAGCGCGGCGACGCCGGGCTGGTAGGGCCGGCGCTCGCGCGGCGACGCCCGCGTTCCCTGCGGAAAGATGACGACCGGCCGTCCCGCGGCGGCGACCGGCCGCGCCGCCGCGACCATCCGACGCAAGGCGCCGGCGCCGCCCTTGCGGTCGATCCCGATCGAGCCGGCGCGGGCGGCGTACCAGCCATAGATCGGAAACCACAGAAGCTCGCGCTTGACCACGATGGCCGGGTCGCCGAGCACAATCGGCAGGGCCAGCGCATCCCAGGCGGATTGATGCTTGACCGCGATCAGAGAGCCGCCCTTGGGCAGGCGGTCGAGCCCTCGGATCTCGTGATCGAGCCCGACCAGAAAACGCAGCAGGATCAGCACGGACGCAGCCCAGAACCGCCCGAAGCGCATGTTGACCCGGCGCGGCATCGCCAGCACCGGCAATGCCAGGGTGCCGATCACCACAGTCCACAGGACAAAAACAAGGTTGAAGGCGAGCGCCCGCAGCCAGCTCATCGCCATCGGTTCGTCATTGCGCCGGAGCTGCGGCCGGGCGCGGCCCTTTGAGCCGCAGCCGCCCGATCAGCGGCCGGAACAGCGCCCCGAGATATTTCAGGTATTCGCGGACGATCAGCGCCGCCGTTCCGCGCCATTCCCACCAATGCGCAAGCCTGACGTGATTGGGATAGACCGGGTGCGGGATGATCGTTACGCCAGGCATGGCCCGCGCGAATTCGAGCAGGCTGCGGCGCATGTGATACCATGCCGTGACCAGCCGCAGGCTGTGATAGTTCTCGCGCCGCATCCACTCCGCCGTCTCGATCGCATTGCCAAACGTGTCGTCGGCGGCGTAGCCGAGCACGACGCAGCAGGCGGCCCAATCCGGCGCATTCCCGGCAAGCCGCAGCAACTGGTTCAGC
Source organism: Allostellaceae bacterium (assembly GCA_035252905.1). Taxonomy (GTDB): domain Bacteria; phylum Pseudomonadota; class Alphaproteobacteria; order ATCC43930; family CGMCC-115725; genus AP-15. The sequence continues at coordinate 19,345 of DATFCQ010000167.1, read as the reverse complement.
TTGACCTCCTGATTGACCCCTGAAACAAACAATTTGCGGCCCTTCCCCTCGCCCAGCAATTTGAAGCCGCTCTGCAGGCGCAGGCTGCCGCCGGTCAAGACGACGATGGCTTCGGCCGGCGCGCCGCTGTCCCGGATCGCGAGCGGGGTCGCAAACCACACGAGACCGGCCGTCCATAGCAGGGCGGCGGCGGCGAAGCAGAAGCCGAGCCGGCGCAAGACGGAGAAGAGTGCGGGCATCGCGGCTCAGGGCCGGCGCGCGCGCCAGCGTCGCGTCCGGTTGCGGCGCGGGGCCGGGGCCCCATCGCCATAGCGCTTGACGACCGAGTCGAGCCTGACCACCGCCATCTCCGGCACCGCTGCGGCGAGCTTCGCATAGCCGGCGCGGCGGCGTCCAGACGGAGCGGCGCACTCTCCGACCCGGGGCGGCGGTCACCCCTGCAGCGGCGCAGCCGGCCGCCGACGCATCCCGAGCCAGACGAGGCCGCCGATGGCGAGCGCCGCAGCAGCGGCGGCCCCGGCGCCGGGCAGCGCCGTCTTTTCGCGCAGCCGCGTCTCGACGGCATGGGCCGAGCGCACCGGCCGGCGCTGCAATGCGAGTGCGACAAGCTCGGCCGGATGCAGCGCATAACGCCCGGTTCCATGGCGAATCTGCTCGCGGCAGCTGAACCCGTCGGCGACGATCAACGTGTCGTCTCCGGCCTTGCGCACGGCCGGCAGCAAGGTCTGCTCGGCGATCGTCATTGCCACCGGGTAATGCTCGGCCTCATATCCGAACGAGCCGGCCTGCCCGCAGCATCCGGCGCCGTTCGGCACCTGTTCCACCGCCATCGCCGCGAACAGGCGCTGCTGCGCCTCAGTGTCGAGGACCGCCCGGTGATGGCAATGCACCTGCACCAGCGCCTTGGCAGCGAGAGGCGGCGGATGCCAGTCCTCGCGTTCCCCCAGCAGCTCGCACAGGGTCTTCGACAAGGCGCACAGACGCTGCGCGTCGGGATCGTCGGGGAACAGGTTGACCAATTCGTCGCGGAACACCGACAGGCAGCTCGGCTCGAGCCCGACCACCGGAACGCCGGCGCGGATCGCCGGCCGCAAGGCGTCGATGACCTGCCGCAATTTGCGTTTGGCGAGATCGAGCATGCCGTAATCGTAAAGCGGCCGGCCGCAGCACAGCCGCGCCTGCGGGACCTCGACCCGATAGCCGGCGTCTTCGAGCACGCCGACCGCCGCCTTGGCCGTGCCCGGGAGAAAATAGTTGTTGAAGGTGTCAGGCCACAGGATGACCGGCGGCCTGTGGACCTCCGGGCCGCGCGGCCGGTTGCGAAACCAGTCCTGGAAGCTCTGCGCGGCGAAGGCGGGGGCCTCGCGCTCGCGGGTGAAGCCGGCGAGCGCCTTCACGCCGTCCCCGAGCCCCGGTATGCGCAGGGCGAGGTTGACGAGGCCAGGAGCCGCCATCGCCAGCGGCGCCCACCACATGACAAGCCCCATCGCATAGGCGGCGCGCGGCCGCAGCCGGCCCTTGTAATAATGCGCGAGGAACTCGGCCTTGTAGGTCGCCATGTCGACCGACACCGGGCAGTCGCTCTTGCACCCCTTGCATTGCAGGCAGAGATCAAGCGCCTCGCGCACGCCGTCGTCGCGCCAGCCGTCGGTAATCGCGTCGCCGCGCATCATCTCGAACAACAGATGCGCGCGGCCGCGGGTCGAATACCGCTCCTCGCGGGTCGCCTGAAAGCTCGGGCACATCGTATGGCCGCCAAGGCTGCGGCATTTGCCGACGCCGAAGCAGCGCTCGGCGGCATTGGCAAAGCTTCCGCTATCGGCCGGGAAGCGGAAATGGGTGTGGACCGGCCGCGGCTCGTAATCGGGCCCGAGCCGCAGGTTGCGGTCGAGCGGGTCGGCGTCGATCAATTTGCCCGGGTTCATCCGCCACTCTGGGTCCCAGATCGTCTTGAACTCGCGGAACGCCTGCACGAGATCGGCGCCGAACATCTTCGGCAGCAATTCTCCCTTGGCTTGGCCGTCGCCGTGCTCGCCCGACAGCGAGCCGCCGTAGGAGAGGCAGAGATCGGCAGCCTCCTCCATATAGGCGCGGAAGCGGGCGACGCCCTGCGCCGTTTTGAGGCCGAACGTCATGCGCGCATGCACGCAGCCGTCGCCGAAATGGCCGAACACGGTTGCGCGGTAGCCGTAGCGCTGGTTCAATTTGGCGAAGTCGCGCAGATAGTCGCCGAGCCGCTCGGGCGGCACCGCCGCATCCTCCCAGGAGGGCCAGGCCTCCTCCTCGCCCGGTATCCGGCTGGCGCCGACCCCGGCTTCGCGGATCTGCCAGATCTCCGTCTGCTGCTGTTCCTCTTCGAGCAGGCGCATGCCCCGGGCACGGCTGCGGATCTTTTTGAGGCGGGCAAAGGCTCGTTGCGCCTTGCCGTTTGCCTCCTTCTGGGTGTCTCCACCGAACTCGACGAGAAGCCAGCAGCGGCCTTCGGGCAACAGCTTCGCGCCGGAAGGGGCACGGCCCTTGCGCTTCATGTTCTCGACGACATGTCCGTCGAAGGCTTCGAGCGCATCGGGCCCGAGGCCGCGCAATTCGCCGACGTCGTCTGCGGCCTCGGCGAGATCGGGATAGCCGAGGAGCAACAGGGCACGCCGGCTTGGCCACGGAATGAGGCGCAAGGTCGCGGCCAGAGTGACGGCGCAGGTGCCTTCGGAGCCGACCAATGCGCGAGCAAGATTGAAGCCTTTCTCCGGCAGCAGATCGTCGAGGTTGTAGCCGGACACGCGGCGCGGGATCTGCGGATAGCGGCGGCGGATCTCGTCGGCCTGACGCCCGGCCAGGTGCTTCAGACGGCGGTAGATCTCGGCGCGCCGCCCGCCGCCCCGGACGATCAGGTCGAAGGCGTCCTCCGAGGTGGCGCCGACCCGCATTCTGAGCCCGTCATAGGTCAGGATGTCGAGTTCCTCGACATTGTCGACGGTCTTGCCGCCCATCACGGTATGGGCGCCGCACGAGTTGTTGCCGATATTGCCGCCGATCGTGCAATAGGCGTGGGTCGCCGGGTCGGGGGCAAAAGTGAGCCAGTAGCGGTGCGCCGCCTCTCGGACCTGGTCGTTGATCGCGCCCGGCTCGACCCGGACCTGCCTGCCGTCCGGATCGAGCGCGAGGATGCGGTTCATGTATTTCGAAAAGTCGAGGACGACGGCGACGTTGCAGGTCTGGCCGGAGAGGCTGGTGCCGCAGCCGCGCGGCAGGACCGGGACCCGGTGCTCGCGGCAGACCGACAGAGCGGCCTCGACGTCCTCGACATGTTTCGGGATCACGACGCCGATCGGCACCTGGCGATAGATCGACAGATCGGTGGCGTAGAGCGCCCGGCTCGCCGTGTCGAACCGCACTTCGCCGGAAAGACGGCGAGCGAGCGCCGCGGCAAGACCGGCCGCCGCCTCGCGCCGGCGCCGCAACAGGGCGTCGGGCGCGACCGGCGGAGGGGTAGCGGCACGAGCCGGCGCGATGTTCTCAGCGAGCGCCATGACAGCCCTCCGTTATCGCTTGTCTTCGTCCTTGCGGCCGGTCAGCCGCTCCAAGACCCGGCCGGCGACCCCGAACGGGCTTTGCGAGAACGTGAATTCCTGCGCAGCATGGCGCCCGATGGTCAGCCCGATCGGGCGGGTGTTGCGCTCGCCGCGGCGCATTGCGGCGAACAGTTTCTGCGCTTCGTCGCGGGTGATCGTCGGCGGCCACGGCGGTTCGAGCGGGTCGACGACGCATTCGATGACCGCCGGACCGTCGATCGCCAGACCTTCGGCGAGCTGGTCGCGGCAGCGAAGGGGCTCGGTGATGCGCACGCCGCGCGCGCCGCACGCCTCGGCCACCTTGACAAAATCGACCGGGGCAAGATCGACGCCGTATTCGGGATTGCCGAGATACAGCATCTGTTCCCACTTAATGAGGCCCAGGCTGTTGTTCTTGATGACGACGAGTTTGACCGGCAGCCGGTGCTGCACCAGGGTCGCGAAATCGCCCATCATCATCGTGAACGAGCCGTCGCCGGTGAAGGCGACGACCTGGCGGTCCGGATAGGCGGTCTGCGCGCCGATCGCATAGGGCAGGGCGGCGGCCATGCTGCACATCGTGCCGCTGAACGAAAACCGCTGCTCGGCGCGCAATTTCATGCGCGCCTGCCAGGTCGTCACGGTGCCCGAATCGCCGCACAGGATTGCATCCGGCCGCATCAAATCGGGCAGATGCCAGGCGACGGTCTGCGGCGACATCGGCGTGCGGCGCTCGCCGGCGCGCTCCTCCATCAAGTCCCACCAGGCGCGCATCTGCGCCTGCGCCTCGGCGAGAAAGCCGCGTTCCTCGTTGCGCGGCAGCAGGGACAACAATTCGCGCAAGGTCGCCCTGGCGTCGCCGACAAGACCGAGTTCGACAGGATATCTGAGGCCGATGCGCTCGGGCCTGTCGTCGATCTGAATGCCCACGGCCTGTCCGGGCCTGGGCAGGAATTCGATATAGGGAAAGCCGCTGCCGACAATGAGGAGCGCGTCGCAGCGGCGCATGGCCTCGACCGAGGGCCGGGTTCCGACGACGCCGAGACCGCCGGTCGTATAGGGGCTGTCGTCGGGAATGCAATCCTTGCCGAGCAACGCCTTGACAACCGGCGCGCCGAGCCGCTCGGCGACCATTTCAAGCTCGCTCCCGGCGCCGCGCGCCCCGGCTCCGGCCAAGATCACGATCCGGCTGCGCTCGGAAAGAAGCGCCGCCGCGCGTTCGATCAGCGGCCGTTCCGGCACGCGCCGCGGCGTCTGGAAGGCGGTCGCGACATGTCCCTTGACGTTGCGCTTGAACCGCCTTTCCTCCTTCGCCGGCATCGCCTGAATGTCGATCGGGATCGCAATATGGGCGACGGTGCGGCCTCCGAGGGCGGCGCGACAGGCGAGATTGACGACGTTCTCGACATGCGCCGGCCCCATCAGCCGCTGGTTGTAGGCAGCAACGTCCTGGAACAGGTAATCCTGGTTGATGTCCTGCAAGTAATGCGTGCCGATCAGATCATGGTAGGTCATGCCGGTCAGAGCCAATACCGGGGCGCCGTCGATCTTGGCGTCGTAGAGCCCGTTTAAGAGGTGCACCGCGCCGGGCGCGGAGGTGGCGAACGCGACGCCGAGCCGGCCGGTAAACTTGGCATAGGCACAGGCGGCCAGCGCCGCCGCCTCTTCGTGTCGGCAATGGATGTAACGGATGCGACCGGCCGCCTTGCGGAAGGCTTCGACGAGGCCGTTGATGCCGTCGCCGGGGAGCCCGAACACGACCTCGACACCCCACTCGCACAAGATGTCGACGACGTGATCGGAGACGGTATCGACCATGATGACCTCCGGGCGGCGCGGCGATGCGCTCTGGGACGCTTCGCATAACGCTTCGAGTTCGGCTCTCGCTCCAACGATGCGTGCGCCCGGAAACGCGCCCTCCCGCGACCGCGACCGATCGGCTCCGGCACCTCGGCGCGCCGCCGCGCAAGCCCCTGCTGCAAGCAGGTTAAATCCTGGGATATTTTTCTCTTTTCGGATCGCGACGGCGCGATTTACGTTTATTGCTGCAGGGATGGAAGAACAGGTACGCGGGAGGTCGGTCGCATGGGGCGCAATCGGCGGCGCGAGCGGAACAAGCCGATGCCGGTGGTTGATTCCGATTTCCGATTGTTGGCTGGCCGCGCGGGTCGGGCCGGCGCAAACCGGCCGCCCCGCAGCGCTTTCGGGCGATCTGGCCATGGGCGGTGAATCGGCCGCCTCGGCGCTCGGGATGGTCGGGGCGCTCAGCACCGCGTCCAGCGCCTGGCCGGACGAATTGTGGGCGGGTTCGGTCGGCATCTTCGATGCCATGTTGCGCAGCTGGTACGGCGTCCACGAGTTCACCGACGACCCGGCTTGCGTTTTTCGCGTCGGGCTGAGCCGCGCCCGCGCCCATGTGATCCTGTCGGACGGCACCGAGATCGCGGCCGGCGAAATCATCGGCACATTACACTTCTGGAACGAGCACCTGCCGCGTTATCCGGCGACCGGCCCCGATCTGCGCTGGGCCTGCACGATGCGCGATCAGGTCGCGCATTCCATGTGTCTGCTCGCGGACTACATCGAGAAGGAGCCGGCCTGGCATGATATCCGGGCGTTTTACGGGGACGGCGTGTTTTTTTCAGGCCGGCTTGGCATGCCGCAGATCGAGCGGGTGTGCATGCGCTTCGGGTTCGAGCGGGTGCCGACCGAGCCCAACCCTTCGCGGCGGCGTCGCGTCGCCCTGTTTTGCGAAAGCCTCACCTTGTGGGGTTTGACCCGGGCATTTCAGCCTGCCGCCCTGCCGCGCCGTCCGTTCCTGCGGCCGCAGCAGGAATTGTGGATTTCCCGAGCCAGATTGATCAGCTATGCGCGCCGCCACGCGGCGATCCCGGCCAAGCCGGCGCGGCCGCGTGCTTCGTGAATGCTCGCGCTGTCCGCAGGAATACTCTGGTTCGGTCTCGTTTTCTTGCTGCTGGCGCGAGCACTGCGGCAGTTTCGCGCCTACAGGGCGACCGCGCTCGCCGAGGCCGCATCGCAGACCGCGCGCGCAGCGGTCTCGATCATCATCCCGGCCAGAAACGAAATCGCGAATATCGGCACCTGTCTCTCCGGCTTGATCGCGCAACAGGGGCTCGGGGAAGGATCCGTGCGCGTGATCGTCGACGACGAGTCGCAGGACGGGACCGCAGCGGCCGTCGAGCTTGAAATTGCCGCAGGAGCGCCGCTACAGCTCGTCCGCGCCGGGCCGCTCCCGCGCGGCTGGTTCGGCAAGCCGCACGCATGCTGGCGCGGCGCGGTACTGGCGCAAGGCGAGTGGCTGTGCTTCATTGACGCCGACGTGCGGATCTCGCCGCAGCTCATTGCCGCCGCGATCGACGCGGCCGAGGCGCAGGGCCTCGACATGCTGTCATTGCACCCGTTTCAGGAACTCGGCAGCTTCTGGGAACGGCTGGTCATGCCGGCCGGTCTGTTGATGATCGCCTGCGCCAAGCGTTTTCGCAGCGTCGCCGAATTTGACGCCTCGCCGGACACGACCAACGGGCAATTCCTGCTGATCCGGCGCGAAGTTTACTTCGGCGTCGGCGGCCATGCCGCGGTGCGGGCGGAAATTTGCGAGGACAAAGCGCTGGCTGCCCGCGTCGTCGAGGCCGGTTTCCGCTTTCGGGTGTTGACTGCCGAGAACCTAGCGCGGACGCGCATGTATCGCGATTTCCGCTCTCTGTGGGAAGGCTTGGGCAAGAATGCGACCGAGATCCTGGGGAGCACCGGAGCGACCTTGGCGGCGGCGGCCGTCGCGATCGTTACCGGCTGGACGACCTTGCTGCTGCCGATCGCACTCGGCGCTGCCGTATGGCACGCGCCTTCGGCGGCGGCAGATCTCGGGTTTGCTCTGGCGCTGTCGGGCTCCCTCGTGGTGCTCGGCGTGCAGCTCGGCACCGCACGCCATTTCCGCATCCCGGCCGTCTTCGGTCTCTTGTTCGGGCTCGGCTACACCGTTGCCGCTTGCCTTGCCTGCCGCAGCGCATTGCTGCATCTCGACGGGCGGGTGACGTGGAAGGGCAGGACGTACAGGCTGCGCCGAAAACCCTCCCCGGGCAGACCGTGACCTCCCCGGCCGCCGAAGCGCGGCCGCGCCGCTCGCGCGTCAGCGGCTGGGCGCTCTTCGCGGTCTTTGTCATCCTCGCGCTCCTCCTTTACGAGATCCGCGTCGCGCTGTTGCCGTTCGTCTTCGCGATAGCCATCGCCTTCGTCATGGACCCGGCGATCAAGGCGATGCAACGGCGTCTGAGCCTCCCGCGCTGGATCCCGGCGGTCCTCGTCTACCTCGCCATCCTCGCGATCCTTGCCGGCGCCGGCTACTGGGTCGCGCAAAGCGCCGCCCCCGATCTAATGCATGTTCTGGCCAACGCCCAGCAGGTCCTGACCCATTTCCTGACGGAATTCATGGGCAAGAAAGGCATTACGGTGGCCGGCCACACCTACACCCCGGATCAGATCGTCAAGGAGGTCGGTGCGGCGCTGGCGGGCATGCTCAGCACCAACCTCCTGGGGCAGGTGCTCAGCATGGCAGCCTCGTTTGTGTTCGGCAGCGTCCTGCTGCTCGTGCTGATGCCGTATTTCATGATCTCCGGGCCGCAGCTGGCGGCGGGGACCATCTGGCTCCTGCCGCCCGAGCGCCGGCATTCGGTCGAGGCCCTGTTGCCCAAGCTGATCCCGGCGTTGCGGCGCTATCTGGTCGGGCTCTTTCTGGTCGTCGTCTATACCTCGACCCTTGGATGGATCGGATTTGGCGCGATCTTTCATCTGCCGCACGCCGTCCTCCTTTCCCTGACGGTCGGCGTGCTCGAACTCATTCCGGCCGCCGGGCCGGCGATCTCAATGGCGATCGTCGGCCTCGTCGCGATCCAGCGAGCAAGCTTTTTGGGCACCCTATTCCTGATGGCTTTCGCCATCGCGCTCCGATTGTCGATCGACAACCTGTTCGGCCCGCTGGTGCTCGGGCAGGCGGCGCGGGTCCATCCGGTCGTGATCATCATCGGCTTTGTCGTCGGCGCCATGCTGTTCGGCATCGTCGGCCTGCTGTTGGCGGTGCCGACCGCGGTCGTCATCAAGACTGCATTGCAGCACTATTACTCCGAGCCGATCCGGGGCCGCCCCCAAGCGTGACTCTCGGAAGCGTACAAATCTCGAAATAGCCAGCTTTCTCAAACAACTGCCGTCGTGCCCGCGAAAGCGGGCACGACGGGATGAGGCGGAACGCTTACATACCCCAGGGGCGTGATGGGGGCGCCGCCGGCGTCCGAGCTCAGGCGCGGGTGCTGGCGGACAGCAGCGGCCCGAACAGCACCCAACGCTCGCCGTTGAAGCGCGCCATCTGGATCTGCTCGATCGGGGCGAAGTCGGTCGGGCTGGTATTGATCGTAATCCCGGGCAACAGCATCGGCACGCGGATATTGTGCAGGTTCGCCGCCTGTCTCATGACGTTCTCGCGCGTCAGGTCGTCTCCGCACTGCTTGACCACCTGGACGAAGGTTTGGGCGAAGGCCGGACCAACGACATTGCCGATATCGCTCTTGTCGCCCTCGGGATAGTATTTGTCCATGAACGCGACCCAGTCCTTGTAGCCCTGATCGTTTTCCCATTGCGGATCTGTCGGATCCTTCAGGAAGAAGTCCGATACGAGATCCTTGGAATTTTGCAGCCCTGCCGGCTTCAAAGTGGCGGCGACCGAATTGCCGATGCCGCTCAAGATGTGCAGCGGCTTCCACTCGATTTCCGCCGCCTTGCGGATCGCCTGCGCGGCGAATTTCGGGATCGCGGTATTGACAAAGACATCGGCGCCGGCGGACTTCAGGGCGACGACCTGGGAATCGGCGGTGGGGTCGGTCGTCTCGTAGGAGGCCGCGAGGACGAGCATCGATTTCGCCTTGTCGCCGAGACCGTCCCGGACGCCCTTCAAATAGTCCTTGCCGAAATCGTCGTTTTGGTAGAGCACCCCGACTTTGCCGCCCGGCTTGTGCGCGAGGATATAGGCTGCATAGGCTTGCCCCTCCATCTGGTAGTTGGGCTGCCAGCCGATCGTCCACGGGTAGTGCTGCGGATCGTTCCATTTGGCCGCTCCGGTGGCGGCAAACAGCTGCGGCACCTTCTTGCGATTGAGGTATGGCCGGATCGCGGTGTTGGTCGGCGTGCCGAGCGGGTTCAACATCAATAACACGCCGTCCTGTTCGACCAGCTTGCGCGTCATCTCGACGGTTTTCGGCGGCGAGTAGGCATCGTCGTAGGAGATGAAGTTGATCTTGCGCCCGTTCACCCCGCCCTGATCGTTCAGCATCCGGAAATAGGCCGCTTCGGCCCTGCCGATCGTTCCATAGGACGAGGCCGGCCCGCTGTAAAAGCAGGTATTGCCGATCTTGATCTCGGTATCGGTGACGCCGGGACCGTATTGTTTCGCGGCGCGCGCCGGCACGGCGGCGAGCGCGACGGCGCCCGACGCGGCGGCGAGGATCGAGCGGCGGGTAACTGCCTTCATCGTGATCTCCCTCCCACATGCGCGATGCCCATCGATGCCGAAGGCGCCATGGCGAGCCGCCGAGACCCGCGGCCCCGCCGGCATGACAGGGATCACGACGAGCAGGATGACGCTATCGGCGGCTCCTGCCAAGCCGCCGGCAACGCATTCGGCTCCGGGCGTACCCAACCGGATCTTGCTCAGAGCCCTGTTCGAGTGCGGAGAGCGGCGGAATGCGCTGCGCTTTTCCGCCCTACAAAATTTCCCGCAGGCGTAGGGCGGAAGAGCGCAGCGTATTCTGCCGATTTCGCTGCCGGCCGCCGCTGCGCTCAGCCGACTGCGCCGGTCAGGATCGGGCCGAACAGCACCCAGCGCTCGCCGTTAAAGCGGGCCAGCTGAACCTGCTTGATCGGCGCGAAATCGGTCGGGCTCGTATTGATCGTGATCCCCGGCAGCAGCATCGGCTCGCTCAAATGGTGGATATTGGCTGCCTGCTTCATCACGTTCTCGCGGGTCAGCTCGTCGCCGCACGCCTTCAGCACGTAGACGATCGCCGCCGCCTGCGTCGGCCCAAAGGCATTGAGCCCATCTTTCTTGTCGCCCTCCGGGTACCATTTGTTCATGAAGGCGAGCCACCATTTGTAGCCGGCATCGTTTTTCCACGTGGGGTCGGTCGGGTCTTTCAGGTAGAAATCGGTAACGATGCCCTTCGAAGCCTCAAAGCCGGCCGGCTTCAGCGTCGCGGCCACCGAGTTGCCGATGCCGCTCAAGATGTGCAGCGGCTTCCAGCCGATCTCCGCCGCCTTGCGGATCGCCTGCGCGGCGAATTTGGCGATCGCGGTGTTGATGAAGACGTCGCAGCCTGCCGCCTGCATGGCGATGACCTGTGAATCGACGGTGGGATCGGTGGTCTCGTAGGTCGCCTTGATCTTGATCATCGAGTCGGCCTTGGGGCCCAGCCCGTCGACGATGCCCTGCAGATAGGACTTGCCAAAATCGTCGTTCTGATAGAGCACGCCAACCTTGCCGTCCGGCTTGTGCTTCAGAATGTAGGCGGAATAGATGCGCCCCTCGGCTTGATAACTCGGCTGAAAGCCCATGGTCCAGGGATGACCTTTTGGGTCATCCCATTTGCCCGCGCCGGTCGAGACGAACAATTGCGGCACTTTGTGCTCGTTCATGTACTTCCAGATCACGGTGTTGGTCGGCGTGCCGGCGCCTCCCGCGATCAGAAGGACATGGTCCTCTTCGACCAATTTGCGCGTCATCTCATAGGTTTTCGGCGGCGAGTAGGCGTCGTCATAGGAGATGAAGTTGATCTTGCGGCCGTTGACGCCGCCCTGCGCATTGATCATCCGGTAGTACGCGGCCTCGCATTTCCAGATCGTGCTGTAATCCGAGGCGGGGCCGCTATAGGGCGCGGTATTGCCGATCTTGATCTCGGTGTCGGTGACGCCGGGGCCGTATTGTTTAGCGGCGCGGGCCGGCCATGCGGAGAGGATCGGGCCGCCGAAAGCCAGCGCGGCCGGGGCGGCGGCGAGAATGGTGCGACGAGTCAGACGCTTCATGACAGCCTCCCTGCATTCATGATTTCCCGACGATGACCGGCGATTGCTTTGCTCAGCCGACTGCGCTGGTCAGGATCGGACCAAACCGGTGGAAGCGCTCGCCTTCGAAGCGTTCCATCTGGACCTGCTTGATCGCCGCGAAATCGGTCGGGCTGGTATTGATCGTGATCCCGGGCAGCAGCATCGGCAATTCGAGATGGTGCAGATTTGCCGCCTGTTTCATCACGTTTTCGCGGGTCAGATCATTCCCGCATTGCCTGAGGATCTGAACGACCGTCGCGGCGTTGGACGGGCCCCAGGTGGTCTGAATATCGCTCTTGTCGCCGTTGGGGTAATATTTGTCCATGAACGAGACCCACCACTTGTAGCCGGCGTCGTTCTGCCATCCGGGATCGGTAGGGTCCTTGAAAGAATTATCCGAAACGACGCCCTGGCCGTTTTCGAAACCCGCCGGCTTCATCGTCGCCCCCACCGAGGCGACGCCGCCGATCAGGATGTGCAGCGGTTTCCACTCGATCTCCGCCGCCTTCCTGATCGCCTGGGCGGCGAATTTGGGGATCGCGATATTGACAAAGACATCGCAGCCCGCCGCCTTCATGCTGACGATCTGCGAGTCGACGGTGGGGTCGGTGGTCTCGTAACTGGCCTTGAGCTTGATCATCGAGGCCGCTTTGGAGCCGAGCCCGTCGACGACGCCGTTCAGATAGTCCTTGCCGAAATCGTCGTTCTGATAGAGGATTCCGACCTTGCCGTCAGGCTTGTGCTTGAGAATGTAGGCGCCGTAAATCTGGCCCTCGCCGCGATAGCTGACCAGAAAGCCCATGGTCCAGGGATGGCCCTTCGGATCGTCCCACTTCGAGGCGCCGGTAAAAAGCATCAATTGCGGGACTTTTTTTTCGTTCATGTAGTGCCAGATCGCGGTGTTGGTCGGGGTGCCAACCCCGCCTTCGAGAAATAAAACATTGTCATCCTCGATCAGCTTGCGCGTCATCTCGTAGGTTTTTGGCGGAGAATAGGCGTCATCATAAGAGATGAAGTTGATCTTGCGGCCGTTGATGCCGCCTTGATCATTGATCATCTTGTAATAGGCAGCCGTGGATATGGGAATAGGGCTGGCGTTCGAAAGCGGGCCGCTATAGGGGCCGGTATTGCCGATCTTGATCTCGCTGTCGGTGACGCCGGGGCCGTATTGCTTGGCGGCGCGCGCCGTCCGCGCGACCAGGATCGGCCCGCCAAAGGCCAGCGCGGCCGGGGCGGCGGCGAGAATGGTGCGGCGCGTCAGGCGCTTCATAGTGGCCTCCCTCCACTCATGGTTTTCCCGATACGAGCCGGCGGTTGCGCAATCGCGACAAACGGGCGAAGAGAGCGCGTGAGAACCCGGCGGCGCCGGACGGCATCACAAAGATGACCAGCAGCATGATCAGGCCATAGACGGCGCCGGCCAATCCCCGCGACAGTTCGCCGGCGATGTTCGGGACATAGAGCACGAACAGGCCGCCGAACAGGCAGCCCGGCAGCGATCCCATACCGCCGAGGATCAGGCCGACGAAGAAGTAGATCGACAGGAACAGGTTGAAGCTGTCCGGGGCGACAAACTGCACCGCGAGCGCCCCCAAAGAGCCCGCGATCCCGGTGTAGAGCGCGCTGACGCCGAAGATCATCGTCTTGTACAGCGGCGGGTTGATGCCCATCGCGGCGGCCGCGATCGGATGGTCGCGGATCGCCATCAGGGCGCGGCCGGTGCGGCTCTTGACCAGATTGGCGGCGCCGGCGAACATGACCAGCGTGACCGCCAGGGTGAAATAATAGAGCCATTGATCGGCGCCGATCGGCAGAAAGGCGGGAGCCTCCGGCTGATCGACAACGATGCCCTGCACCCCGCCGGTCCAGCCTTCAAAGCCGTGGTATTTGAGAAGCTGCGGCAGCGCGACCGCCGCGACAAAGGTGACCAGCGCAAGATAGAGACCCTGCAGCCGCAGCGCCGGCAACCCGAACCCGACGCCGACGACAAAGCAGATGCCGCCGGCCGCCGGCAGAGTCCAGTAATAGGCGATGCCGTAACGTTGCATCAGAATCGCCGTGACATAGGCGCCGAGGCCGTAAAACGCGCCGTGCCCGAGCGAGAATTGGCCGTTGATGCCGCTCAACAGGTTGAGGCCGAGGATCGCCAGCCCATAGATCATCACCTCGGTCAACTGAAAGATGACAAACCCGTGAAAGTAGAGGGGCAGCGCGGCTGCGATCAGCACCACGCCGGCCAGCACCCAATGGCGCGTCGTCGGCCACGCCGCGGCGCGGGCCGCCGGCGCCGGGACGGCGGCGACGAAGGCGGCGGCATCCGGCTCCGGCGTCGTCATACCCGGCTCACTACGCGGCGGCCGAACAGGCCGGTGGGCAATACCATCAGCACCGCAAGGATCACCAGCAGCGCAATCGTCAATTTCAGCTCGCGACCAACCTCGGGGATGAAGGTGGCGGTCAGGCTCTCGATGATGCCGACGGCAAAGCCGCCGACAACGGCGCCGCCCGGGCTCGACATCCCGCCCAGCACGGCGCCGGCAAAACCGTAAATCAGGACGCCGAACATCATGTTTGGATCCAAGTATACGATCGGGGCGATCAGCATGCCGGCGACCGCGCCGATCACTCCCGACAATCCCCAGCCGAGCGCGGTCATCCAGCCGACTCGAATGCCGACGAGCCGCGCCGATTCCGGATTGTGCGCGGCGGCGCGCATCGCCAGACCCAGCCGCGTGCCTCGGAAGAACAAATAGATGAGCCCCAGCAATACCGCTGTGACGCCGATCATCCCGGCTTCATGGGTATCGATCAGCACGCTGCCGAACAGCGGATGATGGCCGAACGGGGTCGGAAAAGTCTTGATCGTATAGTCCCAGAGATAGCCGTCGCCGCTGTTCAGGATGCTGAACAGGGCGATGAAGGCGACGAGATTGGCCAGGATCGAGGCGTTGTGCAGCGGCTTGAACAGGATCCGCTCGATGAAGATGCTGCCGATAAACGACAACACGACAACGGCGAGGAAGGTAAGCCAGTACGATACGCCCCAGGCGATCAATTGCCAGGCGACGTAGGTCGACAGGGTGGCCATCTCGCCTTGCGCAAAATTGAGATGTTCGATCGCCAGAAAGATCACCACCAGCGCCAGCGCCACAAGAGCGTAGATCGCCCCGTTGGCGAGGCCGGCCAGCACCTGCTGCAGCAATAATTGCATCGAGCGCCCCCGTTTAATAACCCAGATAGGCGCGGCGCACGCCCTCGTCGGCGGCGATTTCCGCGGCCGGCCCGTCGAGGACGATGCGCCCGGTTTCGAGCAAATAGGCGTGTTCGGCCAAGTCGAGCGCCAAGGCCGCGTTCTGCTCGACGATCAGCATGCCGACCGCGGTCTCCTGGTTGAGCCGACGCAGGATCTCGAACACTTCCTCGATGATCAGCGGCGCCAGCCCGAACGACGGCTCGTCGAGCAATATCAGGCGCGGCCGCAGCATCAGGGCGCGGCCGATCGCCAGCATCTGCTGCTCGCCGCCGGACAGCGTTCCGGCCTGCTGTCGGCGCCGCTCTCTGAGGCGCGGGAAATATCCGTAGATCCGGTCGATGTCGCGGGCGATCTCGGCGCGGCCGTGGCGGGTGATCGCGCCCAATTGCAGGTTCTCCTCGACCGTGACGCGCAGAAACGTGCCGCGCCCTTCCGGGACATGGGCGATGCCGAGCCGCACGATCTCCTCGGTGGCGCGCCCGATGATCGACTTGCCGTCAAAGCGGATCTCGCCGCGCATCCGCACCATGCCGCAGAGCGCCCGCAAGGTCGTCGTCTTGCCCGCCCCGTTGGCGCCGAGCAGGGTCGTGATGCCGCCCTCGTCCAGCGTGAAATCGATGCCGTGCAAGGCCTCGCTGGCGCCGTAAAAGGCGTGGAGGCCGCGCACTTCGAGCATCATCGGCCGGGCTCCTGCGAGGGAGCGCGGGCGGGACGCCCGCGTTCCGGCGCGCGGCGCTCTTCCGCCTTGCCGAGATAGGCGCGGATCACCGCCTCGTCCTGCTGCACTTCGGCGGGCGTGCCCTCGGCGATCTTGCGGCCGAAATCAAGCGCGACGACCTTGTCGGAAATCGACATCACCAGGTTCATGTGATGCTCGACCAACAGCACCGTGACTTGCCGGTCGTCGCGGATGCGGCGGATCAGCGCACCGAGACCGGCGATGTCCTCGCGGTTAAGCCCGCCGGCGGGCTCGTCGAGCAGTAGCAATCTGGGCTCCGCGGCCAAGCCCCGGGCCAGCTCGACGCGCTTTTTGGTGCCGAGCGGCAAGCCCTCGGTCGGCTGGTGAGCGACCTCGGCGAGATCGAGCATGGCGATGAGCTGCCAGGCGGCCTCTTCCACCGCCCGTTCGCGCCGCCGCACCCCCGGCAGGCGCAGCGTATCGCCGACAAAATCGCCGCGGGTCCTGGCGTGGGCGCCGATCCGCACATTGTCGAGCACCGATTGCTGCGGGAACAGCGCCAAATTCTGAAAGGTGCGGGCGATGCCGATCTCGACGATTTTGTGCGGCGCCCGTGCCAGAAGCGATCGGCCCTCAAACAGGATGTCGCCGCTGTCGGGGGTGTAGAGCCGGGAAAGGCAGTTGAACAAGGTCGTCTTGCCGGCGCCGTTGGGGCCGATCAGACCGAGGATCTCGCCTTCCCGCACAGTGAACGAGACGCTGTCGAGAGCGATGATGCCACCAAAGCGCAGGGCGAGGTCACGGACCTCGAGCAGCGCCGCGCCGCCGGCCATTATGGGTCGGCTCCGATCGACGCACGCGTCCGTCGACCCATTGCACATTTCCTCCCTGGACAATGTTTGAATTTGTTTTGTCTTGTTACGAGCGACCCTGCCGGGCCGCGGTCGAGGTGTCAAGAGAGGGCCGCTCTCCTGCGCTTCGATCGCGCGCTTTCCCGGCCGGTCGCAGGGGTTTACTCTCGTTGCGGCCGCCATCGCGGCAGCGGGCAAACGGGAGTTCGCCAATGGATCTCCGCTTCACCCCCGAAGAACTGGCGTTTCGCGACGAGGTGCGGACCTTCATCGCGAGCCATCTGCCCGCGGCGATCCGCGACAAGCTCGTGGCCGGCCGCCGGCTTGGGAAAGACGACATCGTCACCTGGCAGCGCATCCTGAACCGGAAGGGCTGGGCCGTGGCGAATTGGCCCGAAGAATGGGGCGGCACCGGCTGGACGCCGGTGCGGCAATATCTGTTTCAGGATGCGCTTCAGCAGGCGCCGGCGCCGCAGCCTCTCGGCTTTGGCGTGACCATGGTGGGTCCCGTGATCATCGCCTTCGGCTCGCCGGAACAGAAGCAGCGGTTTCTGCCGCGCATCGCCAATCTTGACGATTGGTGGTGCCAGGGCTTTTCCGAGCCCGGCGCCGGCTCCGATCTCGCCTCGCTTCGGACCTCGGCGCGGCGCGAGGGCGATGTCTATATCGTCAACGGCCAGAAGACCTGGACGACATTGGCCCAGCACGCCGACTGGATCTTCTGCCTGGTGCGCACCGACCGGGAGGCGAAAAAACAGGAAGGCATCTCGTTTCTGCTGATCGACATGAAAACGCCGGGGATCACGGTGCGCCCGATCATCACGATCGAGGGCGGGCACGAGGTCAATGAGGTATTCTTCGACGAGGTCAAGGTGCCGGTCGAGAACCGTGTCGGCGCCGAGAACAAGGGCTGGGACTACGCCAAATACCTGCTCGGGCGCGAGCGCATGGGGATCGCCCGGGTCGGCCTGTCGAAGGAGCGCCTCCGCCGCATCAAGGAACTCGCCGCGCTGCAGCGCGAGGACGACCGGCCGCTGATCGACGACGAGCGCTTTCGCGAGAAACTGGCTGCGCTCGAAGTCGAACTGAAGGCGCTCGAAATGACGCAGTTGCGCGTCGTCGCCGCGGAGCGCCACCGCACCGGCAACAAGCCCGACCCCGCCTCCTCGATCCTCAAGATCAAGGGCTCCGAAATCCAGCAGCGGACGACCGAGCTGCTGCTGGAAGTCGTCGGTCCCTACGCCCTGCCCTACCAGCCCGAGCGCGAGGAAGACGAGCGCTGGAACGAGCCGCCGGTCGGACCCGAATGGGCCGGCACGATCGCGCCGACCTATTTCAACTGGCGCAAGGTCTCGATCTATGGCGGCTCCAACGAGATCCAGAAGAACATCATCGCCAAGGCGATTTTGGGGCTGTGAGGCCCCCCGACCCTACTCCCCGCGCGCGGGGAGAGGAAGGGACCCGCGTCAGCGGGAGGGTGAGGGGCAGCAGGTGACGAATTTTTGCCGGGAGAGCCTGGGCGATGGATTTCGATCTCGACGAGTCGCAGCGGCTGTTGCAGGAAAGCCTCGATCGGCTGATCACCGAACGCTACGCGTTCGAACAGCGCAAAACCTACGGACAGAGCCCGGAGGGCTGGAGCCGCGAGCGTTGGGCGCAGTATGCCGAACTCGGTCTCCTGGGGCTGCCCTTTGCCGAGCATCACGGCGGCTCGGCCGGCGGCGCGGTCGAGACGATGCTGGTCATGGAGGCGTTCGGCCGGGCGCTGGCGCTCGAACCCTATCTCGCGACGATCGTGCTCGGCGGCGGGTTTTTGCGCCATGGCGGCAATGCGGCGCAGCAGGCGGCATTGATCCCCGCGCTTGTCGACGGCAGCCTGATCCTGGCCTTTGCCCATACCGAGCGGCAGTCGCGCTATGATCTCGCCGATGTCGCGACCACTGCCCGGCGCGACGGGGCCGGCTGGCGGATCGACGGCGAAAAGGGCGTGGTCCTGCACGGTGACAGCGCCGACAAATTGATCGTCACCGCGCGCGTCGGCGGCGGGCGCCGCGACCGCGACGGCATCGGCCTGTTCATCGTCGACGCCGCGGCGAAAGGGGTCGCGCGGCGCGGCTATCCGACCCAGGACGGGTTGCGCGCGGCGGAGGTCGCCCTTAACGGCGTGCCGGTCGGACCGGAAGCGGCGCTCGGCGAGCCGGGGGCGGCGCTTCCTCTCATCGAGCGGGTCACGGGCGAGGCGGTCGCCGCGTTGTGCGCCGAGGCGGTCGGCGCGATGGCGGCGATGCACGAACTGACCCTCGACTATCTGAAGACGCGCCGGCAGTTCGGTCGCGAGATCGGCAGCTTCCAGGTCTTGCAGCACCGCGCCGTCGACATGCTGATCGCGCTCGAACAGGCGCGCAGCATGGCGATGTACGCGACAATGATGGCGGGCGAGAGCGATGGTGCCGAGCGGCGCCGGGCGCTCTCCGCCGCAAAGGTGCAGATCGGCCGTTCGGGTCGCTTCATCGGGCAGCAGGCGATCCAATTGCACGGCGGCATCGGCATGACGACGGAGTACAAGGTCGGCCATTACTTCAAACGGGTCACGATGATCGACGCGACGTTCGGCGACGCCGACCACCACCTGCGCGCGCTCGTCCGCACCCCGGCCGGTCCCGGCGAGGGCGGAGGTTGACCGCACCCTGCGGCACGTGTGCGGCTTGCTTCGGCGCGCCGCCGGCAGCATCTTTGGCGCCTCCGACCGCGGCCGGCCGCCGCCGGCGCGAGGCTTCATAGCACGCCGCCTTCGCAATGATCGTTACCTGTCCAGCCTGCCGCACCCGCTATCGCGCCGACGAAGGGGCGCTCGGCGGGACTGCCGGCCGTCCCGTCCGCTGCGCCAATTGCGGCAATACCTGGCACTACA
>DATFCQ010000166.1:0-6156 GCA_035252905.1 Allostellaceae bacterium | reverse complement strand
GAAGGCGCAGAGCAGCGGCGGGACGAGCGCGAAGAGATCCATCGGGGGATAGCGATCGACGAGCATGGATGCGGCTCTCCCTCATGCCGAATACCGCCATCATAACACCGTCAACCCCTTCATTTCGCACCAGAAACTAGTGCTAACGGAATCTCAATTTAAAATGCATATGTATCGAGCTCTTGTGCCGGCCCCGAGGAGTCATGAGCGGGCATGGCCGATGTTTTCATCTCCTATTCCCGCAAGGACCAGGAGTTCGTTCGGCGGCTGCACGATGCATTGCAGAGCGAGGGGCGCAGCGTCTGGGTCGATTGGGAAGGCATACCACTGTCGGCCGAATGGCTGCGGGAGATTTATAGTGCGATCGAGGAGGCGGATGCCTTCGTCTTCGTGATCAGCCCGCATTCGGCGGCGTCTCGCGTCTGCGCCGAAGAAGTTGCGCACGCCGCCAAGCATAACAAGCGTATCGTACCCGTGCTCTACGAGAGGGCGGACGAACGCGAATTGCCGGCCGCGATCCGCAAGCGCAACTGGCTGCCATTCGACGGCGGTGATGCCTTCCAATCCGGCTTCGACCGGCTGATCACGACGATCGGCACCGATCTCGATTGGATCAAGGCGCATACCCGCCTGCTGACCCGTGCCATCGAATGGGATGGCAATGACCGCGACCGCGCGTTCGCTTTGCGCGGCAGCGATCTGCGCCGCGCCGAGCAGTTGGTCGCCGAGGCGGAGTCCGGCAAGGATCCACCGCTCACGCCGTTGCAGGGCGCCTATATTCTCGCCAGTCGGCGCGATACCGACAAACGGCAGCGCATGTTGTTCGGCGCTACGGCGTTCGCGCTCCTCGTGGTGATCGGACTGGCGTTCTCATGGTGGCAGAAGCGCCAGGAAAACATTCTCGTGCTCGCCCGCAATCTGCACGAGGGGGCGCTGACCGCACTGGCCAACAACGAACCGCTCGAAGCGGAGGTATTGGCAACGCGCGCCTTGCGGCTGGCCGATCGCCGCGAGACACGGGAATTGTTATTCCAGGCTCGGGCGCGCTCGGTGCAGCTGGCGGCGACTCTGCCGATACCCGCAAACGCCAGCGGGCTTGCGTTCAGTGCGGGTGGCGAGCGATATGCGCTTGCCGTGAACGGCCGGGTCGAGATCCGGGATGTTGCGCACCGCAGGCCGATCGCTGAGCTTCCCGGGCATGGCGAGATTACCGCTGCCGCGTTCAGCCCGGATGATGGGCGGATCGCGCTCGGCTTCGGAAACACCGTCGAGATCTGGACTGCAAGCTCGGCTGCGACAAAGCCGCAGCGGGTGCTCGCCGGCACTCTGGGCCCGGCGGCTCTCGCCTTCAGCGCTGATGGCAAGCGTCTGGCGGCCGGTGGCAAGGACCGCGCGGTTTCGATCTGGGATCTCGACAGCGGCAGCAAGACCCCGGCACTGCGCCTGACCGGCCACACCGACCAGATCGTCAGTCTGGCTTTTTCCCCGGACGGCGGGATGCTCGCATCCGGGAGCTGGGACAATCATGTGAAGACATGGGACGTGAGGACTGGGCACGCATTGCACACCTTGACCGGCCACGAGGACGCGGTGCTGAGTGTCGCGTTCAGCCCGGACGGGAGGCTGATTGCCTCGGGCAGCTGGGATAACCGGATCTGGCTGTGGGATGCGGCCTCAGGTGTCCGGCTGCGTGACCTGGAAGGCCATTCAGGCGGCGTGACGCATCTGGCTTTCAGCCCGGACGGGTCGCGCCTCGCCTCCGCCAGCGAAGACAGGACAGCCCGGCTGTGGGAGGTCGAGACCGGAAAGCCCGTCATCGCCCTGCCAAGCCATAACGGCGATGTCGATTCCGTGGCGTTCGTCGGTCTCGACGGACATCTCGGGCTGGCGGTCGCCGACACCGCCGGCGCGATCCGGCTGTGGGCAGTCGATCGGATCGGCACCCGCAGCGAGCTTGCCACCTTGCGCGGGCATCACGGCCCTGTTTCCACGTTGGCGTTCGATCCTGCCGGCAATCTCCTTGCCACCGGCAGCTGGGACAAGACCCTGCGCATCTGGGATCTGCGCGACGGCCGGGAGATTAGGGAACTGCTCGGCCACCGGAACAATATTCTGTCGGTCAAGTTCAGCCCCGACGGGCACCATCTTGCCTCTGCGAGCAAGGACAAGACCGTGCGGCTGTGGGACCTCACCCGAGGTACCGAAAGCGTGCTCGGCAGAGGCGGGTTCGGAACGATAATCCGCGATGTTGCCTTCAGTCCCGATGGGCGCCGCCTCGCCATTGCCGGCGACGATGGCGTAATCCGGATCTGGGATCTGCTGAAGGATGCCGAAGCCCGCCGGTTTCAGGCGCATGGCGACAAGGTGCTGAGCATCGCTTTCAGTCCGAGCGGACGCGCGCTGGCGTCGGCAGGCGAGGATGGATTGGTGCGGCTGTGGAACACCGCGAACTGGGTGGCGCGCGACCTGCGCGGACACAGAAAGACCGTCTGGGCGGTCGCCTTCAGCCCGGATGGGCGCTATCTCGCCTCGGGAAGCGACGACCGCACGGTGCGGTTGTGGAATGCCGAGACCGGCAGGCCGATCGGCTCGCCTCTCGATCACGACGGCTCGGTGTGGAGCGTGGATTTCAGTCCGGATGGTCGGTACATCGCCGCCGGGGGACAGGATTCGACCGTTCGCCTATGGCCCCTTGAGCCGAGCGAGGACAGCCTCTCGGTGGTGCGCGACCTGACCCTTCGTTTGTGCGGCGGGCCGGTATGGTGGGTGCGCTTCAGTGGCAATATCGCCGCACCGAAACTGGCCATCGGCAGCGCGGACAAAACCGCCAGGGTGTGGAACTTCGCGGACGCACGGAAACTTGCCGAGCATCCGGCCCTGCTGGAACGTCTGGCGGAGCAGCGGACAGGACTGCATATCGTGATGTCGGGCGAGGTTGCGTACGATATCCGGGCGGCCCTGGCACCGGGGGCCGGCGGCCGCCGCAGGTAGCGATCTGTCCGCACCGTCCGCCTCGCACCCCGGTATAGCGCGACAAACAGGGTGAGAAGGCTCTTACCCTGTTTGTCGTGCCGCACACGGCATCGTGCTGATGGACGAGGCCGGTTGGCATATCGTCGGCGATCTTGCGGTGCCCGCCGATCTGAGCCCAATCTTCTTGCCGTATTTCGTCCGAGCTCAATCCCATCGAGCGCTTATGACTTTACCTGAGAGAGAACCGGCTCTCCTACTGCGCCTTCCAGACTATCGAGCAGATCATCGACGCCTGGAACTGGCTGCTCGCCGAGACCGGTCGCATCTGATCCCTGTGTTCGTTCCCCTGGCTCAAACAGGTCAATAATTAATCAGGTTGATATTACTGGAGAGAGAGAAGATCGCCCCGTGCATCCTCGACGACTTGGTGCACGAGGCGATGGTGTCACCCGTATCGTCCCGACCGCGAAATCGACGACGCGATAGAAGCGCGCGCCGCCCCATCCGGCGTCATTGCGGAGCCGGAAGCCGTGAACCCCTGATTTTGCAAGCGTCCTATGGGCTGAGTGCATAGATCCCGGGCCTTCGGCGCCGCCTGCATCCTGGAATGACAGGTTTCAATAGCAAACCGAGAGTTCCGGGTTCACGAGCGCCGCCAGCGCCGCGAAATGACGGGGCTCTGGCGGCAAATCGGGGCGGTACGAACCGTTGCCGCGGCTTTCGCGATCGCATACCCTCCCAACAGTGGAGGAAAAGAGTGTTGGGCGGCCAAAGCCAGGAGGAAATGCCATGGCGTACGATCTGTTGATCAAGAACGGACGCGTCGTCGACGGGTCGGGAGAACCGGCCTTTATGGCCGATGTCGGAGTCAAAGGAGGAAAAATCGTCGCCGTCGGCAAATTGAGCGGCGCCGCCGCGCGCGTCATCAATGCGGACGGCCGGGTGGTGGCCCCCGGCTTTATCGATCACCACACCCATTTCGACCCGCAGGCGGTGTGGGATCCGTATTGCGGCTCCTCGGTGCACAACGGGCTGACGACGGTCATCGTCGGCCAGTGCGGTCAGGTCATCGCCCCGGTGCGGCCGGGCGACGGCGCGTGGTATCTCGAATTCTTCTCCGACGCCGAGCAGATCCCGCTGCCGGTGCTGAAGGCCGGCGTCGATGTGACCTGGGAATCGGTCGGCGATTATCTGAACGCCCTCGGCAAAAGGCGCGGCATCAATGTCGGAACCCTGGTCGGCCATTCAGGCATCCGCCGCTATGTGATGGGCGAGGCCGCCTCGGAGCGCGAGGCGACGCCGGAAGAGTTGGCCGCGATGAAGCGGCTGATCCGCGAGGCGATGGTTGACGGCGCGCTCGGCTTCTCGACCGCGCCAAAGGACCGCGGCGATCCGGCCGGGGTGCCCGACGACGCCGAGCGCTGGGCGCTTGCCAGCGTGCTCGCCGAACTCGGCACCGGCGTCTTCCAGGTCGCCGGCGGCGCCCCCGGCGGCACCAAGGCGACCCGCGCGGTGGCCCGCGAATTGGCGGCGCGCACCGGCCGCCCGTCGATCTACAACCTCATGTCTGATCCGATCGGCAATCCCGACGAGTGGGTCGAGCACCTGAAGTGGCTCGAGGACGGGTTCAAGAGCGGCGCGCGCTGCTACGGCTCATGCCTCTCGACCGTCGCCGGCGCGATCTTCAACCTGGAGCGCGGTCTCAACGTGCCGCAGGACGAAGACATCACGCACCCCGAGGGCTTCTTCCGCGGCATGCCGACCTGGGACAAGGTCATGGCCCTGCCCTATCAAGACCGGATGCGGGCCTTCCGCGACCCCGAGATCCGCAAGGCGCTCTCCGCCGAGGCGGTCGAGGGCACGGTGGCCCAGGCAGGCGGCATGACCGACCGGCGCGGCCGTGCGCGCGGCCTGTTCAACCGGCGCTGGGACCTCGTCCAGGTGTTCATGACCGCCAAGGGTCAGAACCGCCATCTCGAAGGCAAGAGCATCGAGCAGATCGCCAAGGAGCAGAACAAGGGCATCATGGATGTCGTCCTCGACCTGTCGCTCGACGAGGATCTGCAGACCTGTTTCCAGGCGATCGACCGCAACCATGATCCAAAGGTGCAAAAACACATCCTGGGCTCGCCCTACACGGTGATCGGCACCAGCGACGGCGGCGGCCGGCCGCACACCGGCGACCGGCACGAGACCAGCACGCACCTTCTGGGTTACTGGGTGCGCGAGCAGCAGGCGATGCCGCTCGAAGAGGCGGTCTACCGGCTGACCGGCAAGACCGCGCTGATGCACGACCTCGCCGACCGCGGCTTTATCGCCCCCGGCAAGGCCGCGGACATCACCATCTTCGACCCCGACACGATCACCGAAAAGCCGCGCGAGCCGGTCAACAACCTGCCGGGCGGCGGGGTGCAGGTGAAGCGCGAGGCCGAGGGCATCGATTATGTCATCGTCAACGGCACGGTGCTCCTCGAAAACGGCGCGCTGACCGACGCGCTGCCCGGCCAGATCATCCGCGGGCCGCTTTATCAGGCGGCCGGCGCCTAACGGCGGCCATTCCCTCCCGCCGGTCTGCAGACCGGCGGGAGGGTCTTCAGGCGGTTCGAAAAGCCGCACAGAGCTTGGTGATCCGGGGCCGTCCCGGCGGCGTTGCGGGGATGGGAAGGCGTGTTGCGCCTTTTCATAGCTTTGCGGGTGCCGCAGCCGGGTCTTCTGATACGACAGGTCGCGCGCCCACAGCAGGCGTAGCATGCCGGTCTTGCTGTAGTGTACGTCCTAGCGCTCCGCTACCCACCGGCACAGATCGACGACCCGCCAGCGCCCAACCCCCTCCATTGCTGGATCGGGACCGGCGAACACGCGCGCTCCTGAGCTTGTCGAAGGGGAGCGCCGCCTCCTTTTCGCCGCCTTGGTGCCGCCGCAGGCCGCCGCGCTGATCGGCCTTCACCATCGAGCGATGCTGGGGTGCCAAGATCAAAGCCCGCGGCATCTATCGCGATCCGGTGCGCTCGTCCAAGGGGCACTTCGTCAGGACCAGTGGTCTGCGCTGGCTGTGCGCCATGCTGCTCGTCCCCGTGCCGTGGGCCGGCCGCCTCATGGCCTTGCCCTTTCTCACCCTGCTTGCGCCCTCAGAGCGCTTTTACGCCGCCGCGCCGCGCCCGCCCAAGACGCGGCTCGACTGGG
>DATFCQ010000165.1:0-10404 GCA_035252905.1 Allostellaceae bacterium | reverse complement strand
CCCCGGCGCCGTCGTCATCGACGAGGTCGCCGGGCAGCTCCTCGCCCTGGTGCCGGCGCCGCGCACTCCCGCCGCCTACGCCCTCGCCTTTCTGCTGTTCCGGCTGTTCGACATCAAGAAGCCGTGGCCGGTCGGCTGGGTCGACCGGCGGATCGGCGGCGGGTTCGGCATCATGCTCGACGACGCATTGGCGGCGGTCTACGCTGTCCTGGCGCAATACGCGATCGGCGGAGCCTTCGGTGTTCGATCCTGAGATCCTCGCATTGGCGGAACGGGTTCTCGACGCCTGCCGAGCGCGCGGCTGGCGGGTCGCGACCGCCGAATCCTGCACCGGCGGGCTCGTCGCCGCCGCCTTGACCGCGATCGCCGGATCTTCGGACGTCGTCGAGCGCGGGCTTGTGACTTATTCGAACAAGGCCAAGACCGAATTATTGGGCGTCCCCCCGGCGACCCTCGCGGCGCATGGCGCGGTCAGCGCCGAGACCGCCGCGGCGATGGCCGAGGGCGCTCTCGCCCGGACGCCGGTCGCCCTTGCGGTGTCGATCACCGGGTTCGCCGGGCCCGGCGGCGGCAGCGCCGGGAAGCCGGTCGGGCTCGTCTATCTGGGGCTCGCGCGAAACGGCGCCCCGTGCCGCAGCGAGCGCCGGATCTTCCCCGGCGACCGCACCCAGATCCGCCGCGCGGCGCTCGTCCGCGCCCTCGAATGGCTCGACGAGGCGGCGCGGGCGGAGTGACCCCTCTCACCGGCAATGGAGGACGCCCATGTTCCTGCGCAACGCGTGGTACATCGCCGCCTGGGCCGACGAACTCGGCGCCGCACCGCTTGCGCGCCGGATCCTCGGCGACCCGCTCGTCCTGTTCCGCGACGGGGCCGGCCGGGTCGGCGCCTTGTTCGACCGCTGCTGCCACCGCGCGGCGCCGCTGTCGATGGGCAGCCTCGTCGCCGACGGCATCCGCTGCGGCTATCACGGTCTCGTCTTTGACGGATCGGGCTGCTGCCGCGAGATCCCGGGGCAGCCCTTGATCCCCGAGGACGCAAGGGTGCGCTCCTATCCGGTCTGCGAAAAAGACCAGCTGGTCTGGGTGTGGATGGGCGATCCGGCGCAGGCCGACCCGAAAGGAATCGTCGATTTTCCGTTCCACAACGACAAGGCCGCCTGGCCCAACAAGCACGACGTCTATCCGATCAAGGGCCATTACATGCTGATGGTCGACAATCTGATGGACCTGACGCATCTCGGCTATCTGCACGCCCGCACCGTCGGCGGCAATCCGAACGCCCATGTCGGGGCCGACATGAAGACCGTGCGCACCCCGACCGGCCTCAAATTCACCCGCTGGATGCGCAATTCGCTGCCGCCGCCGAGCTATGTCCGGGCGGCCGGGTTCAAGGGCCGCGTCGATCGTCTTCAGGAATTCGAGTTCGTCGCGCCGTCGACGATCCTGCAATGGACCGGCGCGATCGACGCCGGCGCCGCCTATGCCGACCCGCAGCGCGACTTCCCGTTCCAGTTCCGGCTGTTTCACGGCCTGACGCCGGAGACCGAGGAGAGCTGCTTTTATTTCTGGTCGGCGGCGAACGGCTATCGCCAGAACGAGCCCGAGGCGACCGAGCAGCTCTTCCAGGAGATCGCCCCCACCTTTGTCGAGGACCGGGTCATGGTCGAGGCGCAGCAGGCCCGGCTCGGCGAGTTCGGCGAGGAGGGGCTCGTCGACATCGCCTCGGACGCCGCCCGCATGCACATGCGCCGCATGGTCGAGCGGCTGATCGCCGAGGAGCACCGGGCGCGCGCGGCGGAATAGCTACAAAAGCCCTTCACCCCGGCCATCCCCGCACAGCGGGAAGAGGGAGGGACCCGTGCCGAAAGGCGCGGGAGGGTGAGGGGCGGGTCGTGACAGACTATGGCCGCTGCATCTCGGCGGTCGGGCGGTTCGCGGCGCAACTGCGAACTACGGGCCGAGCCCCGCAGTGTCGGCGACCGTCGCCGGATCTCGACCGACCCTCGGAGGGACGACATCCGCAGGGCACTCCGGGACGGCGACGGGGAGCGGACGCCGCGCCTGCGCATCGATTGTCGCGATCTGCCGCTCCAAGCCGGCGATGACAAAGCGCGAAAACGGACCGAGATGGAGAAACAGCGCGGCCAGCATGGCGACGGAGTCGAGGGCGCGGGGATTTCTCCTCGCGCATCGATAGAGCGCGCGGCAGAAATGGCGGAATGCGCGCGGCTGCCGCACCGCAATCCGCCAGGCGAGCCGCCAGAGCATAACCGCATTGCGGAGGGGGACGGCGCCGATCCGGGTGCCGGCCGGAGCGCCGCCGGCGTCGCGTACGGGGCGGTCCAGCATCCCCGTCATCGCCTCGATCCGCGCATAATACGCGGCGGGATCGTAGATGCGGTTAAGGATCTGCCGGTAGTCGGCCAGGATCTCGCGGCGCGGCCGCGCGGTGCGGAAATTGAGGCCGCTGGTGCACTGGTCGCCCAGTTCCTGATCTCCGGCGGCCGTATGGGGCGGCGGAAACAGCCGGCCCTCGCGTTCGAGCCGCCGCGTCAATTGCGTGTTGGGCAAAGCGTAGAGGAGGCCGACCATACAGGCCGGGATCGCGGCGGCTTCGATGCAGGCGACCATTGACGCCGCGACGCCGTCCGCCTCGCTGTCGAAGCCGACGATGAAGCCGGCGGTGACGAATAGGCCCGCCCGGTAGATCTTGTGGATGCAATCGGCCAGCACCCGGCGCGTGTTCTGCTTTTTCTGTGCCGAGATCAGCGTGTCGGCATCGGGGCTCTCGATCCCGATGAAGACCGCAAAGAAATTCGCGTCGCGCATCAGCCTCAGCAATGCGTCATCGTCGGCCAGATTGATCGACGCTTCGGTCGAGAACGCGAAGGGATAGCCGTGTTCCTTCTGCCACGCGATCAGATGGGGCAGCAAATTTTTCACGGCTTTTTTGTTGCCGATGAAATTGTCGTCGACGAAGTCGAGGTGGCCGCGATAGCCGAGGCGGTACAACGCGTCAAGCTCACCCAGGATTTGCTCGACCGTCTTGACCCGCGGAACGCGACCGTACAACTCGATAATATCGCAGAACTCGCAGGTGAACGGACATCCGCGGGCAAACTGCACGCCGTAATAGGCGTATTGACTGCGGCGCAGCAGATCAAACCGCGGGACAGGCGTCCTGGTGACGTCGATCGAGAATTTCTCGGCCGCAAAAGTGCCTTGTCTGACGCCGGCGTCCCAGGCGGCGATAAAGGCCTCGATGATCCCCTCAGCCTCGCCGAGCACCCGGAAATCGGCCGTTGCATACGCGTCCGGCGAGGAGGTGACGTCGGGCCCGCCAACCACGACCGGCTTTCCATGGGTTTGCGCAAGGGCGATGACGGCTTGCGTGTCCGGCCGCTGCGGCAGCATTCCTCCGGTCATGATCAGATCCGCCCAGGCGAGGTCGGCCTCGGTGACGTCTTCGGTATTGCGATTGACCAGCCGGCATTCCCAAGAGGCGGGCAGCAATGCCGCGACCGTGATCAGCCCGAGCGGCGCCGCCGGGAAGCGCGCCCCGTACACTTCGCATGCCGCCGTGAAATTCCAGAACGATTGCCCGCTGAAGCGCGGGCAAATCAATAACGCACGGCAGGCGCGCGATATCATGCCCGGAGACCGCTGCGGCGGCGCGAGCGGGTCACGGATTTGATCGGGCTCCGGGGCTTCCCGGAAACAGTCGCGACCTTTCTGTCCTGGGCCTCGATATAGGTCCTCGCCTCCAGATCCTCGTCGATCCCGGCAAATTCCGCACAGGGCACCTTGCGGTTCGAGCTGCGCGTGCCGTCCTCATAGAGGACATCGAAGAGGACAGAGCTCGCAATGTGGCGAACCGCGGAGCGTCTGCCCATCCTTTGATCTCCCTATCCGGAACGCGATGCGCGAGGCAGGCTCTGCCGCCGATGGAAACCGACATGCGCGCTGCGGCATCCGTCGAGGCGACAGTTCGGGGCACCAAGCGTCACCCTGTGATGCAAACGAAGAGCATGAACACTGCTTGGCTTATATGCGGGCGTGATCGCCGGGATCAAGTGTCCATGCCGTTTTCGGCGGCGTGATGGCGCGCAGGGGTTGGCGCTTTAATCCAGGTAGTGATCTAAATACGCGCGAAAAATCACCGTACAGGTCTCCTCTCGATCGGTTTTATTTTAACTCCTAGCGGAGAAGCTGGTTGCAAAACTGAAAATCAATAGCCATAATTCTCACAATATCTTCCCATATCGTTGTCGCCATAGTGGGAAGCCTGCGAGACGGAGATCGGGACGGCCGGGCCGGTCCGAGGATCGGCAGTCTCGGCAAGAGAGCCGGCAGTGGCGAAGGGGCAGGATCTGCACAGTGACGGTGCCGTGGGCAAACGATCTTCACCACATCCAAAACCGTTGCGACGCGCACGCCTGACAGCGTCCTGCTGCAGCCTCGCCCCGGTGGTCACATTCGCGCCCATGGACCTCGGCGGAAGCGACGGCAATGGCTCTGCGCGCGCTCTATAGACCCCTGCGCCCCGATCTGGACGGTTTCCTGTTCGCCCCGGTCGGAGACGAAATCGAGGGCGTTCCGCTCAGCATGATCTCGGCCCTTACCCGCCTCGGGCTCGATCCGTGGGAGGAGGCCGGCCGGCTTTCATCGCTGAGCCGGTCCGAGGCGGTCGAGCAATTGGCACGGCTGATTGCGGAAGTCCCCGGCGCCGGCAGGCCCCTCGCGGAGGCGCGGGACATTGCCGGCCACTTTATCGGCCTTTTGCCGGGACGGCGCCGCAGCCGTTCGCCGCCATTGCAGGTGCAAATCCGTCCGCTCTATCGCGGACCGCCTTTGTCCCGACCCTCACGATTCTGGCTCATCTGCTTCACCCTCGCGATAGGAGCTTTGATCAGCATGATCGTGCACGGCGGGTTTCCGTTCGGGATGTTATAAACAGAGCAGCCCCGTGCCGTCTATGTCCGACCGGATGTGGAGTATCCGGAGGGACTCGTCATAGCATTCATGCGATAGAAGCAGATCTCGTCCGGAGCTGCTGAGCATCGCGCCCCGCTCCGATAACGTCATGCCGTATTTCGATAAACATAAGATCCGTTCAATGCGGGTTGACAATGGCGCAGCGAGGGTCGATTTCTGGGCGGAACCAGCACCGGGCAGGAGCATCCGATGGCGCTTCAAAGCAGAGAGCTTTACCGCAGCGCGCCAAACGGGGATCGATGGTCCCTCGTTCGGGAGTCTGCGTCCGGGCGGGTGTACATTGAGCACGAGCCCAACCTGTCCTCCGGCGGTCGAACGACGCATATCGAGATCGGAGAATTCCTTGCGCACGGAGGGCACGGCCCGGAGCATCAGGCCCTGTTGCGCCTGATCGGAACACTGGTTGCGGAACCTTCTCCGGCTTGACAGAGGACCGGAAACGGTTCTCGACGTTGTGACCTGGGGTATCGCCAGATAATAATCGCCCAGGCAACAATCGCATTGTCCCATTCATAGTTTCGCATTGCGATCACGCTGCCTCCGCAGCCGATCGGCATTGCGCCGGATGTTGCGGGACGCCGGGTTGTCGCCAGCTCTCCGCCTGCTCCTGCCGCTCAATCGCAGGCTCCAACTTGTATTCCTGCCGCGACACCCCACATAACCCCGGTCGACACTTCATCGTTCGGCCGGCTTCTCCAAGCGCTTCGCGCCGGATCTGCTCCCCGTTCAGTGTTGCGGTTTGACCCCACCGCTCGTCCGAGCGGGGGCAACGTCTTGGTTATGCGAAGGACGACAATGGCGATCGGAACCGTGAAATGGTTCAATTCCCAAAAGGGCTACGGCTTTATCCAGCCGGATGACGGCTCCAAGGACGTGTTTGTGCACATCTCGGCGGTCGAGCGCTCCGGCATGGGCAATCTGCACGAGGGCCAGAAGCTGAGCTTCGAGCTTGAACGCGAGCCGCAAGGCAGGACCTCGGCGGTCAACCTGCAACAGGTCTGACCAGACTGGCTTAAGCGAGGGGAGCCCCAATCGCGCCGCTCCCCTTTTTGCTGCTTTCGGGGAGGTTGGCGCGGAATACCTAACAAGAAAGGCGTCCCGGTCATGCAGGTCTTCGTACGGGACAATGACGTCAATTCCGCCCTGCGCGTGCTCAAGAAAAAGATGCAGCGGGAGGGCACGTTCCGGGAAATGAAGCGGCGGCGCTCCTACGAGAAGCCTTCGGAGCGGCGCGTCCGTGAAAAAGCCGAGGCGATCCGCCGCCACCGCAAGATGCTCCGCAAGCGCCTGGAGCGAGAAGGGTATTGAATGGACGTGGCCCTGCCAACGACGCCCCCGCTGCCGGCCGATTATTACCGTCGCCGCGCGGCCCGGGTCCGGCAGTTGGCCAGCGACGCCACGACCCCGGCGGTCAAGGAGCATTTGCGCGAGGTCGCACGGGAATACGAGCGCCTCGCCGAAACTGTCGATGACACTGAAACACGCCTCTGACCCTGACCCCCGGACGGCCTGCCGGGGACCGAAGGCATGCTTCAGTATCGGGCAAGTCGCAAGGCATCGGATCGATCCAACACCATAACACTTCAGCGAAATGCCAAAAACGCACCCCCACGCCGAGGCGACCTATCGCGTGTTCCCGCATGAGGATGGCTCGTTCGCCGTCGAAGTGAGAATTCCGGACAGCCACCCGACCAAGGTCAGCCCTTTTGCCACGCAACGGGATGCCGAAGACTGGATCGCCGACCATCAGCGCCGGGTGGAAGCCCAAACGCAGTCGGGGCGCTGGTCGCGCCGATCCGGACCGGCTACGCGGCGTCCAGTGTGATCGGGCGTTGCCGATGCCTGCACGTCAGGTCGGCGCCTTGCCGGCCTTGCGCCGCGACGGCGCGCCGTAGAGGTCGCGGGCGCGCTTTTCAAAGGCGCCGACCATGCGGCGCACCGCCTCGCCAAACACGACCCCCATGATCCGCTGCAGCATCCGCGAGCGGAACTCGAAGTCGACAAAGAAATCGACCCGGCAGCCGCCCGAGATCGGCGTGAACACCCAGTGGTTGTTGAGATAGGCGAACGGCCCCTCCTCGTAGGTCACGTCGATGCGGCGCGGCGGATCGAGCGCGACGCGGGAGATGAAGCGCTCGCGCAACAGGCGAAAGCCGATTGAGAGTTCGGCGACGAGGCGGTCCGGGCGGCGCTCGTAGACACGGGCGCCGATGCACCAGGGCAGAAATTCCGGATAGCGCTCGACATCGGCGACGAGCGCGAACAATTGCTCCGCCGTATAGGGCAGCACGCGTTCTTCGCTGTGGGTCGGCATCGCGCCGGTCTAGTGCGCCCCCTTGGCCCGCGCCGCCTTCAGCCGCGCGAAATCGGCGCCGGCATGGTAGGAGGAGCGGGTCAACGGCGAGGCCGCAACCAGCAGAAAGCCTTTGCCGAGAGCGACGGCCTTGTAGCTCGCGAACTCTTCGGGCGGGACAAAGCGCGCGACCCTATGGTGCTTCGGGGTCGGCTGCAGATATTGCCCGATCGTCAGAAAATCGACCGCGGCGGCGCGCAGATCGTCCATGACTTGCAAGACCTCGGCGCGCTCCTCGCCAAGCCCGACCATGATCCCGGATTTGGTGAAGACCAGCGGATCGAGCCGCTTCGCTTCATCGAGCAGGCGCAGCGAATGGAAATATCGCGCCCCCGGCCGCACCTCGGCGTAAAGCCGCGGCACGGTTTCGAGATTGTGGTTGAGGACGTCGGGCCGGGCGGCCAATACGATTTCGAGCGCCCCCTCCTTGCGCAGGAAATCGGGGACCAGGACCTCGATCGTCGTCGAGGGTGCACAGGCGCGGATCGCGCGGATCGTCGCCGCGAACTGTCCGGCGCCGCCGTCGTCGAGATCGTCGCGGTCGACCGAGGTGACGACGACATGAGCGAGCCCCAGCGCCGCCAAGGCTTTGCCGACCCGCTCCGGCTCATGCGGGTCGAGCCGGTCGGGCCGGCCGGTGGCGACATTGCAGAAGGTGCAGGCGCGGGTGCACACGCTGCCCAGGATCATCACCGTTGCGTGCTTCTGCGTCCAGCACTCGCCGATATTGGGGCAGGCCGCCTCCTCGCACACGGTGTTGAGCCGCAAGGCGCGCATCAGGCGGCGCGTCTCGTGATATTCCGGCGTCACCGGCGCCTTGACCCGGATCCATGGAGGCTTCCGCGCAGCCGGAGTGTCAGGAAGCCGGGCCTTTTCCGGGTGGCGCAGACGCGGCGGCTCGCTCGCGGAAGTCATCGGCTAGAAGTGGATGGCCCGGCCATAGGCGTCAAGCACGCTCTCGTGCATCGCCTCGGACAGGGTCGGGTGCGGAAAGATCGTCTCGATCAGTTCGCGTTCGGTGGTCTCCAGGGTCTTGGCGATCGCGTAGCCCTGGATCAGTTCGGTGACCTCGGCGCCGATCATGTGCGCACCCAAAAGTTCGCCGGTCGTGCCGTCAAACACGGTCTTGATCATCCCCTCGGGCTCGCCGAGCGCAATCGCCTTGCCGTTGGCGATATAGGGGAAATGGCCCACCTTGACGGCGCGGCCGGCGGCGCGCGCCGCCTGCTCGCTGAGGCCGATGCTGGCGATCTGCGGGCGGCAATAGGTGCAGGCCGGAATGTTGCCGCGGTCGAGCGGGCGCACGTCGTTGACCCCGGCGATGTGCTCGACGCAGATGACGCCCTCGTGGCTTGCCTTGTGGGCAAGCCAGGGCGGGCCGACGAGGTCGCCGATCGCATAGAGCCCGGGCTCGCCGGTTCTCTGCCATTCGTCGACGACGACGTGGCTGCGCTCGACCCTGACCTGCGTGCCTTCAAGGCCGATCCCTTCGACATTGCCGACAATGCCGACGGCGAGGATCACGCGCTCGACCTCGATCTCGACGCTCTTGCCGCCGGCGGCGATCGCGGCGCCGATCCCGGCGCCGCGCGGCGTCAGCGCCGTCACCTGCGCCCCGGTATGGATCGCGATCCCCTGCCGCTCGAAGGCTTTGTGGGCAAGGGCGGAGATCTCCTCGTCCTCAGCCGGAAGGATGCGGTCGAGCACTTCGACCACCGTGACCGCGGCGCCCATGTCGCGATAGAAGCTCGCGAACTCGATGCCGATCGCGCCCGAGCCGACCACCAACAGCGATTTCGGGATCGCCCCAGGCACCATCGCTTCCTTGTAGGTCCAGATGCGCTCCCCGTCGGGTTCGAGACCGGGCAGCGTGCGCGCCCGCGCCCCGGTGGCGAGGATGACGTGCGGGGCGGCGAGATCGGCGACCGGGCTCCCGTCCTTGGCGACGGCAACCCGCCCGGAGCCGACCAGCCGGCCCTCCCCGTCGAACACCGCGACCTTGTTCTTGCGCAGCAGATGGGCGACGCCGCCGGACAGGCGCTTGGCCACCGCGCGCGAGCGGGCGACGAGCTTCTTGGCGTCGTAACGGATCTCGCTGGCGGAAAACCCGTATTCGTCGAGATGATGCAATAGGTGATGGATCTCCGAGCTGCGCAACAGCGCCTTTGTCGGAATGCAGCCCCAATTGAGGCAGATCCCGCCCAGATGCTCGCGCTCGACGAGAGCCGTCCTGAACCCGAGCTGAGCCGCCCGAATCGCGGCGACGTAGCCGCCCGGCCCGCCGCCGAGCACGATCAGGTCGAACGACGTTTCGGCCATAATCCGTCTCCTTGTGGGACGGCTCTAGAGAAGCATCGTCAGCGGGTCTTCGACGAGCGTTTTGAAGGCCGCGAGGAATTGCGCGCCGGTCGCGCCGTCGACGGCGCGATGGTCGCAGGACAACGTGCAGCTCATCATCGTCGCGATCGCCAGCGCGCCGTCCTTGACGATCGGGCGCGGCGCGCCCTCCCCGACCGCGAGGATGCAGCCGTGCGGCGGGTTGATCACCGCGGCGAAGTCGCGCACGCCGTACATGCCGAGATTGGAGATCGAGAAGGTGCCGCCCTGGAACTCTTCGAGCTTCAGTTTGCCGGCGCGGGCGCGGGCGATCAGGTCCTTGGTGTCGCGGGCGATCGCCGCGAGGCCCTTCTGATCGGCGGCCTTGACGATCGGCGTGATCAGCCCGTCTTCGAGCGCCACGGCGACGGCGACGTCGACCCTCTGCCATAAGAGGATGCCCTCCTCGCTCCATGACGCATTGGCGGCGGGCACTTGGCGCAGGGCGAGAGCCGCAGCGCGGATCATCAGATCGTTGACCGAGATCTTGTCGGGAACCTTGGCGTTGAGTTCGCCGCGGATCTTGAGGAGGGCGTCGATCTCGCAATCGATCGAGACATAGAAATGCGGGACTGTCTGCTTCGCCTCGGTGAGCCGGCGCGCGATTGTGCGGCGCATCGCGGTCAGCGGCTGCAACGTGTAGGGGACGCCGCCGGCAAGCGCCGCCACGCGCTCCTGCG
>DATFCQ010000164.1:0-4637 GCA_035252905.1 Allostellaceae bacterium | reverse complement strand
TGTAGGGCGGAAAAGCGCAGCGCATTCCGCCACTCTCAGTGCAGCCGCGGCGGCAGGGCGGCGATCTCGCCGTCGATCAGCGCCGCGCCGCGCGCCTCGTCGACCTCGCCGGCAATGACCTGACGGGCGGCGGCGACGGCGAGATCGACGGCGAGCGCGCGGATCTCGGCGAGCGCCTTCTGCTGCTCCTGGGCGATCCGCTCCTCGGCCAGTCGGCGGCGGCGCTCCAGCGTCAATTCGAGGTCGCGCGCGGCCTGCGCCGCGGTTCGCTCGGCCTCGGCCCGGGCATGGGCGACGATCGCCTCGGCCTCCGCCGCCGCTTCACGCTGTTTCGTCTGGTACTCGGCAAGGGCGCGCTCGGCCTCCTCGCGCAGGTTCTGTGCGGCGTTCAGCTCCTCGCGAATGCGGGCGCTGCGGGCGTCGAGGCTGGCGGCCACCGCTTGCGCCCCCCGCTTCCACGCCACCGCGATGAAAATCCCGAAGGCGATCAACACAAAGAATTCGGGCTCGGCAAAGAAATGCGGCAGGAAGCTGTAGAAGTGCGGCATCAGTGGGGGCGCTCCGCCATGACGCGATCGACGGCGGCCGCGACCGCGCTCGGGTCGGCGGGCAGGCCGGTCAGTTTTTCGGTGATCGAGCGCGCGGTGTCGAGAGCGATGCCGCGCAGATCGGCAAGCGCCCGCGCCTTTGCCGCGGCGATGTCGCGCTCGGCCGCGGCGATCTGCTGAGCGAGCGCCCCGGCGATCTGATGCTGCCGCTCGGCGGCCTCGGCGGCGAGGCGCTCCCGGGTCTCCTGTATCCGCGCCTGAGCCGCCGCCCGGGCCTCATTGAGCGCCTTCTGATAGGCGGCGATCATCGCCTCGGTCTCGGACTTCAACCGCTCGGCGCGCGCGAGGTCGTCGTCGAGCCGGTTGCGCCGGGCCGCAATCGCCGCCTCGACCTTCGGCAGCGCCAGCCATGTCATCAGCACATAAAGGACGATGAAGGTGATCGCCAGCCACAGAAGCTGCGCGGGGTAGGTCGAGGTCAAGAGTTGCGGCATGCCTGCGTGCGGCATCGTCGAACGCTCCGACGGCGGCAGGCTAGAATGTGAAGAGCAGCAGGAAGGCGACGAGGAGGGCGTAGAGCGCCACCGCCTCGGTCAAGGCGAAGCCGAGAATGCCGATGCCGAACACCTGGTCGCGCGAGGCCGGGTTGCGCGCGATCGAGCTGACCAAGGTGCCGAAGATGTTGCCGATGCCGATGCCGACGCCGGACAGCCCGATCGCGGCAAGACCGGCACCGATCAATTTGGCAGAAGTGACGTCCATGGTTCTGTCCTTTCCGTTTTCGGTGTTCGCGGGAAATGGCCGAAGGCGGGGGCAGGGGGCCTGCGCCGCCCCGCCGGGGCTCAGTGCATATGGATCGCGTCGCGCAAATAGAGCACGGTCAGGATGGCGAAGACATAGGCCTGCAATGCGGCGACGATCAGTTCAAGGCCGTAGAGAGCGATGTCGGCGAGGACGGGCAGGAAAAAGAAATAACCGAGCGCGATGGCAAAGCCGCCAAAGACCGCCATCATCGTATGGCCGGCCATCATGTTGGCGAAGAGCCGGATCGACAGGGTGACCGGGCGCGCCATGTAGGAGATGATCTCGATCGGGACGATCAGCGGCGCCATCAGCAAGGGCGCCCCCTCCGGCATGAAGAATTTGAAGAAGTGGAAGCCGTGCCGGATAAACGCCACCACCGTAACCAGAACAAAGACGAAGAGCGAGAACGCCACCGTGACGATCAGCTGAGCCGTAATCGAAAAGCTGTACGGGAT
Organism: Allostellaceae bacterium; assembly: GCA_035252905.1. Taxonomy (GTDB): domain Bacteria; phylum Pseudomonadota; class Alphaproteobacteria; order ATCC43930; family CGMCC-115725; genus AP-15. Next base: position 2,830 of record DATFCQ010000164.1, on the reverse strand, counting down.
CAAGGCGATCAGGTTGGCGAGCAGCAGGAACATGAACAGCGAGAAGACAAACGGGAAGAAGGCGCGGCCCTCCGGCCCGAGATTGTCCTGGACCATGCGGGCGGTGAACTCGTAGGCGAGTTCCGCGATCGATTGCAGCCGACCCGGGACGAGCTGCGGGCGGCGCATCGCCAGCAGCAGAAACCCGGTGATGAGGATGACGACGATCGTCATCATCAGCGCCGCATTGGTATAGGAGAGGTCGACCGTACCGGCATGGAACGGCACGATCCGCTCGATCGTGAATTGCGAAAGCGGTGATGAATGTTCCGTCGCCACCTTAGTTCCCCGACCCGATCAATCCCGTTCCCCTCGGTCCTGCTGCGGCCCCGGCGGCGGGCTGCGCCCCAATTCGTTTGCGGCGCGATAGGCGCTGAGGATGCCGGCCGCCCCGCCGAGAAAGACGCCCGCAATCAGGCCCCAGGGCCGGGTTCCGAACAGATAGTCGAAGCCCAGTCCCAGGCCGACCCCGACCGCAAACGCGGCGACAAGCTCGGCCGCGACGCGCCATGCGACCCCGATGGGGCCTTGCGCCGCGTCGCCGTGTCCTTCCCGCCGGAGCTGCTCCCGACGCGCCTGTTCGATCTTTTCGCCAAGCCGCGCCAAAGGGTCCGGCGGCGTCTGCTCGCTCATCTTTTGATGGCCAACCGCCCGATACCCGTTCCAGCCGTGGCACGGCCGAGACGCAGCGCAACATAGTGGCGCACCCGCCCCCTGTCAAGCCGCTCGCGGTCGCTGAAATCGGAGAGAAAACTTATTATATCAATAAGATAGATCCCAGGATCGGGCCGCGGGGCTGCGGCAAAGCGCCTGTCCCGCGACCCGGCCGCGGCTATGCTCAGGCTTTTGCGGCGAGGCTCGACAGCAATTGATTGAAGGCTGCCACGGTCGGTTCCCCGGTAAATTTCTTGCCGTTGACAAAGAAGGTCGGGGTCGCGTCGACGCCGAGGTCCTGGTTGGCGACCAAGCGCTCCTTCACGATATCGTCTTCGAGCGCCTTGTTTTTCAGGCAGGCTTCGGCCGCCTGCGCATTCATGCCGCCGAGCTTCGCCATGCGGACCAGCGCGGCCTCGTAATCGCGGGCCATCACCCATTGCGGCTGGTCGGCGAACAGCGCATTGACGAACGGGTAAAAGCGATCGGGCGGGGCGCAACGGGCAAGCATGGCCGCTTTGAGCGCCGACTCGTCGAGGGGAAAGTCGCGCAGGATCAATTTGGCCTTGCCAGTGTCGATCCAGGTCTTCTCGAGCTGCGGCAACACCTCCTGGTCGAAATGGGCGCAATGCGGGCAGCTCATCGAGGCGTATTCGATGATCGTGATCGGCGCCTTGGGATTGCCGAGGATGCGGTCGCCCTTGTGCGGCGCCAGGATGGCCTGCTGGTTGGCTGCGCTCGCCGGCGCCGCTTGCGGCAGGGACGGAACGGCAGAAAGCGCCAGGCTCGCCATCACGGCGGCAAACCAAATATCCCGCATGAGATGCGTCCTCACTATTATAGGTTGATATTACTCTATTCCGGGCGCGGGTGCGGCCGCGCCGCGAGGGGTTTCCGTCTCGGCGGCGAGGATGGCCCGGCCGAGCCGACCGAGGGCGGCGCGCAGCTCGGGATCGAGGATCTGGGCAAGGTTCCGGTCGAGAGCGTTGGCCGTCTCGGCGGCGAGCGGCGGCAGGGGCGGCGCCGCAGCCGGCGGAGCGAGCGGCAGCGGCCCCTGTACGAACACCAGACGGGTCGCGACCGGGCGGCCGAAATAGAGATTGATGCGTTCGAGAACCAGCGGCGCGCGGTGCTGCCAATCGAGCGCTGCGGCCGACAATACGCGCAGTTTGAGCGCCCCGTCGCGGCCGAGCGCCGCGGGCCAGCTGACCTGCGCCCCGGCTTCGCCGACGATGTGCGCCCAGTCGGTTTTGAGGCGGCCGAGGAGGCCGCCGCCGCGCCGCTTCAGGATCGGCGCCGCCACCTGCGAGGCGGCGACCCCGATCGCGCGCAATCCGTGGCGCCTCTCGGCGCCTGCGGATGCGGCGTCCGGCGGCGGTGGGGAGGGCGCGCGCGGCGCGCCTCTGCGATCGCTTTTTGCCGCCATCCGGACTAATCCGACCTTACAAGCATCAGAGAGTTCCGATCCGCCTTGTCCGCGCCAACACCCGACCCCGCCGATCTGCTCGCCTGGTACGACCGCCATCGGCGCGACCTGCCGTGGCGGGCGCCGCCCGGCGGCCGCCCCGACCCCTACCGCGTCTGGCTCAGCGAGATCATGCTGCAGCAGACGACGGTGACCGCGGTCGCTCCCTATTTTGACCGATTCACGGCGCGCTGGCCCGATATTTCGGCGCTTGCCGCGGCCCCGCTCGATGCGGTGCTGCAGGAATGGCAGGGGCTCGGCTATTATGCGCGCGCCCGCAATCTTCATGCCTGCGCGCGCATGGTCGCGGCGCGGCACGGCGGTCTCTTCCCGGCCGATCCGGCGGCGCTCTCCGCCCTCCCCGGGATCGGCGCCTATACGGCGGCGGCGATTGCGGCGATCGCCTTCGGGCGGCCGGTCGCCGCGGTCGACGGCAATGCCGAGCGCGTCCTCGCCCGCCTCTACGGCGTCGGCGAGCCGCTGCCGGCGGCCAGGACCCACCTCAAGACACTGGCCGCGGCCTTGGTCCCGCGCGACCGCCCCGGCGATTTTGCCCAGGCGCTGATGGATCTCGGCGCGACGATCTGCACGCCGCGGCGGCCGCGCTGCGTCCTCTGCCCGTGGCGGACGGGCTGCGTCGCGGCGGCGGCCGGGATCGCGGAAGCGCTGCCG
>DATFCQ010000163.1:0-2912 GCA_035252905.1 Allostellaceae bacterium | reverse complement strand
CCCGGCGCTCTTCGCCCTCCCGCGCGACGGCGCCGCGCCCTTCGGCGAGATCGCCGACCTCGTGCGGGCGCGCGGCTGGGCGGTCGGCGAATTGCGGGTCGAGCGCGGCCGCCTCGACGACGTGTTCCGTGCCATCACCAGCCTCCCCGCCGCCGTCTGATGACCCACATCCCGACTATCTTCCGCCGCGAATTGGCGAGCTATTTCGCCACCCCGATCGCCTATGTCTTTATCGTCGTCTTTCTGGTCCTGGCGGGGGTGTTGACCTTCTTCCTCGGCGACTTCTTCGGGCGCGGGCAGGACGACCTCAGGCCCTTTTTCATGTTTCATCCGTGGCTCTATCTTGTCCTCGTCCCGGCCCTGTCGATGCGGCTGTGGGCCGAGGAGCGTAAGAGCGGCACAATCGAACTGTTCCTGACCCTGCCGATCCGCACCGGCGAGGCCGTTCTCGGCAAATTCCTTGCCGCTTGGTGCTTTGCCGGCATCGCACTCGTCCTGACCTTTCCGTTCTGGATCACCGTCAATTACCTGGGGGCGCCCGACAACGGCGTGATCCTGGCGAGCTATTTCGGCAGCTTTCTCGCGGCGGGGGCGCTTCTCGCGATCGGCGGCGCGGTGTCGGCGGCGACCAAGAACCAGGTCATCGCCTTTGTCGTGACCGCGGCGATCGCCTTCCTTTTGATCGTCGCGGGTTCGCAGGTGGTGCAGGGCGCGCTTGCCGGCTGGGCCCCCGAGGGTCTCCCGCAGACGGTCGCGGCGGCAAGCCTCCTCGATCATTTCGAGGCGATTACCGAAGGCGTCGTCGACCTGCGCGACCTCGTCTATTTCCTGTCGGTCATGGTCGCCTTTCTCGCCGCCGGCACGATCCTGATCGATTTGAAAAAGGCCGACTGAATTGCGCCGTTTTTTTGCTTCGCGTCGGGCGGTCGCGGCGACCGCGCTCTTGTGCCTCGCGGTCATGCTGGTTTCGGTCAACGTCATCGCGGCGCATTTCGCCTCGGCGCGGCTCGACCTGACCGCCGATCGTCTGTTCACCTTGTCGCCCGCCACGCGGCATACATTGGCGCGGATCGACGAGCCGATCACGTTGCGCTTTTACTATTCGCACCGGCTCGGCGAGGCGCTCCCCTCCTACGGCGTCTACGCCGCGCGGGTGCGCGCGATGCTTGACCAGTACGTTGCCGCCGCGCACGGCAAATTGCGCCTCGAAATCTACGATCCGCCGCCCTTTTCGAATCTCGAGGACCGCGCCGTCGCGTTCGGCCTGCAGGCCGTGCCGCTCGATTCGCAGGGCGATCAGGTCTATTTCGGCCTCGCCGGCACCAATTCGACCGACGACCATCAGGTGATCCCGTTCTTCTCGCGCCAGCGCGAGCGCTTTCTCGAATACGATCTAACCCGGCTGATCCACAGCCTCGCCGTCCCGAAAAAAACCGTTGTCGGATTGTTGACCTCTCTGCCGCTGGCCGGCGACGTCACGGCGATGATGCAGGGCCGGCCGAGCGCGCCGACCGCCATCTTCGAAGAATTGCGCCAGCTCTATACGGTCGAGCCGCTCGACACGACATTGGCCGCAATCCCGCCGGACGTCGACGTCTTGATGCTGGTCCAGCCGCCGAAACTGCCGCCGCAGACGCTCTATGCGATCGACCAGTTCGTGTTGAAGGGCGGCAAGGCGCTGGTCTTCGCCGATCCCTATGCCGAAGCGCAATCGGCGCCGCACGGCGTCTCCACTCCGCCCGGAACCGCCGCCATCGACAGCCTTGCGCCGCTGTTCAAAGCCTGGGGGATCAAGCTGCCGACCGATGTGGTCGCCGGCGACCGCCGCGACGCGCAACTGGTCAGCGTGCCCTCGCTCGACCGCGGCCTGCGGCCGCTGCGCTATGTCGCCTGGCTCGGCCTCGACGCCGCCAACCTGAACCGGCACGACATGATCACCGCCGATCTCAGCCATCTGACGATGGCCTCGGCCGGGATCGTCGAGCCGCTCCCGGGCCGGACGACCCGGGTCGAGCCGTTGATCACGACCTCGCCCGACGCGGAGAAGATCCCTGTCGCCCGGCTCGCAGGGCTGCCCGACGTCGAGGGGCTGCTCGCCCGCTTCAAGCCCGCGGACGAGCGCTATATCCTCGCCGCCCACATCACCGGCCCGGCCAGGACCGCCTTCCCCGGCGGCCCGCCGGAGGCGGGGCCGGCGGCGGCGAACCGGCCGGCGCCCGCGGCCAAACCCGTCAGGCAGTCACTGCATCCGATCAACCTCGTCGTCGTCGCCGATTCCGACATGTTGGACGACCGCTTCTGGGCGCGCTCGCAGAACTTCTTCAGCCATCGGGTCGTGGTCCCGATCGCCGACAACGGCGATTTTGTCGCCGATGCGGTCGAGGTCCTGGCCGGCGGCGAGGATCTGATCGGCTTGCGCAGCCGCGGCACCTCGGCCCGGCCGTTTGTCGTCGTCGACCGTATCCGGCGCGAGGCCGAGGCCCGCTACAGCGCCGAGGAACACGCCCTCGAGCAGAACCTGAAGGCAACCGAGGAGAGGATCGCCGCGCTGACCGGAGGCCGCGGGAGCGACACGCCGGCAAGTCTGTCGCCGCAGCAGGCGAGGGCGATTGCGCAGTTCCGCACCACCCTTCTCGAAACCCGCCGGCAATTGCGCGAGGTCCAGGCGGCATTGCGCGGCCGCATCGAGAGCCTGCGGACCGCGATCGAATTCTGCGATATCGCGCTGGTCCCGATCCTGGTCACGCTCGCCGCCGTGATCGTCGCAGTCCTGCGCTCGCGGCGGCGCCGCCGGCGCACCCCGCGGGAGGCCTAAGCGATGCGCAACAGAAGCTTCTTCGCTCTCGCCGGTGCGACGCTCGTGCTGCTGTTGGCGGCGATCGCCGCGGCGGTGGGCGGCGAGCATGCGGCGA
>DATFCQ010000162.1:0-7888 GCA_035252905.1 Allostellaceae bacterium | reverse complement strand
CGTCGGTGAGCCCGAGGCGCAGCCGTTCGAGCCCGGCCCAGGCGATCATTGCGCCGTTGTCGGTGCACAAGGACGGCGGCGGCGCCGCAAAAGCGAGCCCGGCGCCGTCAGCGAGCGCCGCAAGGCGCCGGCGCAGCCGCTGATTGGCAGCGACGCCGCCGGCGGCGACAAGGGTCGTCCCCCGCGGATAATGCCGGCGAAACCAGGCGACGGCGTTCCCGGTGCGATCGACGAGCGCATCGCAGATCGCCCCTTCGACCGCGGCGGCGAGATCGGCCCGGTCCTGTGCGTCGAGGGCGCCTCGTGCAGCGACGATCTGGCGAACCGCGGTCTTCAGACCGGAGAACGAGAAATCATGTCCCGGCCGGCCCCGCATCGGGCGCGGCAGGGCAAAGCGCGCCGCGTTGCCGGCGCGCGCCTCCCGTTCGATCGCCGGCCCGCCGGGATAGGGGAGGCCGATCAGTTTCGCCGCCTTGTCGAACGCCTCGCCGGCGGCGTCGTCGAGCGTCGTACCGAGCCGCCGATAGCGGCCTATCCCGGCAACGCAGAGCAATTGGCAATGGCCGCCGGACACGAGCAGCAGCAGATAGGGAAAGGCGACCGTATCGGTCAGCCGCGCAGTCAGCGCATGGGCTTCGAGATGGTTGACCGCGATGAACGGCTTCTTCGCCGCCCAGGCGATCCCCTTGGCCATCATCGTGCCGACAATGAGGCCGCCAATCAGACCGGGACCGGCGGCGGCGGCGATGCCGTCGAGATCGGGAAGGCGCAGCCCGGCAACCGCGAGGGTCCGTGCGACGAGCCGGTCGAGATGGTCGAGATGCGTCCGCGCCGCGATCTCGGGCACAACCCCGCCATAGGGGGCGTGCTCGCGCTGCTGCGCCTCGACCAGATTGACGCGGATCCGCGGACCCGCAGCCGTGTCGGCCACCACCGCCGCCGCGGTTTCATCGCAGCTCGTTTCCAGGCCGAGGACGATCATTCCTAACGGTATCGGCGGAATGCCCCCGGCTTTCGCCGGGGTTTTCCGCCCTACACCGAACCGTAGGGCGGAAAAGCGTAGCCTATTCCGCCGCCCTTCTTGCTCAGCTCGGCTGCCCGACTTCGTAGGCTTTCAGCGTCTTGTCGGTAGCCGCCTCGATTTCGAGCAGTTTGACCGAATAGCCCCACAGCGTCGCGGCGTAGCGCAACACCGCGCGGCAGGTCTTTTCCTCGAGCAGGACGCCGTCATGGACGTAATGAGCCAAAACGAGGCAGCGGTCGCCGCGCAGGTCTACGTCGACGACCTGGATGTCGGGCTCACGCCGCGACAGGTCGTATTGCCGCGACAACGCGCTGCGGATCCGGCGGTAGCCGATCTCGTCGTGGATCGCCTCGACCTTGAGCGCCGGCTTGCTGCTGTCGTCCGAGACATGAAACATGCGGAAGCGCCGGATCAATGCCGGGCTCAGATATTGCAGGATAAAGCTTTCGTCGCGGTAATTGGCCCAGGCGTGGCGCAAGACCCCGTAGGGATCGCCGCCGCCGGCGATGTCGGGGAACCATTCGCGATCCTCTGCGGTCGGTTCCTCGCAGATGCGGCGGATATCGCTCATCATCGCAAAGCCGAGCGCGTAGGGATTGATGCCGCTGAAGCGTGGATCGTCAAAATCCGGCTGCGCGACGACGCTCGAATGCGAATGCAGGAATTCGAGCATCGCCCCTTCGGTGATCAGCCCCTTGTCGTGCAGGCGCCGCATGATCTCGTAATGGACGAAGGTGGCGCAGCCTTCGTTCATCATCTGGGTCTGCTTCTGCGGATAGAAATACTGCGCGATCAGGCGGACAATGCGGATCAATTCGCGCTGCCAGTCGTCGAGCTTCGGGGCGCGCTTTTCGATCAGATAGAGCAGGTTCTCCTCGGGAAGCCCGAGCTGACGCTTGATTTCCCGAAGCCGCGCCTCGTCTACCGGGAGATCGTCCTTGCCCTTGCCGAGACCGGGCACGGTGCGCCACAGATCGTTATAGGTAGCCTCGGCATGGGCGCGCCATTCCTCGGCGCGGCGCTGCTCTTCAAAGAGGCTCAATTTCGAGCGATGGGCGTAGCGGTTGACGCCGTGATCGCGCAAAGCATGGGCGGCGTCGAGCACGCGTTCAACCGCCTCGGTCCCGTAGCGTTCTTCGCATTTGGCGACATAGTCGCGGGCAAAGCTCAGATAGTCGAGAATCCCGTTAGCGTCCGTCCACTGCCGGAACAGATAGTTGTTCTTGAAGAAGTGATTGTGTCCGAATGCGGCGTGGGCGATGACAAGGGTCTGCATGGTCATGGAATTCTCTTCCATGATGTAGCAGATGCAGGGGTTCGAGTTGATGACGATTTCGTAAGCGAGGCCTTGCAGGCCCTTGCGGTAGAGGGTCTCGTGAAAGGCGAAGCGCTTGCCGAAGCTCCAGTGCCGGTACATCAGCGGCAGGCCGACCGAGGCGTAGGCGTCGAGCATCTGCTCCGAGGTGATGACCTCGATCTGCACCGGGTAGACGTCGAGGCCGAGATCGCCGAGCGCGATCTCCTCGATCGCGCCGTAAACCCGGCGCAGCCCGGTGAAATCCCAGTTGGAGCCGGTGAACAGCGGTGCTGCGGCGTCGAGCCGGGCCGCCGGCACGGAAGAGGACTTAAGCACGCACGCCCCCTTTGGCAAAGAGTTCGTGGAACACCGGGAAGATCTGCGAGGGATCGCTGACCCGGCGCATCGCGAAATGCGGGTGCATCGGCGCCACCTCGTTATAGGCGCGCCACAGATCGCTGTCGCGCGACAATCCGGACAGGCTGCCTCCCATGCCGTCGCCGACTTCGACATAGGCAAAATACTGGCACAGCGGCAAAACCTCGCCGCCGAGCAGCGATACGCAGCGGCTCGAATCGGCGCCGTAATTGTCGCCGTCGGAGGCCTGCGCCGCATAGATGTTCCAGCGGTCGGTCGGATAGCGGGCGCGGGCGATTTCGAGCATCTTTTCAAGCGCCGTCGACACCACGGTGCCGCCGGTCTCGCGGCTGTAGAAGAACGTCTCCTCGTCGACCTCTTCGGCCGTGCTGGTGTGGCGGATGAAGACGATGTCGACGTGGCGATAGCGGCGGATCAGAAAGACGTGCAACAGCATGAAGAACCGCTTGGCGAGGTCCTTCATCGCCTCGGTCATCGACCCCGAGACGTCCATCAGGCAGAACATGACGGCCTCGGTGTTCGGGCGCGGGACGCGCTCGAAGCGATTGTAGCGCACGTCGAGCGGATCGATGTAGGGGATGATCTTGCTGCGCCGCTCGATGCGTTCGAGTTCGCGGGCAAGCCGCTCGGCCTCCTCCTCGGCGCCGCGGGCGCGAGCCTCCTCGACCGCCTCGCGCAATGCCTCGATCTCCGACTGCTTCGGGCGCCGCAATGAGATGCGCCGGGCCATGCTGTTGCGCATCGTGCGCCGTATGCTCAGATTGGCCGGGCTGCCGGTGACGGTATAGCCGGCGCGCTGAAGATCATGAGCGACGGTCTCGCGCAGGCTCTTCTTGACCAGGTCGGGAAGCTCGAGATCCTCGAAAAACATGTCGAGGAACTCCTGCTTCGACAGGGTGAACTCGAACGCGTCCTCGCCCGAGCCGTCCGGGCTCGCCTGCGAGCCGCGGCCCTCGCCGCCGCCCGACGGCCGCGGGATCTCGTCGCCGCGCAGATACTCCTTGTTGCCCGGAACGACATGCTCGGTGCGGCCGGTGCGCCGGCTGTGATGAAACACCGGCTCGGCGATGCCGCGGGTCGGGATGGCGACCTTCTCGCCATGCTCGACATCGGCCACCTTGCGCTTCTTCAGCGCGTCCTGCACGGCCGATTTGATCTCGGCCCGGGCGCGCCCCAAGAAGCGCTGCCGGTTGCTGAGGCTCTTGCCCTTGGGGTTGGGGCGGCGATCGACGATGTTCATCGGCTCCTTCCCGACCGCAGCGGAATCCGCTAACCGGCCTTGTTGACCCGCATGTACCACTCGACCAACCGGCGGACCTGCCGCTCAGTATAGCCGCGTTCGACCATCCGCTCCAGGAAGTCGGCATGTTTCTTCTCGGTTTCGGAATCCTTCTTGCTGCCAAAGCTGATGACCGGCAGCAGATCCTCGACCTGGGAGAACATGCGCCGCTCGATCACCTCGCGCAGCTTTTCGTACGAGGTCCAGGACGGATTGCGCCCGCCATGATTGGCCCGCGCGCGCAGGGCGAACTTGACGACCTCGTTGCGGAAGTCCTTCGGGTTGGCGATGCCCGCCGGCTTCTCGATCTTCGACAGCTCCTGGTTCAACAGCTCGCGGTTCATCAACTGGCCGGTATCGGGGTCCTTGTAGTCCTGGTCCTCGATCCACGCGTCGGCATAGGCGACATAGCGATCGAACAGGTTCTGTCCGTAATCGGAGTAGGATTCGAGATAGGCCTTCTGGATCTCGTTGCCGATGAACTCGGCATAGCGCGGGGCCAGTTCGGCCTTGATGAAATTGAGATATTTCTTTTCCTGGTCGTCCGGGAACTGCTCGCGCCAGATCGCCTGTTCGAGCACGTACATCAGATGAACAGGATCGGCGGCCACTTCCTGCGTGTCGAAGTTGAAGGTGCTCGACAGCACCTTGAAGGAGAAGCGGGTCGAGATCCCCTCCATGCCCTCGTCGACGCCGGCGGCGTCGCGATATTCCTGGGCCGATTTGGCGCGCGGATCGGTGTCCTTCAGGCTCTCTCCGTCATAGACCCGCATCTTCGAGTAGAGGTTCGAATTCTCGTGCGGCTTCACCCGCGACAGCACACTGAAGCGCGCCAGGATGTCCAGCGTCGACGGCGCGCAGGGCGCGTTCGCCAGTTCACTGTTCTGTAACAATTTCTCGTAGATCTTGCGCTCTTCGGTGGCACGCAGGCAGTACGGCACCTTGATGACGGAAATGCGGTCGATGAAGGCCTCGTTGTTTTTGTTGTTCTTGAAGCTCTGCCACTCCGCCTCGTTCGAATGGGCGAGGATGATGCCTTGATAGGGGATGCCGCCGATATTCTCCGAGCCGACGTAATTGCCCTCCTGCGTCGCAGTCAGGAGCGGGTGCAGCATCTTGATCGGCGCCTTGAACATCTCGACGAATTCCATCAGGCCCTGGGTCGTGCGGTTGAGCCCGCCCGAGAAGGAATAGGCGTCGGGATCGTTCTGGCTGAAGAATTCGAGCTTGCGGATATCGACCTTGCCGACGAGGCTCGAGACGTCCTGATTGTTCTCGTCGCCGGGTTCGGTCTTGGCAACGCAGATCTGCTTCAGGCGCGAGGGCTGCAGGCGGGCGACGGTGAATTTGGTGATGTCGCCGCCGAATTCCTCGAGCCGTTTCACCCCCCAGGGCGACAGGGTGCCGGTCAGCCGGCGCTGCGGGATGCCGTAGCGCTTTTCCAGTTCCGGGCCGAACGTCACCGGATCGAACAACCCGAGCGGGCTTTCGAACACCGGGCTCACTTCGTTGCCGGCCTTCAGAACGTAGATCGGCTCCTTTTCCATCAGCTGCTTCAGGCGTTCGGCAAGCGAGGATTTGCCGCCGCCGACGGGCCCCAACAGATAGAGGATCTGCTTGCGCTCTTCGAGCCCTTGCGCCGCGTGGCGGAAGAACCCGACGATCCGCTCGATCGTCTCCTCCATCCCGAAAAAGTCGGAAAATTCGTCATAAACCTTGATCGTGCGGTTCATGAAGATGCGACCGAGCCGGGGCTCCTGGCTCGTGTCGATCATCTGCGGCTCGCCGATCGCCTTCAGCATGCGCTCGGCGGCGCTTGCGTAGAAGGACGGATCGTCCGAGCATTTCCCGAGATAATCCTCGAGGGAGTACTCAACCTCTCGCCGGTTCTCGTACAACCGCGAGTAGATCCCAAAGATCCCATCGTCGAATCGCATTTTCTCACCTCACCCGACGCTCGCGCTCAACCCCGCGACTTTGCGTCATCCATCGAACAAACGCCGGATCATCGGAAAAAATTCGCGGCGCGTCCGAATTCTGCGGGCGCCGTCCGCTCCGCAGGCGATGACACCGCAGATCCGCTTGTTCCCGCCGCTTCGACCGGCCTTCCCACCGGATCGCGCATTCTATGCTAAAAAAGGTTAACGTAAGCATTACACCAACACTTTATGGCGAGAGTGCGGAAGCCTGCCGTCCGCCGGAGAAACGCGCCCGCGCCCTCGGACGATCGGCGGGCCGGCAACACCCGACCCGTATCCTGTTAGGTCCAGTGCCATGGCCTCTATATATAGGTTTCGCAGCGAAATCGTCATGGCACATCCATGTGACCTTCCGGCCTTATCCAATTGCTTTTTGGTTGTATCACAAAATGGAAATCTTGGTCAAGTTGCGAACGCGGCGTTCTGACGCAGCGCGCACGCCGCCCGCCGCAGCGCCGAATCGGGAAGGTCTCAGCGCGTCTGAACCCCGTTCCGCGCGGCGGGCAGGAGCGCTCCAGCGCCCTCCGGCCGGAGGGCGGCGCGCCGGACGCGCTGCTCTGCGTTTCCTGCAATCGCCTCCGCCAAGTCGGCGGCGAGGCAGCCATAGCTCGCATCGGTCATGTGGAGGCCGTCCGGCGCGACTATCGGCGCCGGGGCGAGCTGGCCCGTCTCGGCCCAACGGGCCATGACGGCAAAGCGGCGGAACAGGCCGACGCGCAGGTCGCGGGCGGCGGCGGCAATGAGCTGCTCCATCTTCTGGTAGGACGGCCGGGCGAGAACGCGCGGCGCGTATTGCAGGTCCATCAGGACGACGTCGCTGCCGCTTGCTTTGATCGCCGCGACGCCGCGCCGGATCATGGCCGCGTCGGCGGTGAAATCGTCGCGGCGCAGGACCGCATTGGTCCCGACCTGCCAGATCACGAGATCGGGATGCGCGGCAATCACGTCCCGGCCGAGCCGCGCCACCTCCTCGCCGACACGCTGGCCGCCGACCCCGCGATTGAGGACCATGACTGAGATCCCGGGCGCGATCCCGGGCAGACGGCTGGCGAGTTCCTGCTGGAGCCGGCTCGGATAGCTCATCGCCGCGGAACTCGCGCCAAAGCCGGCCGTCGAGGAGGAGCCCAGGGCGACGATGCGCAAGACCCCGCCCTGGTCGAGCCGCCGCGCCGTGTGCGCGAGCGGGGCGCCGAGCGCGGCAAGCCCGGGCGGAACGGCGCAGTCCGGCGGCGCTGCGGCAGCGCCCTGGGCCGCGAGCGTCGCGGCCAGAAGCGCCGCCAATCCTCCGCTCCCGCCGCGTCCCTTCACCGGACCGCTCGCCGGATCGCGTCCGCCAACGCATCGCCGATGCAGCGATAGACGCGGGCGGCGAGCCGCGCCCGCTCCGCCGGCGCGACGCCGTCGAAGTTGAACACGCCTGCCTCGCTCCAATGGCGCATCATCTCGAACCGAGGAAATACAGAGAGGCCATTGATCTCGGCGACGCGCCGCAGCGCGCGCAGATATTCGTCGAAATCGATGATCGCCGTCATATCGCGCGAAAACTGCATATTGACAAACATGACGTCGATCCCTCGCTGCTCGAGTTGATCGACTCCGGACTGCAGCGTGGCGGCGAAATCATCGACGTCGGTGCCGCGGACGGCGTCGGTGATGCCGACTTCCCAGATCACCAGCACCGGATGCGCGGCGAGCACGTCGCGCGGAAAGCGCGCCAGCATGTCCTCCGCGGATTGCCGCGGTACGCCCCGGTTGACGACGGCGATCGGCAGCGCGGGGTAATCGCGCGCCAGCGCCTCCTGCAGCCGGCGAGGATAGGCGAGATCGGGCGAGCCGGCGGCTTTCCCGGCCGTCGATGCGCCGCCGATCGCGACAATCTCGACCGGCTGGCGAGCGGCGAGCCGCGCCCGCAGATGCGGCAGCCTCGCATC
>DATFCQ010000161.1:0-10999 GCA_035252905.1 Allostellaceae bacterium | reverse complement strand
TTCGTATCGTGCGCCATGGCGGGGGCGAACTCCGTTTGGCTCCGGATGATCCGGCCTCAGCAACCAAATCATACCAGACCCTTGCGGCTCGTTCCGCTCCCGCCACTCCCTCTTCCGGTCTCGTGAATTATCCCGGCTAATGCACCGCGTTCCAAGCCCCGCTGCGAGGCGGGGCTCTTCTTGTGCGTCAAGACTGGTGGTAACGATGAAGCAACTCCTCCGGCATAGCGTGCGCTCGATGGACCCGGCACGCACGGGCGCGGAAGCCGCGCCGACGATGCGACGGAGCCGCAGAGACGGTATCAGACATGAAGCGAGGCGACGAGATCGCCACGATTGAGCGCTGGATCGACGAGCAGGCGTGCGTCGCGATCGGCCGGCCTATGCCGCGCCTACTGCACAGGGCGCGCTCAACCGCGCCGAGGAAGCCGCGCGCATCGCGGCGGTGCGGATTGAGCCTTCAAGGCGATGGGGGGACTTACGAGCGCTCTGGGATGAACAGAGGCTGCGGCGACGGGCGGCGGTTGCGGCGAAGCGGAGGGAGAGGGCGATCGAGGCGGCGCGCGACATCCGCTAAAGACCGCCGCGCGACAGGAAGCCCCGCCCGGTTCGCTGCGGCGGGGCTTTTTGTGTCCGCTCGTAGCCGAGCCCTCCTCGCCGGAATGCCGCGGCGCCCGCGCCGTTCGCGATTCGGACGACAAGGGTCGTCCCCTGTTCCACTGAACCCCGTCGCGAGGCGGGGCTTTTTGTCGTCGCAAAGCTCCGTCTCAGAAATTGAGACAAATATCGACCAAATGATATTCTTTGGATGGCGCTCCGGTTCTGCGCTGTGAGGCCCGCCTCCACGATGGCAGGGCTGGGACGCCACCCGTACAGAAGAATAGAACATCGCGCTCGCCGGCGGGGCTTTTTGTGCGGAACCCAGCGGGACCGCGTCCGTTGTCTGGCTGGACAGAACAGGAAACTGCCCCCGCATCCGACGGGGGCTTTTTTATCGGCGAGAACGAATCAGCACCGCGCACCCGCACTCGGTTTGCTGAAGAACAGCGGCGCCGTCTGATCCGCCACACCCTGGAAACCCCATCGCGAGGCATGGCTCTTTCTGTCAGAATAGCCCCTATACCGAGCGTCTCAGAAAACTAATCAACTAGATAGAAAAATAATAACGTATTGTGAACGATTTCACACATGGCGGTCCCCTTAGCGTCGTAAAACGCATTCGCCGTTGTGGCGCTCCCGGCAGACGGAGACGCAGAACACTCCGAGCGCACCGAGGGGGAGAGCATGCGCTTAATTCACCTCATCGCCGTCGCACTCGCCGCCATGTTCGAGGCTATTGAGGATCTAAAACCCGAGCGTGAATCGCAGGAGGCGGCCCGATGATCGACACGGTCCTCCTGGGTATGGTCGCCGTGGTCATTTTTGTCGCCGGCGAGCTGATTTGCGCAGTATCCGGGCGATGGGCCGGGAGGAAGGCTAAAGGCGGCCAATATCCACGGTTATAGAGGACATAGAACCTCGCTACCGTGCAGGCTCTTTGTCTGTAGGCGGACAGCGGGAGTAAACCTCGTCAGGCGATTGAGGTCGCGGCGACCGAGCACGGCGACGAGGCTGCAAAATGCTATCGGAACGTTTTGCAGCTCCTCCCCCCAGGCTCAAACGGATCCAACAAGCGGGGAGGCGCTTTCGGAGAATACCTTGTCGACATCAGGCGACCCACCGGCAGTTCCAGAACCCAACACACTCGTTCTCTTAAGCTCTTTCATCATTATTGCCGTATTAACCGAGTATCTGCACGGCTTGCGCCGTCGGCGAAATTGCTCGCGGGCGTGATCGGGACGGCGCTTATTCAAAGTTGCGGATGTCCGCGAGAGAAAGCGGCGCGCGGGACGATGGGAAGCCGCGCGCCGCCTTACCACCAGAGGATTGCTGGAGACTACTACACCGCGCGGTCGGCCTGCGCGGGGAGCCTCCTGTACACCCGATATGGTTACGAAAAGGTTTACGCCGTCGCCTCCCGCACTGACCGATACCGGGCGCTTATCAATTAGCCGAGTCGCGCGATCCCCGAACCCCTACCAAATAGCGTCAAAGACTGCATCCAAAAGCAAGGCAACGGCGAATGCAAGGAACCAGAGAAGAATAGATATTGCCCAGAACAATCTGCGGCCCGCCGTTGGGATGCCATGGCTCAATCACCCAAAAGCCCTTATAGCCGCATCCACGATCACGTCGATGGAGAAGGCGATGAGGCAAATGAGAAGAGCGACGAGCGACCAAAACACCCATGGCATGAATTATAGTGCTGGCTTCTCTACCTGTGGTCAATCCTGTCCGTATCCGCCCGCGAAGTCATCGCGTGAGCGCGCAGCCGGACGAGCGCGAGCGGCTTGCCCCGATCGCCGCGGAAGATAGCGACAGGGCACGCACCCCGCAGGAGCGGTTCCTGCTCCACCCGTTCCGGCGCCTCCCGAATGCGGAGAGGAGCCTGCTTGTCGAATGGCTCCACTCCCGGGTTAAGGCGATCAACCCGTCGCGCTAAGCGCCGCATCGAGCCCCGTCGCAAGGCGGGGCTCTTTTGTGCGGAACGATCAACGGCTGCGGCCGTTGACTTCGCGGACAGAGACAGTCCCCAACCCTTCCCGAGAGGGTAGAGACAGAGCCCCGCCGTCCCCCCGGCGGGGCTCTTTTGTTTCCGCTCCGCTAAAGGCGAGCGCCGACAGGTGCGCATCGGATGGCGCAGGGCTTATGCCGCCGCATCGCACCGAGGGTATGAGCCGCGCTCGCCATGATCTGGACTATTCGTGATGTGATTGGCAGGTAAGATACAACTTTTAAGAATAAATGGGGTCTTTTAAGTGGAACGAGAATCATTTCTTGCTTGTTCCCGCGGCGTTGTGCAACCTTTGAAGAGAGTCTGATGAAGATCACGACCTTGTTGGCCAGTGTCCTAATCGCCGGCTTCGTGCTGCCGGCCGCTGCCCAGACAGAAGAATACTACGTCGTGCAAGGAGTTAAGACCAGAACCTGCACCGTTACCCGAGAGAGGCCGAAGGGCACTGAGTATACAGTGGTGTCCCCTAACGGCGTCGTTTACAAGACTGAAGTCGAAGCCAAGAACGCGATGAAAACGATTAGGGAGTGCCACACCGAATAGCCCCATTTTTGCAGGAGAATACCGCCATATGCGAGTGGGTCGAGCATCGTCTTAATTCTGCTGCGCTCGCAGCTAGGCTGACCAGCGCTCGGCCTGCTCGCATCCGACCATTCCGAGAAGCCCCGCCCTCGCCGGCGGGGCTTTTTGTTGCCCGCATGCCCCCGGCTAACACCTCCGGCTAACCGTTAGCCCAGCCGTTAGCCCGCCCGGTCCTGTCACGGCGCCGAGCGGGCTATTTCGTCTCGTAAGGCTTTGATCTAATTGGTAGCGGGAGAGGGATTTGAACCCCCGACCTTGGGATTATGATTCCCCTGCTCTAACCAGCTGAGCTATCCCGCCGCGAGGCCCCGCATATAGGAGATGCGCCGGGGAGGGTCAAGCCGCTGCGCCCGCTTCGGCCGCGCGGCGGATCCAGCCGCCCCCCAACACGCGCTCGCCGTCGTAGAGGACAGCCGCCTGGCCCGGCGCCGCCGCCTCCGACGTCGCGAGCACGAGTTCGCCCGCACCCGGCTCCGCGCCCGGATAGAGCCGCGCCGGCACCGGTCCTTGCGTCGAGCGCAATTTCGCCATGACCGCGGTGCCGTCCGGGGCGGGCGGCGCGGCGGCGAGCCAGTTGATCTCGCCGAGCGCGAGCCGGTTCGTCGCGAGCGCCGAGCGCGGGCCGACGACGATGCGGCGCTTTTCGGGGTCGATATGCAAGACATGGAGCGGCTCGGGCGCGGCGATGCCGAGCCCCTTGCGCTGGCCGATCGTGAAGCGGCCGATGCCGCGGTGGCGGCCGAGCACGCGGCCGCCGCGATCGACAACGTCGCCGGGCTCGCCGGCCTCGGGAGCGAGCCGCGCGACGAGATCAGCATAGGAGCCCTGCGACACAAAACAAAGATCCTGGCTGTCAGGCTTCTCCGCGACCGGAAGGGCGAAACGCTGCGCCAATGCGCGCGTCTCCGACTTTTCGAGGCCGCCCAACGGAAAGCGCAGAAAGGCGAGTTCGGCGCGGGTCGTTGCGAACAGGAAATAGCTCTGGTCGCGCCCCCGGTCACGGGCGCGATGCAGTTCCGGCCCGCAGGGGCCGGCGACGCGGCGGGCGTAATGCCCGGTGGCGAGGGCGGAGGCGCCGAGATCGCGCGCCACGGCCAAGAGGTCGCGGAACTTGATGCGCTGATTGCAGCGGATGCACGGCACCGGCGTCTCGCCGCGACGGTAGGATTGGGCGAAATCGTCGATGACCGCGGCGCGGAACCGGCTCTCGTAATCGAGCACATAATGCGGGATCTGCAGCCGCTCGGCGACCCGCGCCGCGTCGTGGATGTCTTGCCCGGCGCAGCAGGCGCCGCGGCGGCCGATTGCGGCGCCGTGGTCATAGAGCTGCAGGGTGATGCCGACTACCTCGCAACCGGCGGCGGCGAGCAGCGCCGCGACCACCGACGAATCGACGCCGCCCGACATCGCGACGACGACGCGGGAGCCGCCGTCGAGATCGAGATCGGGCAAGGATGCGTCCATCGGGGCACTATAGGGAGAGGCCGCGGCATTGCAACCTCGCCCCTCGCGTCCTCTCCTCCTCTCGTCAGGAACCGATCCGACGACCCTGCCTCAATAGCAGCCGCAATGACGGTAGCTGTAGCGGATCGCGGAGGCGTGGTGCACCGGGGCGCGGTGGACCGCCGGATGATGGTAAGGCACCGTACGATAGACCACCCGCTCACGGATGATCGGCGGCGCGTGCACGACGACCGTGCGGCGGATGATGACCGGACGCGGCCGGACTACGACGACGCGGCGATAGACCCGCGGCCGGACCACGGCGGGCGGCGGTGGTCCAAAGATCAGCCGAGGCCGGAAGAAGACCGGCCGCCACGGCCCATAGAACACCGGACCCCACGGGCGGTAGTAGACGTGGTGCCAGGGCCGGACAAAGGCGCGGTGGCCCCACCAGTGGGCCTGGGCCGCCGGCGCGGCGGCGGCCAGAACCGCTCCCAACACAACCATGACCGCGGCCGCGCGCCGCAAGCCCTGCCTGGGGATCGCAACCTGCATGGACAGCCTCCTCGTACTGCCGGAAATGACAGCATTTGAGACAACGAGGAAGAGCAGCCGCTATGCCTCGACCAAGGGTCAAATTGTCGGCATGCGGGCCGTTTTGCCGGCTGAGGCGAAGGGCGAGCGGGCGCTTGACCCGTGCGCCGCGCGGCTGTTAGCGTCTCCGCCGTCCCTGCTCCCGGCGCGCGCCGGGACGGATTTTGGCGGGGGCGGAGCAACGGGCGTATACAGGGTCCGGTGACCGAATCTCCGAGTGAATCGGCCATTCGCGAGTGGTGCGTCGATTATTTGTCGCGGACCCTCGACCTGCCGCAGGGGCAGATCGATCCACAGGTCGAATTCGCCCGGCTTGGGCTCGATTCGGCCAGCTCGATCCATTTCCTCGTCGCTCTTGAAGAGTGGCTCGGCCTCGAACTGACGCAGGAGCTGATCTTCGAACACCCGACGGTCGCCGATCTCGCCCGTCATCTGGCGGATTGCGGCCGCGCCGAGCGCGGGCCCGGCTGAGCGGGGCGAGGCGGCCACGGTCCCCTTCGAGACCTTCGCCGAGGTGCTGCGCCGTCGGGCGGCCGAACAGGGCGAGGAGCGCGCCTATGTGTTTCTGCCCGACCGCGGGGGAGAGCGGCCGGAACTGAGCTTTGCCGGGCTCCATGCCCGCGCGCTGGCGATGGCGCGCCATCTTGCCGGGCGCCGCGGCAAGGGAGAGCGCGCCGCATTGTTGTTCCCGTCCGGGCTCGAATTCATCACCGCCTTTTTCGGCTGCCTGTTGGCCGGAATCGTCGCCGTTCCGATGATGATCCCGCGGCGCAACAGCCGCCGCGACGCCAGCCGCGCGATCCTTGCCGATTGCGCGCCGCGCTTTCTGATGACGACGCGCGAGCTGTTGGACGCGAGCCGGCCGGACCTGCGCGACCGCCTCGCCGGTCCCGCCGCCGAATGGGTGTTCCCCGAAGATTTCTCTGCCGCGGCGGATCGCGAAGGCGAGGCTCCGGCGGCCCTGCGGCGCGACGACATCGCCTTTCTGCAATACACCTCCGGCTCGACCTCGACCCCCAAAGGCGTGATGGTCAGCCACGGCAATCTGCTGGAAAACTCCGAAATGGTGCGCATTGCCGCCGGCAATACGCGGCACTCCACCTATGTCAGCTGGGTCCCACTCTATCACGATATGGGGCTCATCGTGAACGTTCTGCAATCGCTCTATGTCGGGTCGCTGTGCGTGCTGATGCCGCCGGTCACGTTCCTGCAGCGGCCGCTCAACTGGCTGCGGGCGATCCACGACTACCGCGCAGAGGTCGCGGGCGGACCCAATTTCGCCTTCGACCATTGCACGAGCCGCTATCGCGCCGAGCAGATGAATGGCGTCGATCTGTCGTGCTGGAAGGTCGCGTACAATTCCGCCGAACCGGTCCGCGCCGACACGATCGCGCGTTTTGCCGCGACCTTCGCGCCGCACGGCTTCGACCCTGCGGCCGTCTTTCCCGCCTACGGCATGGCGGAAGCGACATTGCTGATCACCGGGGTGCGACGGGGAGCGGGCCCGGTGATCCGAACTGTCGGCCGCGAGGCTCTGCAGCGCGGGCTCGCAGCGCCGCCGGAGCGCAGCGAAGAGGGGCAGAGCCTGGTCGGGTCCGGCCGGCCGGTCGCGGCCGGGCGCGTCGCCATCGTCGATCCCGAGACCGGCCGGCAGCTCGGGCCCGACCGCGTCGGCGAGGTCTGGGTGTGCGGGCCTCACATCGCCCGGGGCTATTGGCGCAATCCCGAGGCGACACGGGCGGCGTTTGCGGCCCCAATCGAGGGCGGCGGCCCGGAGCGGTGGCTGCGCACCGGTGATCTCGGATTTGTCGATGCGGCGGGCGAAGTGTTCATCACCGGCCGGATCAAGGACCTGATCATCATCCGCGGCATCAACCATTATCCGCACGACCTCGAACATACGGTCGAGAACTGTCACCCGGCCTTGCGCCGACACGCCGGCGCGGTGTTCGGCGTCGCCGACGAGGCCGGCGAGGAGCGGCTCGTCGTGGTCCAGGAGATCGAGCGCGGCTATCGCCATCAGGTCGACCTCGCCGAACTCAGGGCGACAATCCGCGAGGCGATCGTCCGCGAGCACGATATCGCCCCCTATCGCATCGTGCTGATCCGCACCGGCACCCTGCCGCAGACGACGAGCGGCAAGATCCAGCGCGGCCTTGCCCGACAGCTCTTTATGGCGGGCGGTCTGGATGTCGTGGCATAGCGCCGGCCGGGGTTACAGCCGATAAAGGGCGTGGCGGCGGCGCTCCCATGTCGCCGCATTCCGCCGCAGCCAGTTGGCAAGGCGAGCCCCAAGCCGCCCGCCCTGCCGGCGGGCATGGGCGATGTCCGCATCAGGGGTGCGGGTCAACAGGCAGAAATGGGCGCCGCGCAACCTCTCCCCGGGGCCGACCCGCGCGAGCAGCGCGCCCGGCACCACCTCGCACAGGGCGAGGCCCTGCGCCGCGATCTCAGCGAGAAAGGCGTCGGCGCCGATCGTATGGGCGAGGAAGTCCTCGACGAATTCGAGAAAGATGCGGATGTTCGGCGAGCGCCGGATGATCTGCCGCATCCCCCTGAGAACGAACGGTTCGTGTCCCTCGACATCGATCTTGACGAGATCGACCCGAAGATCCGTGGGCAGGAAGTCGTCGAGCGTGATCATGTCGACCTCGACCGAGCGCTCGGCGGCGCCCCATTGGCCGATGTCGATCACCGTGGCCCCGCCCAGCGCCTCGGCCGCGTAATGGAGCGTGCGGCGGCCGCGCTCCTCGCCCACCAATGCATTGACCGCGACAATATTCGGGTTGTGGGTGAGCCGGTTGGCGTAGAGCGTGCGCTGCAATAGCGTGAAGGTGTGCGGGTTGGGCTCAAAGGCGTAGAGCCGGCCGCGATCCTTGACAAAGCTCGCCGCCGCCGCGGTGTAGAGCCCGAAATTGGCGCCCACATCGAGCACCACCGATGCGGGCTGCAGAAACCTGCGAAAGACCGGCAGGCAATGCATTTCGAGCGGCCAGCCAAGCAGATAATCGATCGAATCGAGCGAATGGGTGTCGACGCAGACATATTCGCCCGACTCCAAGCGGGCCAGAGCCCGTTCGGCGCCTGCATAGATCGGACGTGCCACGAGCCCTTCAGCCGTAATGATCGATATAGCTGCGGATATAATGTTCCCAGGTGACGGTGCGGCCGCCATAGGCGTATCGGGTCTTTTCGTGCGCCCACCTGACGCCGAGCGCCTTGGCCACTTTCGGGTGCACGGGAACCTGCACCCGCTCCAGATGATCGAGGCTGGCCAGCGGCCGGTAACGCTCGGCGACGCCCATTTTCTGCAGCACGTAGCGCGTCAGCATCGTCAGGATCCGATGGTTCGGATGCGCGATCGTGTAGAACAATTGCTGATGTCGGAAGCGATCGAGAATGAGACGGCCGATGTCGAAACCGAATTTGCGATCGAGCGCGATCAGGCGGCGCCTCTCGAAATCGTGCAGGCGGACGCAATTGACGACGCGATCGACGGCCAATTCCCGGTAGGCAAGAAAGCGCTCTTCCTTGTCGGGAATTTCCCGGCGCAAGCGGCCGAGCAGGCCGTCAAGATAAGGAAAGGTCAGATTCGGCGCCTCCCGCGCGAACGCCTCCCGATCGGCGAGACCGGTATAATGGTCGAACGGCCACAGCGAGGCAAAGTGCAAGAGCGGGAATTTGATGATTGACGCCCGCTCCGGGATGGCGTCGCGCAGCGGGTAATTCTCCCAATCCCTGATGTCCTGGACGAGAACGACGTCGCACGCGCCGAGCTCTTGCCGGCCTTGATCGTGCAGGCTCTTCTGCAAGGCCACGAAGTGGTATTTGACGTCGAGGCGGGCGTTGAGCGCGGCCGCGCGCGACAATGCCCGCTGGATCGCCAGCGCCTGGCAATTGCCGACGACGACCACGTTGGTGCGGTTGCGGCCGCCCAGCAGCGCCGGCGCCGGCGGCCGCCCGCACGGAGCGGCGCGCACGGTGACCGCGGCGATCGTCAATTCGGCATTGCCGGTGTCGGTGAATTCGAACGCGACGCGCGCTCCGCTGCCGCTTTCGAGGCCGAGCTGCGGCGGCACCTCGAAATCGAGCGTTGCCGATCCGCCGCGCAGGTCGGCGGCGGCGAAGCTGCGCCGCTCCCGTTGCTGCCGATCCCAGGACCAGCGGCCGGTGCGGGTATGGGCGACGATTGCGGTCTCCAGGATCGGCCGTTCCGGTACGCGCGGCGTGCCGGCTCGGCACGTGACCTGCAGCCGGTAGCGGCCGGCGGGCAGCGACAATGCCGGCCGGATTCCGCCGAAGATCGGGCGGGCCCGCCCATTCCGGCCGATCGCGAGGCCGGCGCGCAGCGGCCCCATCGGCCCCCTGCGCAGGCGGCCGAGCAGGCGCCATTCCGGCGTCGCCGCCGGCGCGATTTCGCGCTCGTCCAGGCGGCGCAGTACAACCGCGCCGAGCGTCAGATCGGCATTGCCGAAATGGAGAAAACGAACCTCGAACACGACATCCTGGCCGCTTTCGAGAGCAAAAGCGGCCGCGACCGCGAAATCGATCGACCCCGCTCCGGCTTCGATCTCGGCCGCGGTGAAATCGCGCCAGGCCTGTTGGACGACCGGCGCCGATCGCAGCGCGAACAGCGCCTCCCAACCCCGCCTTTCGCGCTCGCCCCAGCGGCGGCGCGCGACGACTTCGACGCCGAGCACCGGCTCGCGAGCGCGAATCGGCCGCCGCACCCGACAGCGGAAATCGAGCCGGTAATGCCCCTGCGGCAAGATCAAAGGAGGCCGCATGCCGGCGAGCAGCAAAGCGGCGCGCTCGTGCCGACGTACTGTTACCTGGCCGGCCCGGCGTCGGCCGATTGCGCGTGTTTCGAGCCGCCCGAAGAGGCGCCATTCGCGGCTGGCCGGCTGGACCTCCTGCGCCTCGATCCGGCGCAGTTCGACCATTGTGACGACGAGGTCGGCATTGCCGAGATGAAAGAAGCGGAACTCGAATCGGGCTTCGTCCTCCGCGTCGATGGCAAGCCCCTGAGGCACGATGAAATCGAGCGCGCAAGGCCCCGGCCGCAGCTCCGCTGCGGTGAAGTCGCGCCAGGCCTGCTGGAAGCGGCCGAGCGCGATGACGTCCACCCCGAGCACCGGGTCGGCCGCGGAGCGCGGCTCTCCCGCCTCGCAATGAAAGCGCAAGCGATAGCAGCCGGCCGGCAGCCGCCAATAAGGGCCATAGAGAAGGCAGCCGATCCGCTCGCTCCGCCGGACCGACACGCGATCGCCATGGCGCCGGCCGATCGCACCCTTTTCGAGAAAAGAGAGGAGCCCTTGCGGTTCGGAGGACAGCGCCGGACCACCCGCTCCGGGCGGGGCCGCAGAGATCGCGTCAGCCTCCATCGACGTCCGTGCCGAGTTCCGATCGCTTCACGAGAGGCTCCGTAAGGCTCGATGACCGGTGCCGGCAAATAGGTATGACGCGGCCGCGGGATGCTGTCGAGCGAGTCCCGTTCGCCCTCTCGTCCGTGTCGTTCCATCCGGTCCCGAGGCGGGCGCCGCACGGGCTGCGATATTCTTTTCAACCATTATTCGATTGAACGGGGGCGAAAGCTGCTTCATGTTCGGGCGGATTGCCTGGCAGGTAGACATTTCGGACGTTTTGACGTGGTCGCGCGGATTGCGGTTGGTCCTCAACGAAGGATGCGCCTCCTGGCGAGCCTTCTCGCCGCGGCGCTGCCGCTCGCCTGCGCGGTGCCGCGCCCGGCGCCGCCGCCGCGCGCCG
>DATFCQ010000160.1:0-6185 GCA_035252905.1 Allostellaceae bacterium | reverse complement strand
GTCTTGGTGATCACACCCAGGCTGATGTAATCGGTGATCCGCGCCCCCGCCGGAAGGGTGGCAACCGTTCGCGCCATCGCCGCTCTCCTGCTCGAACCGGGGGCAGGATAGCGCTGTTAGGCAGGTAAGTGAACAGTATTGGGGCTAGGCACCATGACGGCTATGCCAAAGCGGCCGCGCCGGTGACCTCGGCCCAGGTCTGAAAGGCCTGGGTCCGGGCCGCTCGATCCTGATCGGCGGTGACGTGGTCGCGGCGGAGGTGAAAGAGGTTGTTGATCTGGTCGTGGGTCGAAAGGAAACGCTGCGCCTGGCCGGCTGATTTGAACCGCTTCATCTGCCGCTCGCGGCGGCGGGTCGGCTGGTGCGAATTCTCGGCTCGGTTATTCAAGCCCTTGTGCTGCCGGTGCTCAACGCCGGGCGTGATCTCCTTCTTCGCGGCTCCATAGCTGGCCAGCTTGTCGGTGATCAGGACCCGTGGTGGGCGGCCCTGCCGCTTCAGCAGCTTGCGCAGAAGCCGTTTGGCGGCCCGTTTGTCCGGCCGGCTCTGCACGAGGATGTCGAGCACGAGGCCGTCCTGGTCCACCGCACGCCACAGCCAGTGCTTCACCCCGGCGATCTTGAGGACGACCTCGTCGAGGTGCTATTTGTCTCCGGCCGCAGGCAGCCGCCGCCGGATCCGGTTGGCGAAGTCCTGGCCGAACTTGCGCGCCCATTGCCGCACACTCTCGTGGCTGACGATGATGCCGCGTGCGGCCAGCATCTCCTCGACCATGCGCAAGCTGAGCGGGAAGCGAAAATACAGCCAGACGGCGTGGCTGATGACCTCGGCCGGGAAGCGATAGCCGGCATAGCTGGGGCAAATTGGCGTCGTCATCCCCTCCGGCTACCCGCCTTGCTCCCGATCCGCAAGCCGGCCAGCAGCCAAGTTGACGGTACCGGCCGGAGTATCGCGCAACAGGAGGCATCAGGACATCCCCTCTCAGCTCTTCGAGGGCAATGAATGAGGGTTGGCGCTCGTGATTAAGAATTCCTCTCAAAACTTCAGTTATTTTCGAGAAATTAAAGGCTTGCGGCCCACCAGCCTGGATTCTAATAGGTGCTCTATGGCGGTCAACAGTGTCCCGGGTGGCTCAGTCGAGAGTTCTGGCTTCCTTGGCGGCCACACGATGGAAGGCGTCGCACGATAATGTTCATTGACATGGCAGATCCCCATTGCAATTCTTTCACGTTGGAAGCGTCGGAGGACAAAATGGAGACTGTCGTCGCGACCGTCATTACCTCGCTGATAGGCGGTGCGCTCGCCAAGGCCAAGAAGATCGGATCGGCCGCGATCTATGGCGCTTATGAGGGACTGAAGCAAGCAGTCATCAAGGAACTCGGTGGCAAGACAGGAGCTGTGCAATCCATCGAGGATGAGCCCGATTCAGATGATGCACGCTCGATGCTGACCAAGCAACTCGGGAACGTCGAGCTGAAGCAGGTCGAGGAGCTGGAAAAGCTGGCTGAACATCTCCAGCAGGCTGTCGCCGCTGCCCAGAAGGACGGCGTTGCCGGAGCTGGCGATATCAACTTCAAGGACGTCCGGGGCAAGGTCAATGCGACCGTCTCGGATCTGAAGGCCGCCGGATCGATCACCTTCGGGAACGTGATTGCCGAGATAGGCAGTGCCTCCGTGCACGGTCTTACCGCCGGTATCGATCCAAAAAAAGCCTGACGGCGGCGGCGGAAAGGACCGCCGCCGCCGCTCAGATCGTCATCAATGCATTGGCTGGCGAGAATGTCGCGATATCGAACCTGAGCGTCGTCCAGAACTTCGGCGATGCATGGTCGAGCGAGGAGCTGCGCAGTCCCGAGATCGTATTCCGACCGCTGCTGCAGTATTATTCGAGTTTATTCGGGGGACGCGAGGAATTCATATCGGAAATACAGGCGCGGACCTCGGACGAGGATCGTGGCTATGTTTTTATCGAAGGCCCTTCCGGTTTTGGTAAGACTTCGCTACTGGCACAGCTCGTGCAATCGTCATGGATGGGGACCGCCTATCACTTTTTCAGCTCCCAATACAGCACACATGAAATCGATCTGACGAGCGAATCGGTCTTTCTCAAGATCGTCTGTTACCAACTCGCCAATATCAAGCGGATCAATCTCGCTGTTATCGGAGGCATCGATCTACGGCGTTTCTATATAGAAACACTGACGCGGGACAGCGACCTGCCATTCCTGCTCGTACTCGACGGGCTAGACGAAGCCGCGTTCCCTCTGGTGAACTACTTTCCACCGCGTCTCGGCCGCAATGTTTATGTTCTGGCAAGTGCACGATCGCAGGCGGACCGCCAATGGGCAAATGAGCTGCACCTTCCGCCTAGCGCCGTCCTCCGCAGCCTCTCGCCCCTCTCCATCGCCGACATCTCCGCGATCCTCCGACACGCAGGCGGGGTTGCCGCCGACCTGGCGGATGACACCGCTTTCGTCGGCCGGATCTCGACGATCTCGGGAGGCGACCCGTTCTACGTGCGCTTCCTCGCCGAGGATGTGCGGTCGCGGGTCATTACAGCCGCCAATGTCGAGCAACATCCACCGAGCGGAATCACCGGCTATCTCGATAACTGGTGGCGGGAGCTGACAGCGATACCTGACCTTGCAGCTGAGGCTATCGACCTGCTCGGCGTGCTGTTCGTCGCTTACGGACCCGTCGCGCGATCGGATCTGCTCGCCTGCCTCGCAGATAAGCCGACATTCGCCTTTCGTATTGACGGCGTAATCCGCCAGGTCGCCCGTTTCGTCATCGGACAGGCCAACGCGGGCTATCAGTTCTGCCATCCGCGCTTCAAGATGTTCCTCAGCCAAGCGCAGAAGGTCCCGCCGCAGTCCGCGCACGCCTACAGCGCAAGGCTGACAAATTTCTGCAGGGCGTGGCGGGACTATCCGGACGCTTCGGTCTCGCCGTATATCCTCAGCTATCGCGTTCGTCACGAGATCGATTCAGGGGATAAAGCCGCGTTGGCCAAGTTTCCCTCCGCCGACTGGGTGGTCATGAAGCTGCGACGCGATGACAGCCCGCTCTCGATTGCGGAGGACCTGCAGCACCTCATCACTAACGCATTGAGTGCGCCGCTGCCGTTCCCATTCTTGTGTATGCCGCTCCTCCAGGAATCCGCTATCGCCGAGCGACTGCAGGAGTTTCCTGAAGAACTGGCGATCGCCATGGCAAAGATGGGGCAGACGGAGCAAGCGCTGGTTGCGGCGCGGCTGATGCGCGCAAATCTCGGCGCGGATAGCATCAAGGCACTGCAACTTTCTCGGGTCGTCAATGTCCTGATCGGCCGCAACCCGGCAACGGCAGACGATTTGCGAGCCCTCGCCCTGCGCGCGGTCCGGGAAACCGACGACGTGCAGTCCCGGGTCAAGGCTCTCGTGGAACTCGCTGGCGGCTATGATCAAGCCAAGACGGCGGAGGCGGAAGCTCTGCTCCATGAAGCACTCGATGCGACCGGTTTGCTGGCTGACAATACCTCCTGGAAGAAATTCTATTGCTTTATCATCATCGCCGAGAAACTTGCGGCGCTGAATCCTAGTGCGGCAGCGGACGCGGTCGCCGCCGGGTTCCGGGCCATTCTCGAGGGCGAACAATTCGTCGAAACCAGCCCGCATGATGGCCTGATCATATCCGAGCTGCGCGCGACCGACGATCTGGCTGCCATCCCAATCCGGGAGCGTATCCTTGGCATCATACAGTCGCTCGGAGAGCGAGATGCCGGGGCGACGCGGATGGTGCTCGAAGCGCTGCGCCACCTTCTCGCCGATCCGACGCTGCCCTTCCGTGTCGATCAGGTCCGGGGAGTAAAGGTCTTTGAGGGCTTTGACTCGGCCTATTTCCTCGATCTGGCCGACATCTACTGGCGTGCACTCGCCCGCTCGGATCCAGCCCGTGCCTTGCGGCAGGATCCGGAAGAGCCCATCTTTAGCGAGCCGCCGGAGCGCATTGCGGGATGTAAGCTTGTCGGACTTGCCGAGGCGGAGCCGGTCGAAGCCATCGCACACGCGATGACATATCCGCCCAGCGAGGCCCGTAACACCGCCGCTTCCATCGCATTCGGCAATCTTGCTCCCACAGATCCGGTTGCGGCGGATCAGGCACTTGCGCTGATCTCCGACGCCGCAGATGCCGTCAATGCACTCTCGCATGTCCTGGATCGCGAAGACCTCTCCGGCGCACAGCTAGCGCTGGCCACCGATCGCTTGCGCAGCGCGCTGAAGGACGGGAATATTCCGGCGCCGACGCGCAGCTATCTGACAGCGGTGATGGCGGTGCGGCTGACTGGCGTCGATAGGGAGCGCGCCGCCGATTTGCACGATGACCTGCGCGCGATCCTTGCTGAGCCGCATGACGCGGCGATAGAACTGAACGTGCGTTTCCAGTCTGCGGCCATTCTTGCAGGCAAGCCGGACATGCCGGTTCGTGAGATCGTCCAGCCCTTGCTCACCCGCGACCGCAAGCCGGACCGACCAGAGCAGTACGGCCATACTCTTGCGCAGCTCACGCCATATCTAGCACCGAACTACGCCGATCTCGCCGAGGAGGTGACGACGGTGGCGCTGTACTGGCTGGGCGCGCCATCGGGCGGATACTATGCGCTGCACGGGCTTATTAGCGCCGCGCCTCCGATCGCGAGCTGGAATGGCCAGCGCGCCAAGCGGATGATCCGCGACGTCATCCAATATTGCCTGCTGAAACCTGCTTCGCGGGATTACTACTTCTACTGGTGCGTGGCGCGGTATCTGCCGTTCGTCGCTAGCACCGATGCGGCGAGAGCCGATGCGATCGTGATGTCAGAGATGGGACAGCGTCGAGCCGAATCCCTGTGCGCCATCGCCGCCGCTACGGCCAAGCGCGACCCTGACTTGGCCGCCAGTTTGTTGCGACGAGCGATCGACGAAGTGCGAAACGACAGAGCTTCTCTTGGGGAACTGGCGAGCGTCCTGCGGACCAGTCAGGCACTCGGTCCGACCGTACGGCGCGATATCGTGCGGACCACTCTGGACCTCTTGAATGCAGAGGAGCCGGATAAATATGGCGATATCGCGAAAATGGTCGGTAGTTGCGCCGAAGCGCTGGCGGCGATCGACAAGGATGCTGGCCAGCAATTGCTCGATCAGGGCTTCGCGCTGGCCACGCCGCTCAAAGCGACCTTCTTCGACGACACCGTCGCGCGGCTGATCCGCAACCGGCTGGCCATCGCCGGAAAGCCGATGTCTCCCGACAACATCCCGCTCCTGGATCGGATATCCAACGGCTACTGGTTATCCCAGGTCATGGGCGACCTGGCAGAGGCCGCTGCGCGACACGGGGACCTTCGGCTTGCCCACAGCTGTGCTGCCGCGGCGCCTTATCCGAGTATGCGAGTGTGGGCGCTGATCAGGATGGCCGCCGCCTACAGGTACCCGCAATCGCCGGCGGGCCTCGCTCGATGGTGGCGACCGCGGCAAGCCGACCACGTTCTTTGGACGACGGCAAGGGAAAATTTGCGGTCCATTCCCTCTGGCCACGATCTGAATTTCCTGCTTGCGGAATTCTCGCTCGCGATGGCGGACCGCGATCCCCGGCTTGCCCGGTTGACGGCGGAACAGGCACGCGATCTTTCCCACGAACAGGTGGAAAACTCATTTGGCGACAAGTCGAGGGTGCAGGCGCGAATCGCGGAGGCTCTCGCTCAGTTCGCCCCGCCGGATGCACTGCGGATCGCCATGGGATGTCATGTCGGCGATCAGGCGAAGATCATGCCGGGAATCGTACGGCGGGTCTTCCTAGATGCCGGGCATGCTACGCCACCTCAGCTTGCTGATCTGCTCCTGTCACGCCGACAGGGCAGCCTGAGCGATGTGCATGTGCTGCTCGGCAGCCTCGTTGAGGTGCTCACTGACCTTGGCGGCACCCAGCTTGTGACCGAGACCTGCGAAGCGATCCTGCAATCCGCGAAGCTTCTCGAGCCGGCCGCATGACTGCGAAACGGCACCAGAGCGGGACCCCACCACGCGCGAAACGGCTCTGTTGCAAACCCTGCCGCGGTCTGGCGGGATGAGGTCCGGGCGGGAGGGTTGAGCCGTGTCAGACTTCAAAGGACGCCACTTCGAGGGCGCGATCGTGCTCTGGGGGGTGCGCTGGTACTGTCGCTACGGGGTGA
>DATFCQ010000159.1:0-15431 GCA_035252905.1 Allostellaceae bacterium | reverse complement strand
GGCCCGGCCGGCGGCGACCGCGGCAACCGGGGCGGAGGCGGGTCCGCCGGCGCCAATCCCGATCCTGATGTGCATCAATGCGCGATATGCGCAGCATGCCGCCGTCTGCCTCGTATCCCTGATCGAGAACAATCGGGACTCGTTTTTTGACGTCGTCATCGCCGTTACCGAAGCACTCGGCACAGAGGAGATCAAGC
Source organism: Allostellaceae bacterium (assembly GCA_035252905.1). Taxonomy (GTDB): domain Bacteria; phylum Pseudomonadota; class Alphaproteobacteria; order ATCC43930; family CGMCC-115725; genus AP-15. Next base: position 15,234 of record DATFCQ010000159.1, on the reverse strand, counting down.
TACGGCAATCACTTGCGCCATATAAAAATTGCAAGCTGGAAATAAAACACTTCACGGTGCCGCCGGAGGTGACTCTCCCAGTGACCAAGAGCCGGTATACAATTGACACCTATACAAGATTATGGGCGGCTGAATTTTTTCCTGAGGAAACAAGGCAGATCCTGTACCTTGACGCGGATATGGTAGTCGTGGGCGACATCCGCGAGTTATGGAGCATCGACCTCGGCCAATATGTCATCGCTGCCGCGACGATCCCGCGTTCCGACCGCTGCCGGGCCTTGGGCATTCCCGAGCGGTATGGATATTTCAACGCCGGAGTGTTGTTGATCAACCTCGCGCTCTGGCGCAGCGACGGTCTCCGCGACCACCTGCTCGCCTATATTTCCGCCAATTCCGAAAAGATCGTCGATGTGGATCAGGACGTTCTGAACGCCTGCCTTTATACGCGCCGGCTGCCGCTCCCCTACGTCTGGAACGTCATTGTTCCTTTCTTTTTCAATTATTTTCCGCTTGGTATCCCTGCGGAAGAATTGCGCGCGGTACAGCAACATGCTCGCATTATCCATTTCAACAGCGACTCGAAACCGTGGCATTATCTCTGCCAGCACCCCCGTCGGTCGGAGTACTGGAAATATCTCGATAAAACTGCGTGGCGCTATTTCACTCCGGAGGACAGAACGGCAATCAACTGGGTCAAGAAGCATCTCGGCTCAAGACTGCCGGAAGGGATGCGCAGATACCTCAAGAGCCTCGTATACAGGGGGCAGATGCGATCCCGGATTTGAGAGCGGCCGGGAACGACAGTCCGCCGCCTGCCGCAGCAGGGCCTTTCAATTGCTCGTCGGGGGATAGGCGCCTTGTTTCTGAGCATCGGGCTGTGGGACCTCTTGTGCCCTCCCTGCGCCGGATCGCGACGCAGAGCCTTTTCCCAGGACACGCCGGAACAGGGCGAGCTGGCCTTGCGTCGTCTCCTCCCAGCCAAAGCCCTCGGCATAGGCCCGCACGGCGGCACGCGCCGGAGGATTCTCGAACAGGGTCCGCACGGCTTCGGCGAGGCCCTCAGGCGTGTTCCGTCGCGCTATGATCCCGGCCTCCCTTGTCCGCACGACCTCCGGGTTGCCCCAGGCGTTGGAGGCGACCACGGGGGTGCCACAGGCCATCGCCTCAAGCAGCACATTCGCCCAGCCTTCTCGACTCGACGCCAGCACCAGCGCGTCGGCGGCCGTGTAGATCCGGGGCAGCGCGGCGTGACCCTGCGCGCCCAACAGGCGGACGCGCTCGGCGACGCCGATGCGCCGGCTCAACTGCTCGAGCCGGTTGCGCTCGGGTCCCTCGCCGACGATCACCAGGTCAAAGCCCGGCAGATCGCACATGGCCGCGATCACGCGATCGTGCCCCTTGCGCTCGATCAGATGGCCAACGCTGAGCAGGGTCGGGCGCGACATCCCGAGCGCCCGGCGCGCCGCATCCCGGTCACACGGGCGAAACAGCGCAAGATCGACCCCGTTGCGCAACACCGTGATCCGCTCGGGCGCCGCCCCGAGATCGACCATGGCCTGTTTCAGAGCGCTGCTGACGGCAATAAGGCCGGCCGCTCCGGCAACGGCCCTGCGGATCATGCTCCGCGGCAGGCGATAGCGCGGGATCAAATTGACATCGGTGCCGCGGGCGGTGATGACGACCGGACATCCGAGCCGCTGCCCGATCCACAGGGCGGCGACGCCGTCCGGGTAAAAGTAATGCGCGTCGATCAGGTCGAAACCGGCGCCCCGCGCCGCAAGCCGCCGGATGAAGCCGAGCAGGGCCGCAGCCATCAGGGCGGGAGCCGCCGACATGCCGACGCGCGGGATCACCGGGAAGCGCGGATGGTGGATAACGAGCCCATGCCGCTCTTCCCGAGCCGCGACGCGGGCGTATCGGCCCCAATCGCCGAACCCCTGCAGGCGGGACGGAAAATAGGGGACCGGCGCGACCACGACACTCTCCGCCTCGCCGCTCGCGACGAGATGACGCAACCGATTTTCGACGAAGATGCCGTGGTTCGGCTGCTCGCCGTTCGGAAACAAGGTTGTGAAGGTCAGCAGGCGCAACAGTGCAGGAGCGCCGCCCGGGCTGCGCAGCGCGTCCGGTCTGCCCGAAGGGGCGGCGCCCCGATCCGTGATCCGATCGGCCATCAGAAACCCTGCCAATTCCGTGCGACGGCAGCCTTCACCCTGCCGTACTCATTGTAAAAATCAAATGACAAAGCGGTGGGTTTGGAGCGATCTTCTCTGCGTCTCCCACTGCCGGCCGCAAGCGATACCTGGGAAAACCGATGCTGCGCCAGGTCCTGTTCGTCCTCGCCTATCTTGGCCTCCTGCCGGCGATCATACCATCGCCGTTTACCGGCGTGTTGATCTATAAATGGCTTGAATACCTCCCACCCGATTCCGCCTATTCTGTCAGCGTGCTGCCGGATCGGCTGTCGTTCACCGTCGCGGGGCTGACGTTTCTCTTCTGGCTGATCCGGGAAAAAAAGACTCTGCCGCAACCGCCCTTATTGATGGTGATGCTGGTCGTCTTTTTTGTGTGGATCAATCTGACGACGTGGTTCGCCCTGGTCCCGGCCGCCGCCGAGTTCAAATGGGATCGCACGGTCAAGGTGATCGGCTTCGCTCTGCTGACCGCGCAGATGATGCGCAGCCGGTCGAGGATCGAGGCGTTCATCTGGGTCCAGGTGATCTGCGTCGCCTATTCCGCGATACCCGGCGCCATCAAGACGGTGTTGACCGGCGGCGGCGGCGAGGTGGTCGTCGGGGTGCCCGGGAGCTTTATCGATGAGCGGGTCGCCTTCGCCGTATCGTTGCCGATCATCGCGCCGCTGGCGCTGTTCCTCGCCAATCATGCGACATTGCTGCCTGCGTCGCGCTGGCTGAAGCGCGCCCTGCAGGGCATCGCGGCGAGCTGCATCATTTCCCTCGTCGGCACCTTCGCCCGCACGGCGCTGTTCAGCGGCGGGGCGGCCTTGCTGATGTTGACGCTCAAATCGAAGAGAAAGCTCCTCGCCGCTCTGACCGCCGGCGTGGTCGTGCTGTTCTGTTTCGAGATCGCGCCCGAAACGTGGCTGCAGCGCATGGACACGACGGTCAACTACCAGAACGACGGATCGGCGGAAAGCCGGATCGCTTCGTGGCAATGGTCCTGGAACTTCGCGCTGGAGCACCCCTTCCTCGGCGGCGGGTTCCGGGTTGAAACGCTGAATCACGTACCCGGCACAGCGCCCGGCTCGTGGCTCGAATCCCACAACATCCTTTTCGAGGTCATGGCGGAGCACGGCTTTGTCGGGCTGGCCCTGTTCTGCGGCCTGATCGGCCTCGCCTATCGCAGCTGCGGTGTGGCCTCCCGCCGGGCTCGAGAGAGGCCGGATCTCGCCTGGGCGGCGGATCTGGCCAGAACGGTCCAGGCGGGCCTGGTCGTCTTTGTCGCCGGCGGCATGTTCATCAGCGTGGCCAGCTCGCCGTTTCTCTACGATCTGGTGGCGATCACGATCAGTCTGCGCAGCCTCGTCGAGCGCGAAACGGCCAAGGAGCAGGTGCGGGGAAGGGTTCCCGGACGGGAGACCGCCGGGATGCTCCCCGCGCAATAGGTCACGGCCCTCCACAACCTGTGCCGGTCAATCGGAAAGACTATCCGGGCTTGGTGCCGAGAAACCATACGCCCGCGTGGATCACATGCGCCATCGGATGGCGCATGAGCCATCGGTCGAGAAATTTTGTCCACGCCAACGTCCATTTGAACAGATCAACCAGCACACCATAGAGTATTTGATTATTGAAAGACAGGAGCAGCGCAAGGAAATGAACGTTGAGATGCGCCATGCAGCTCGCCGGTCCGCGAGCGAATCCTGACATCAGCTTGTTGAAGTTGCAGCATAAATGCTCAATGCCGGTGACGGTAACACGCCAATGGTCATGCGGGTCAGCATGGTATGGGAACAGGAACGGTATACCGATGAACACCCGTCCTCCCGGTCTTAGGATACGCCGGAATTCGGCAACGACGATGGCAGGCTGCGCGCAATGCTCGAGAATATCGCAGGCGATCACGCAATCAGCAGAATTGTCGGGGATCATGCTGAGGTCGTGTGCATCCGCGAGGATGTCCAGCCTGACGCGAGGGTCGATATCAACCCGTATCACGCGTCCTCCGACCGGCAAGTGCCAGTATTGACCGTCTTTTACCCGTTTCGACCCCACCTCATAGATCAGCGCGCCGGGGGGGGCGGCCGGCGAACGGATCCGGATGCTGATGGCCTGGCGCGCAGTAGTTGGTATTTGGGGGCTCAGGCAATCTATGATAGAGATCCTTCAGAGTCTGTTTGAATGAGGACAGTGGCGGAATGCGCCCCACTGCGTCGCCCCCCGCCTTGAGAGGCCGGAGTGTCTTATTCTTCATTTCTCTCTTTTGCACAGCCCATTGAAACAAGGGTCGGACAGGTGAGTTGCGTGTGTCAAGATCACCAATTGGGTTATGCGCGGTGGACCTGCGGGCAACGCACAGGGTTATCGACAGGCCGTCAGGCAGCCAGCGCCCGCAACGCCGCCTTCAAGGATTGCTCTCGCTCCGCCGCCGCTCGGCAAAGGCGCGCAAGCTCTCGTCGAGCGTCCTGTTGATCGTGCGGATCGCCGAGGCCGAAAAGCTGTGCCCGCACAAGGCGTCGGTGACCGCCTTAACCCCGGCTTTCGCCCTAGGGAATGCACATACCTCCATGCCTTTCGCCGCCATTCCCGCGAAACAGGCTGTGTGAAAACTCCGCCGCGAAAGCGGAGACCCAGGGGCAAGCGATGGAAATCCAGGGGGCCAAATATCGGACTTTCCGCCACGTGGCTCCTGGGTCCCCGCTTTCGCGGGGACGACGGGTGAGCTACCGAATCTTCTTGCGGGCCCGTGGGCTGGCTGTCGACGGTCCGTCGGTGCGAAAGCCCGGGGGCTCGCCGGGGAACCCGCCCTACGGTTCTACGGTCCTCTGCCTGCCGGTATGGAATTTAAGGCTTGGGCAATGCGGCCAGCAGCTTTTCCGCGGCGCCCTTATCGTCGAACTTGGCGGTCGAATTGACCAGTGGGGCCAGAAGCTTGCGCGCCTCGGTCGGGTGCCCGGCATCTTTGAGGGCGACTGCGAGGTGGTATTGCACCGCCGGATTTGCCGGTTGTCTGGCATGGGCGCGCTGCAGGAGGGCAAGGGCATTCGCCGCCTGACCCTGCTGCACCAGGATCCAGCCCAGCGTATCCGCGGTTTGCGGCAGGCTGGGGGCCAGCAGATAGGCGCGCTCGGCCAGCGATCGAGCGCGCGGATCGCCGGCCTGCTGGTAAAGCCAGGCCAGATTGTTGAGGGCGAGCGCGTCGCGCGGGGCCTTGGCGATCACCCGTTCGAGTTCTCGTGTGGCCTCGGCGAACCGGTGCGCGGCGATGTCATTGCTGGCCACGATTTGCCCGATTGCGACGTCGTCAGGGTGCTGCTTCAGCCAGTCCCGCAACAGCGCGTCGGCGGCATCGGGCTGACCGGCGGCGGCTTTGGCGCGCGCCAGGCGCACCACCAGCAATGTCGAAGGCGCCTGCCGAAGCGCCGCTTGGTAGGCCTCGGCCGCCTTGGCGTATTGCCGTGCCATCATATAGACATCGCCGGGCAGGGCCGGCGATGTCGGCAGGCCGGGATCGCTCTTTTGCAGTTGCGCGGCGGTCGCCAGCGCCGTGGCGAGCCCCTCTGTCTTCAGATCGATCGCGATCCGCTCGGCGATGACCTGCGGATCATGAGGCGCAGTCTTGATCGCCGCGTCGATGGCCCGGCGCGCGCCGGCGGTGTCCCCGGCCGACAGCAGCACCGCGGCAAGCTCACGCTGCGGAGCGATCTTGGCGGGATCGATCGCGACCAGACGGCGCAGGCTTTGCGCGGCATCGTTCTTGCGGCCGGCAGCGAGTTCGGCGCGCACCCGCGCGGCGATCAGCGGGACGTTGTCGGGCTCGTTGCTCCCGGGTTCCTGCCGGGCGAGGAGCAGCGCCTTGTCGTTTTGCCCGAGCCGGATATAGAGGTTGATAAGGCCGGCGGTGATGCCCTTGTCGGTCGGAGCCGCCTGATGCGCCTGTTCGGCGGCGGCGAGCGCCCGCTCGGACTGACCCTGCTGCAAGAGCAGATTGACGAGCGCGGTCAAGACTTCTCCATTGCCCGGCTGCCTGGCGAGAGCATCGCCGAGGATGCGTTCGGCTTCGCCGAGATTTCCCTGCAATTCGGCGACCTGCGCGAGGTTGAGCCGCGCCGGCATAAAGTCGGGATGCTTCTCGACGATCCGGGCAAAAATCGCGCGCGCTCCGGCGAGATCGAACCGGGTAAGCTTGATCACCCCCTGCAGATTGTCGGCCGCCGGACTGTCGGGCTGCGCCTTTTGCAATTTGTCCGCGGTCGCGACGGCATGCTGCCATTGGCCGGAGCTCAGCTCGGTCATGGCCAGCATTTCGCCGGCTGGGATCGAGGGCGCCAGCGCGAGCGATTGCTCGAGTTGGGCGATCGCGTCGGCAGCATCGCCGCTGCGCAGCCGGCTTTCTCCCAATTGCAGGCGCAGCGCCGGGTTATCCGGCGCGCGCTTCACCGCCTGCGCGAAAGCGGCCGAGGCCTGCGCCGATTTGCCAAGCTGGGTATAAGCCCGCCCCATCAGGTCGTACACGCTGGCATCGGCTTTGCCCGAGCGCTCGATCCCTGAAAGAGCGGCGACTGCGTCGGCGGGCCGGTTCTGCGCCAATTCGATCAAGGCAAGCAATTTCTTTCCGGCGATGCTGTCGGGCTGGCGCGCCACATAGCGCCGTGCCGCATCCTCGGCTTGGGTGATCTGCCGCAGATTGTATTTGACCACGGCCTGCAGATAGTAGCCGCCCGGAAACGCGGCGATCGCTCCCGAGATCCGCACGAGATCGGCGTCGGCGGCCTTGTAGTCCTTGCTATTGGCGAGCAGAACCGCCTGCAGATAGATCGCCTCGATATTGCCGGGCTGGGCCGCGAGCACGGCCGCGACCTCCTTGCGAGCCGGGTCGTCCTTGCCTTGCGCCAACAGAAGTTCGGCGCGTTCAAGCCGAGCCGGCAGAAAGCCCGGGACATCGCTCAAGATCTGGTCAGTGAGCGTAAGGGCTGGGGCGAGGCGGCCGGTCACCCGCAACAGCTGGGCCTTGGCGAGCCGGATCTCGGGCGATTTTGCGTCGAGGCCCAAGGCATGATCGAGCTTCTTCTCCGCTGCCGGGTAATTCCGTTCGGTTATCAGCAATTTGGCCTCGGCGAGCAGCGGCTGCGGAGCGCGCGGCGCGAGGCCCTGGGCTTCCTGGAAGGATTTTTCGGCCTCATCCGGGTTGCCGAGCGCGCTCTCGGCATAGCCGCGGGCAACAAGGACCCCGGCGCGCTCCGCCGTGCTGCCCGACGCGACCGGGAAATCCTGCAGCAACTCCCGATATTTGTGCTGCGCCAGATAGGTCTCGGCGAGAAAGGGAACGGTGTGGTCGAGATCGAAGCCGCCGGCGCGCGCCTCTCTCGCCTGCTGCTCGGCGGCGGCGGGCTTTCCCAATTGCAATTCGACGCGCGCCAGCAGGGAATGGGCCTGCATTTCGCGCGGGTTCGCGCGCACCGCATTTTTGAGCTCGATCTCCGCCGACTTCAGATCCCCCTTCGCCAGGAACGCCTTGGCATTGCCGAGGTAATCGGCGGCATGGGCCGTCGCGACAAAGCCGCAGAGTGCGACCAGCGCGACCCCCGCTTTGAGAAAACCGTCACGCACGCTCTAGTCTCCCTCGGCAATACGGGTTCCGGGCAAGGAGACGACCCTGGCCGCTTCCTGCCCGCGCGGCTCGGAATTGATCGCGATCCCATGCGCCTCCATCAGGGCGTAGAGCGTGGGACGGCTGATCTTCAGAAGCTTTGCCGCGGTCGAGATGATGCCGTTGCATTGCGCCAGCGCCAATTCGATGACTTCGCGTTCGGCGCGGCTGCGGGCGGCGCGGATGTCGAGATCGATGCTTTCCTCGAGCGGAGCCGCCAGTTCGAGATCCGCCGGCTCGATGACCCGTCCCTCCGACATGACGACCGCGCGCTTCACCCGGTTTTCCAGTTCGCGGACATTGCCCGGCCACGGATGAGCCGTGACGGCGGCCAGGGCGGCAGCGCTGAACCCTTTGATCGGCCTGCCGAATTGCGGCGCGAACCGGTTCAGGAAATGGTTTGCCAACAGGACGGCGTCGCCCCCCCTCTGGCGCAGCGGGGGCACCCGGATGATGACCTCGTTGAGACGGTAAAAGAGGTCTTCGCGGAATTCGCCGCGCTGCATTTTCTCCGAGAGATCCTGGTTGGTGGCGCAGACGATCCGCACATCGACCTGGATCGGCTGGCGGCCGCCGACGCGCTCGATCATCTGGTCCTGCAGGAAGCGGAGCAGTTTGACCTGGAGCGGGTGCGGCAGATCGCCGATTTCGTCAAGAAAGAGGGTGCCGCCATGCGCGCTCTCGACCTTGCCGATCGTCCGCTTGATGGCGCCGGTAAAGGCGCCGCGCTCATGGCCGAACAATTCGCTTTCGAGCAGGGTGTCGGGAATGGCCGCGCAGTTGATCGGAACAAACGGCTGACCGGCGCGCGGCCCCAGCTCGTGCAAGGCGTTGGCCAGAGCCTCCTTGCCGGTCCCGCTGTCGCCGAGGATCAGCACCGTGACGTCGGTCGCGGCGAGCTTCTCGATGCTGCGGCACACCTTCAGCATCGCCTCGTCGCCGGTGACGATGCGCTCGATCGGGGAGGGCCGCGGCAGCGCGCGCAGGCGACGGTTCTCGGCTTCGAGCCGGTAGAGCCGATGGGCGCGCTCGATCATCACCCGCAGGACCGCGATGTCGACAGGCTTCTGGTAGAAGTCGAAGGCGCCCCCGGCGATGGCCTCCAGGGCGTGGCCGACCTCCGCGCTGCCGGTGGCGACGATGACCTTGGCGTCGGGCATCAGGGCAAGAATGTCGCGGATCAGCGCCAGCCCCTCGCTCGCTCCGTCCGGGTCCGGCGGCAGGCCGAGATCGATGACCGCGACCGGCGGATGTTCGCGGCCGACGATCGCGCAGGCGGCCTCCCGGGTTTGCGCCATCGACACCTGGTATTCGGGAAAGGCCCAGCGATACTGCCGAATGAGGCCGTCATCGTCCTCGACCACGAGCAATTTGGGCTTGTTCATCAGGCGACCCGCGAGGTCAGCAGGGGCGCCGGTTCGGCCTTGCGATCGGCGCAGGGCAGGAGGATGCGCATGGTCGTACCGAGGCCGGGGCGGCTCATGACGATGAGATCCCCGCCCGCTGCCCTGAGCAATTCGCGCGCCTGATAGGTGCCGATCCCGAGCCCGTCGCGCTTGGTCGAATCGAACGGCCGGAACAGTTTGTCGCGGATGAATTCGGGTTCCATCCCAGCCCCTTTGTCGCTGATGTCGATCTCGATCCGCAGCGGCTCGTGGCGCACGTGGATCGCGACCGACCCGGGCGATGCCTCGATTGCATTCTCGCACAAATGGACGATGACCGAGCGGAAATCGTCGGCATCCATCGCGATCACGGCGCCGTACCCGTCCCGCTCCAAGGTGATTGCGACCCCGCGTGCGCGCAGCGCGGCCACTTCCTCTTCAATCAGCCGGATCGGTACGACGCTCTCGCCGAGCGGCGGCAATTCGCGCGAGCGCAACGTCGCGAGAACCCGGTTCATCCGGTCGAGCGCCGCCCGCACCGTCGCCAACACGTCTTCGTGAAACTCGGGCACACCCTGATGGAGCGCCGCATTCTGCACGATCATCGCCAGCTGGCCCGCCACGTTCTTGATGTCGTGGATGGCAAAGGCAAAGCGCTTGCTGTAGGCGGTGAGCTGCTGAGCCTCGTCGAAGGCCTGGGCATATTGCTGCTCGGCGACATGGGTGGCCGCCTGACAGCCGACGATGCGCAGAAGATCGCGGGTTTCGTGGTCAAGCTTGAGCGGGGCGCGGGGGCGGGCGAGGACGACAAACCCGATGACGCGGCTGTGCTGGGTGAGCGGCACCGCAATCCACGCCTCTCTGACGCCGTCGAGCCAGCGGGGCCGAGGGTCGAGCTGATCGAGTTCGATGATTGCCGCGCCCTCCTGAAAGCGGGCGAGAAACGGCCCGTCCGCCGGCTCGGGCGCAGTCATCGCCGGGCGGTTCCACGACCCGGCCCACTGGAACGCCGCCCCGTCGCGCTCGCGCACCCAGAGGACGCCCGCCGGGCTGTCGGCAATCTCGGCCACCGCCTTGATGACGCGGGTCTGCAACCCGCCATGCCCGGGCCCAGCGGTGAGGATTTCAATGCATTTCAGCCATTCCCGCCGGTAGTCGTAGCGGTGGCTGTAGAAGTTTTCCGCCAGGATGCGCATCAGGCGCGACCGCGCCGACCCGGAGACCAACAAGAGGGTGATGGCGGTGATGCCGGCGATCATTAGGCTCGTTTCCGCCAATACGCCCCAGCCGGGCCCGGCCACTCGAAACACCTCGCCGGTCAGCGCGAGCGCGAGCAGAAAGATGCCGCTCGCAACCAGCGTCGTCGTGTGGAACACGACGGTGCGCGATACATGGATGTCGATCGCCCAGGCGCGATTGCGCGCCGCCGCCACCGCCAAGAGCGGGGTTGCCATGATCATCGCAACCGCCCGCCCGTCCCACAACACCGGCGAGATGCGGCGGAACAGCAGGGCGTCGGCGTAAAGCACCACGCCATAGACAAAGGCGCCCCCCAGCCCGACCGCCAGCAGGTTGATGTGCCAGCGGAATTCCGGCGCCGTATTGCGGTACAGATTCTCCGTCAACAAGACGCCGTAGATCGACAGGCTGAGCCGCGCCGCGGGCTCTCCCAATGCCGACGACAGGCCCGCCATCCTCCCGGAACTATCCCAGGCGCAGGCGAGGAGGGCCGCACCGATCACGAGGCCGCAGGCGGCGAAGAGGCGAAACGAAGAGGGGTCGTTCCCGGCTTGCCGGCGCAGCAGATGGAGCAGAAACCCGCACCATGCGCCGATGCCGACGAGCTCGACGAGGCTGGCACCGAGGCCGAAGCCAAAGCCCGGCCCGGCTGCATTAGCCCCGGCCCACAGCATTGTCGCTGCACAGGCGGAGGCGAGGATCGCCCGGGTCCTGCTTGCCCGCCTCGACAGCAGCAGAAGCAACAATAGAAATGCGTAAGCCGCCGCCGCCGCCGCATAGAGCGCCACGCCATAGGTCGGGGAGATCATCGGCGGCTTTATCTTGCCCCCTCCTGCCACAGCACGACGCGGATCGTGGCCATCAGAATCCGCAGATCGAAAGCGAGCGTGCGATTCTTGATGTAGTAGAGGTCGTACCGGAGCTTTTCCCGGGCATCCTCGAACGAGGCGCCGTAGGGGGCTTTGACCTGCGCCCAGCCGGTGATGCCGGGCTTGACAAAATGGCGCTCGGCATAGAGCGGGATCGCCGCCGCCAACCGCTCGACAAAATAGGGGCGCTCGGGGCGCGGGCCGACGACGCTCATCTCGCCGCGCAACACGTTCCATAATTGCGGCAGCTCGTCGACCCGGGTATAGCGAATGAACCGCCCGACCCGGGTGATCCGGGCGTCGCCTTTGGCCGCCCAGACCGGGGCGCCGCCGGCCTCGGCGTCCTCGTACATGCTGCGGAATTTGAACAGCACGAAGACCTCGCCGCGCCGCCCCACCCGTTCCTGCCGGTAGAGGATCGGGCCCCGGCTCTCGCAGCGGATCAGCATGGCGACGACCAGCATCAGCGGCAAGGTCAACAGGATCAGAACAACGGCGACGACCAAATCAAATAAACGTTTCACAAAAGTTTCCAGCGGCCCATAGCGGAATCCTCCGCCCGACAACAGCCAGCTCGGCGTGGCGCCGTCGAGGTCGATGCAGCGCGCCACGCGCTCCCAAAAGCTGCCCTCGTCGAGGACGCGGATGCCGTTGAGGCGGCATTGCAGCAACAGCGCCGCCGGCAGCAGCCGGATCAGATCCGAGGCGACGACGAGAGCCCAGACCTGCTCGCGCTGCAGGACCTCCGGGGTCAATTGCGCCGCCAAGGCGTCGCCGTCCCCCTCGCCGGCGGGCTGCACGATGCGCACCACCTCGGTGAGAAGATTGCGGCTGGCGGTGATCCGATTCGCCAATCGCCGCACGTGATCGCCGCGGCCGACGAGGACGATGCGGCGGACGTCCAGACGCAGCTGAAACGCGGGAGTAACGCTCAATCGTTCTTGCGCCGACACCTGACCGCTCCCCCGATATTAACGGAGTTAACGAAACCTGTCGTCACACGCTTATGCGCTGCACTCGAGCCAAGACCGTCACAACGCAATCGCCGCCGGCAGAATTTCGGCGTCCATGGTTCCCCGGCGAGGCCATTGCTGAAAACCGACCGCGGCAAAGTTGCGCGCAATCGCTTCCGGTGCAGCCTAAACGGTGAGCACCGGCTCAACGTTCTTTAACCATTATTAACAAATTGTTACCACGGGATGCAGGGTAGACCAAATCTATGCTAAATGCAATCTCAATTTTTCTATTTTGGTGGTGAATGCGCCCGCTCTGCAACATTGAGTGGTTCTTTGACCATCATACCCAATTTTTGTGAGGGGTGGGCGATCGGGAGGGTCCGCCGGGGATCGGCGTCCGACCAGAGCCCTGACAGCGCCGCCCCATGCATTGAGAACAACTAAAATTCAGACTTTTGGAAAATCGCAATGGCGCCGGGCAGCCGATCGTGATACGAGTAACGGCGAGTGTCGACAGGACAGACACGCCTTGATACACCATAAAAGCTTTGACCTATCATAAAATGAAAACGAGCACGGGTGCTTGCCGGTCTTGTGCGGTCAAGCGGTCAGGGCGATCCCGCCGGGTGCGCGCTTGGCCGCCTCGGCAGGATGTAACTGCGCAGTGACGCGATGAGAGCGGCGGCGCCGATCCTGCGGCGGGACTGCTGGCGCTGGGGCCTGCTCGCCTGCCTCTGGGTGCTTCCAGCGGCCTGCCAGGCGCCGGCTCCAAGTCTGGTGGGCGTCAGGACGACGCCCTCGGGGGAGTATATTATCGGCCCCGGGGACGAAGTGAATGTCTTTGTCTATCGCGCTCCCGAATTGAGCGCCGTGGTCCCGGTGCGGCCGGACGGGCGCATCTCGACGCCGTTGGTGCCGGATGTGATCGCGGTCGGACGGACGCCGACCCAGCTCGCCCGGGAGATCGAGGGCCGGCTGCGCCAATACGTCAAGGAGCCCAATGTCACCGTCATGGTCACCGGATTTGTCGGCCCGCCCGAGCGCCAGATCCGGGTCATCGGCGAGGTCACCGAGCCCCTCGCGATTCCTTACCGCAAGGGCCTGTCGGTCCTCGACGTCATGATCGCGGCCAAGGGATTGACTCGGTTCGCGGCCGGCAACCGAGCGCTGCTCGTGCGGCAGGAGCCGCGCGGAGCGCGGACATACGCTATTCGTCTCGACGACCTCCTCAAGGACGGCGACATCTCCCAGAACGTAGCGATGCAGCCGGGGGACACTGTTTTTGTCCCGCAGGCCTGGTTCTGACGGAGGCCCGGGATGGAGCAAGGGTATCGGTTGTTTTGGCAGACCCTGGCAACGGCCTGGCGGCGGCGGTGGCTGCTGGTCGCCGCGGCCTGGGGGGTCTGCCTCCTCGGCTGGGCGGCGGTGGCCCTAATCCCGGATTCCTACGAATCCGACGCGCGGATCTATGTCGATACCGACGCGATCCTGACCCCGCTGTTGAAGGGGCTGGCGGTCGACACGGCCACTGTGAGCCAGCTCGAGATCATGCAAAAGACGCTGTTGAGCCGGCCCAATCTCGACAAACTGATCGATGCGACCCCGCTCAATCTGTCGGTGACCGGGCCCGTCCAGAGGCAGTCGCTGATCCGGCGCCTGATGACCGAGATCAAGGTCACCTCAGAAGGGCGCAACCTGTTCACGATCAGCTATCGCAGCCGCGACCCACACCTCGCCCACGACGTCGTTGCAGCACTGCTCAATATCTTTATCGACCGCGCTACCGGCACAAACCGCGCGGACATGGAAAACGCCCAGAGGTTCATCGGCAGCCAGATCGCCTCTTACGAGGCGCAATTGCGTGCCGCGGAGCAGCGGCGCGCCGCCTTTCTGCGCAAATACATGGACATTCTGCCGCTGGACAATAATGGCGGAGTGTCCCGCCTCGACAATGCGCGGGTCGCGGTGGCGAACCTCGCCGGGCAGGTCAAGGACGCCATGGCGCGCCGCACCGCCTTGCAGCAGGAAGTCGCTCTGACCTCGCCGGTGATCACCGAGGCGACCATCGGGGGAGGGGGCGCCGCAGCGACCTCGCCGCAGGCGCGGCTGGCGGCAGCGGAAGAGAAACTCGACGAATTGCGCAGCCAGTATACCGAGCAGCACCCGGATGTGATCGCGGCCCGTCGGGCCGTCGCCGCGCTCAAGGCCGAGATCGCCCGGACGCCGCAGACCAACAAGCCGACAACGCCTGCCCCCGGCAGCTTTGCGCTCCCCAACCCGGTCTATGAGCAGCTGAAGATGCGGATCATCGAGGCCGACGCGACGATCTCGGCCCTGCAGAGTCAGCTCGACGCCGCGCGCAAGGACCTCGCCCGCATGGAGAATCTGGCGCGCGCCGCCCCCGAGGTGGCGGCCCAGTATCAGGGTCTCGACCGCGACTATCAGGTGCTTCGTCACAATTACGAGGAGCTGCTGGCCCGCCGCGAGGCTTCGAACATCACCGAAGCGGCCGATACCAGCGCCGACAAAGTGCGGCTGCGGATTGTCGATCCGCCGCAAATTCCCAGCGTCCCGGTCGCGCCAAAGCGTCTGCTGCTGGTCTCATTGGTGCTGCTCGCCGGGCTCGGCGCCGCCGCCGGTCTTGCGGTATTGCTGGCGCAAAGCGACCGCTCGATTGGCGAGCCGGGGCAATTGCGCGATTTCGGTCGGCCCGTGCTCGGCGGCGTCTCGCTGATCCCGTCGCCCCGACGGCGGCTCGTCTTGTATCCGCAGGCGGTGGGGATCACACTGGCTTTCCTGGTTCTGATCGCGGTGTATGGGGGACTGGCCGCCGAGCTCGCCGTCAACCATAAGGTCCTGCTGTGACCCTCGACGACAGGCGTATCCACATGATCGAGCGGGCCGCGGCGCGGCTGCGCCAGCCCGCGGCGCTGACGCCGACGGAGCCTGCCGCCG
>DATFCQ010000158.1:0-39903 GCA_035252905.1 Allostellaceae bacterium | reverse complement strand
GGTGCCGATCAGGGCGAGCGCGCGCCGCTGCGGCACGGCGCGACGCAATCTCCGGCTCGACAGCGCCCGCCGCAGATTGGCGGCGAGCGGCGGCCCCGCGCGGACCGCGAATACGCCCGCCTTTTCGCGCGGATGTCCGCGGATTGCGGCGATGTCGCCGGCGGCAAAGATTTGCCGATCTCCGAGGGAGCGCAACGTCTCGTCGACCGCGATGAACCCGCCCGGATCGAGCGGCAACCCGGTCTCGGAAAGCCACGGCGCGGCCCCCGCCTCGGTCGCCCACAGCGCCTCGTCGAAGGCGATCCGCCGGCCGTCGGCGCAGACGAGAAGATGGGGTTCGACGTGCGCGACGGCGCTCTCGGCCGCCCAGGCGATGCCGCGCTCGGTCAGGATCCGGGCGAAGCGGCGTGCGACGCGGCGGTTATGCGAGGGCAATAGCGCCGCGCGCGTCACCAGCGTCACCGCAAGGGCATCTCCGATCAGCCGCCGCAGCCGGTATTCCGCCGCCAGGGCCAGTTCGACCCCGCCGGCGCCGCCGCCTACGATCGCAAGACGCAAATGTCGCAACCCGCGCGCCCTTTCGAGCAGGGCCTCCCAGCGCTCGGCGAAGCGGTCGATCGGCTTGACCATGATCGCATGCCGGGCGGCCCCGGGGACCTCCTCGGCGCGAGGCGTCGCGCCGATGTCGATCGACAGCAGATCATAGCGGATCGGCGGATGGGCGCGGCACAGCACATGACAACGGGCCCGGTCGAGACCGATCGCCTCGTCGTGCACGAGGCGCGCCCCGGCGAACCGGGCAAGGCGCCCGAGATCGATATGGCAGGCGGCGAACGGGTAATGGCCGGCGATATAGCCGGGCAGCATGCCCGAATAGGGGGTGTCGACATCGCGGGCGACGAGCGTCAGCCGCGCCCCCGGCACCGGATGCATGCCAAAGCGCTTCAGCACATGCACATGGGCATGGCCGCCGCCGAGGAGGACCAGATCCTGCGCGATCGCAACCGGCTGCTGCATCGCCGCGACTATGCCCGAAGAGCGGACGGAACACGAGCGCGCCGGCGGCCCGGCGCGCCCGGCCGCCACAGGACGATCGCGCCTTGACGCGCCGGGGGAACCCGTCGATTTGATCGGCTATGAGAACCCGCAGATGGATCTTCGCTCTGGCCGGGCTTGCGCTCGGCCTCGCCCTTCCCTCTCTGTGCTCGGCTGCCGGCATGATGGCCAAGCCCGCCTCCGAGACGCCGCGGCACCCTCTCTTTCTGTGGAAGGTCACCGGCGGCAGGGGAACGGTCTTCCTGCTGGGCTCGATCCATGCGGCGACGGCGGATTTCTACCCGCTGCCCCGGCCAATCGAGGACGATTTCCGGAAATCGTCCGTGCTCGTCGAGGAAATCGATTTCAGCAAGGTCGATCCCGCCCAATTCCGCCAATTGATCACCGAAAAAGGGACCTATGCTGCCGGCGATGGCCTCGAAAACCACATCTCTCCCGAAACGAGGGCCGCATTTCAGAAATTTCTGAAACAAACTGGTCAGAATCCCTCTGCTTTTTCGCAGATGAGGCCCTGGCTGGCCAGTATCATGATTATCCTATCCGAACTCAATCCCGAAGGCATCAACAGCAAATACGGAGTCGATATTCATTTCATGCATGAAGCATCAGAGGCACACAAGGCCACCAGTGAACTGGAAAGCCCCGCTTTCCAGATCAAACTTTTTTCAGATCTCCCCGATGATCTGCAAAGCACACTGTTGCTGTCGTCGCTATTGGAGGCACAGAAGACACGCCAGTATTTCGACATTTTGCTGCGGGCTTGGCGGACCGGCGATGCCAGGAAAATCGAGGATCTTTTGACCCGCGACGCGCAAAAATATCCACAGCTCAAGACGCTCTATGACAAACTGATTTTCGCACGGAACCGCAAGATGGCCGAGCGGATAGCGGTCTATCTCGACACCCCGAAAACCTATTTCGTCGTGGTCGGGGTCGGACACCTGATCGGCAGCCGGGGCCTCGTCGCGCTGTTGCGGGACAAGCAATACAGGGTCGAGCGGGTCAGCGCGGAATAATCGATTATGGCCGTCCTCGCGCCGGGCTTGGGCCGGGAGGAGCGGCGCCCTCCGTTTGCAGCGCGGCGAGCCGCCGCTCGAGCCGCGCCTTCTCGCTTTCCAACAGGCGCACACGGTCGTCAAGATGCAGATGGCGCGCTGCGATCAATCGCCCCTCGAGGACGGTGACCTCTGCAACGAGGCGCTCGCGTTCGTCTTTGCAGGCCATCGTGGCTCCGTGAGGACGGCGGCTACGCAATGCGGTGAGCGACTTGCCGCAGCCCAGGGCTTCGAATATATGACCAAATCTGCCGTTGCCCAAATCCGGCGCCGCGCTGATCCGGGAGAGGTGCGGGGACAAGCGCTATGAGCGGTCCGGGCATCGCGTTGTCATAGGCCCGATCAGGAGCAAGACATGCAAATCGGCTTCAACCTGCCGATCAGCGGGCCGATGGCCTCGCCTGAGACGGTCTCCCGGATCGCCTGCGAGGGCGAGGCGATCGGCTACGACTATCTGACCTTGACCGACCATATCGTATTGCCCGACGCGCGGGTGCCCGGCTACCCCTATTCGGAAAGCGGCGCGTTCTATTCCGAGCAGCCGGAGCACCGTTACGAGCAATTGACCGCTTCCGCCTTTGTCGCCGCCCAGACGCGCAAGATCCGCCTGGTGCTCGCGGTCATGGTCGTGCCGCACCGACCGGCCGTGCTGGCCGCCAAGATGCTGGCGACGATCGACGTGTTGTCGGGCGGGCGGCTCACCGTCGGGATCGGCGCCGGCTGGCTCGAACCGGAGTTCGCCGCGGTGGTCACGACGCCCTTCGCCGAGCGGGGCGCGGTGACCGACGAATACATCCGGGCGTTCCGCGCCCTATGGACCGAGGACCGGCCGCATCTCGACGGGCGCTGGGTCAAATATGACGGCCTCCTGTTTGCGCCGAAGCCGGTGCAGAAGCCGCACCCGCCGATCTGGGTCGGCGGCGAGAGCGGGCCGGCCTTGCGTCGCACCGCGCGACTCGGCGACGCCTGGTATCCGATCGGCAGCAACAACCGGCACCTCCTCGACACATTGCCGCGCTTCTCCGCCGGGGTCGCGCGGCTCAAAAAGCTCGCGGCCGAGATCGGGCGCGATCCGACCGAGATCGGCCTGTGCTACCGGGTCAAGCGCTATGGCGAGGCGGTGCCGGCGCGGGCTTCGGACGGCGAGCGCCGGCTGTTTTCCGGCAGCACGGCGGACATTATCGGCGATTTTCGGAATTTGCGCGCGCTCGGGGTCGGTGCGATCGACATCGATTTCGAGCGTCCCGACGCCGACGCCTCGCTCGCCGAGATGCGCCGCTTTCACGAGCAGGTCATCGCGCGGATCTAAATCGGCATTTCACCAGTGAGGCAATGAGACATTGAAGAATGGAAAGGAGTGGCGCGAATGCGCACAATGTTTTCTTCTCTCTGTCTCATCGCCTCATTGTGAAACTACTTATATCGGCCGGTCGCCTTTCAGCATCAGGCGGTAGAGATAGCGTACCTCGTTCATGTCGTAATCGCCGTTGGCCTTGTGCAGCAGACAGCGATTGTCCCACATCACAAGGTCGCCCGCGCGCCAGCGGTGGCGGTACTCGTAGTGCGGCTTGGCGGCGTGGGCGAGCAATGCGTCCAATAGGGCCAGCGCCTCCGCCTCCACCATGCCGAGGATGCCTTCGGTGCGGATCGGATTAATATAGATCGCCTTCTTGCCGCTTTCGGGATGGGTGCGCACGAGCGGATGGGTGATCGCCTCGGGAACCTCTTGCCGCGCCTGCGGCGACAATTCCATCAATCTGCGCGCGCTGTGCCGGCTCTGATAGACGTGGATCGCCTGCAATCCGGCAATCCGCCGCTTCGTCGCGTCGGGCAGTTCGTCATAGGCGCGGCACATATTGACATATTGCGTATCGCCGCCCGTCGCGGGCAGGCGGACGGCATGCAACAGGGTCGCCTTTGGCGGGCACGGCGCGTTCGAGTGATCGGTGTGATAGCCCTCGCCCGGGATATAGCGGCGGCCGTCGGGATAATGGTCCTGGTTTGAGATGTAATGGACGAGCGGACATTCGGGCAGCGCAAAACGCGGATTGTGCTGCGGGAACACCTCGCCGAAGAGCTGCGCCGCGGCCAGCAGCTGCGGCGGCGTCAGATATTGGTCGCGGAACACCAAGACCGCATAGGCGACAAACGCGGCGTTGAGCCGTTCCCGTGTCGCCGCGTCGACCGGCTGGCGCAGATCGAGGCCGCGCACTTCGGCGCCGGTATGTGCGGAGAGCGGCGTGACAGTATAGTCCATCTTTCCTCCCCTTCAGCATCCTCGCCCGATCCATGCGCCGGGAAGTTTATCCGACCCAGGCCTTCGGTCCAATGTTACCGGGGCACGGTCTGGCCGCCGCGCGCAGCGGAACGTCAACCACATTTTTCTTTACCATGACAAAGTTTCGGATATTATGACTTAAAATAAAATAAAATCTAGATCAGAAAGGGAGGCTATGAAGACTGTTCTCGCCCGACCCGCGCGGGCGACCAGCTTCGCTTGCATGGTCGCCGCGGTCACCTTGCCCACGCTCTCTTCCGCCACTGCCGGAGAAAAACCGGGGCTGTCCCCACTCAAAGGATCGGAGATGAGCTTTGCGCCGGCTCAAATCCAGCTTAATCCCGACGGCAGCGTCATGCGCGGCCCGCGATCTGCGATCGTGACCAAAAACTGGGCCGGCTACATCATCCGATACGTGCAGACGGGAGAGCTCTATACTTCGGTCTCGGCGAGCTGGATGATCCCAACGGTGATTTATTACTTCCACGATCCCAGCTTCGCCCTGGAGGCTTCATCAATCTGGGTCGGCATCGGCGCCGCATGCCTCGACAACAGTTATCTCACTCAAGCGACCTGCGACAACAAGGACCATAGCCTGATCCAGGTCGTGACCGCGCAACAGGCGACCCCGACCGGGACCACCTATGTTGCCAAATACGAGATGCTCCCGAACCCGGCGGTGACGATCCCGATCACGGTTAATCCGGGCGACCGCGTCACTGGGTCGGTCCGATGCGTCGCCGATTGTTCGAGCGCCACGCAGACCTGGGCGCTCGCTCTGACCAACGAGACCACGGGCGCGGTGTGGGGGCCGCAAAACTTTGCCTACGCCTCGCGGGAATCCTCGGCCGAATGGATCGAGGAAGCACCCAGTGCGAGCGCCGGCATCCTGCCGCTCGCCGATTTCGACGTGGCGTCGGTCGGCGTGCAAATGGAAGCGAACGGCAAGACCCCGATGCTGACCCTACAGGACAACGGGATGATCATGATGAATCCCTGGGGCCAATGGGCGAAGCCGTCGCAATCCGATCCCGGTCAGAGCGGGCTCTTCGCCTTCGGCGTCTGCTGGTACGACTCCGCGCCCGGCTCCATCCCCTGCCTCTCGCCCTAGCCGCGTCGGCTCGCCGAGAGGCGTCCTCTCAACCGCTCTCCATCGGCAGGTTCGGGTCGGTTGCCCATTCGCTGAGCGAGGCGTCGTAGAGCTTGACGTCGGAGTGGCCGAGCAGAGTGAGGGCGAAGGCGTCGGCGCTGGCGGCGATGCCGCCGCCGCAATAGGTGATGACTTCTTTGTCGAGGGCGCCGACCGCGGCAAAGCGCCGGCGCAATTCGTCGGACGGCAGAAAGCTGTTACTGGCGGGGTCGAGCAATTGCGCGGCGGGCAGGTTGCGGCTGCCCCGGATCCGTCCGGGCCGGCCGTAGCTGTTGCCGCCGGTCCCGGCGTGCTGCTCGGGCGAGAGCGCGTTCAATGTGCAGATGCGGGGATCGCCGATCGCCCGCAATACCTCCTCCTTGCCGACCGTCAGCGGCCGCCTCTCGCGAACGACGAAACGGCCGGGCGGGCGCGGCCTGGCCGGGCCGGTTTCGATCGGCCGGCCTTCGCGCCGCCATTTCTGGAAGCCGCCGTTCAAAACCGCCGCATTGTCGAAGCCGAAGACGCGCAACAGCCACCAGATCCGCGTCGCCCACCACGGATTGGCGGCGCTGTAGAGCACGACCCGGTCCCCCTCGCCGACGCCGAACCGGCTCATCGCCGCGGCGAACGCCTCAGCCGAGGGCGTCATGAAGCGGAAGCGGTGCCCCCTGTCCGAGAGATCGGCCTGAAGATCGACAAATTGCGCGCCCGGAATGTGCCCCTGTTCAAAGTCCGCCCGCCCCGGCACGACCTGATAGGTGATCTTCGGGTCGGGGATCAGATGGGTCGTGCTGTCGAGGACGCGCACTCCGGGATCGCCGAGATGGCGTTCCAGCCATTCGGTCTCGACCAGAAATTCGGGATGAACAAAGGCGTCTGCTGCCGCGCTCATGCCAGTCTCCTGCCTTGCCGACGACATCGGGCTTTCCTCGGCATCCTAGCGATTCGAGCCGCGCCGAGCGAGTCGTCGCCTCGTCGGAACGCTGGCGGCACCGCGCTTGCGGGTCGATAATCTTGCGGGTCGATAATAATGTCGCCCCGAGAGTTGGTCGCCGCCCAGACGTCGGCTTTCTTTACGACAGCGGCGCCGTTGTGCACACTGCAGAACATTAACTATCTTTAACGATACCTTACCAGAATGCGGCGATATAATCGCAGACATTTGAAGAAAATTACAGATCATAACGGGAGACTATGCAAATCGCTTTTGCCCGGCTGGTGCGGGTCGTCGGCCTTGTCGGTGCGGCCGCAGCGGCAGTCCTGCCCGCATTCTCCAGCGGCGCTGCGGAACAACCGGACCCATCCCGATCTCGCGAGCAGGACATCCGCTTGGCTCCGATCCAGGTCAATCGCAATCCCGACGGCACCATCGCCCAAGGCCCGCAATTTCGTTGGCTGAGCAAAAACTGGTCGGGCTATATCGTGCAATATTGGCAGACGGGCGAGCGCTCCACCTCGGTCGAGGCGAGCTGGACGGTGCCCGCGGTGACCTATCACCCCGGATTTTCCCGCGAGGCCTCGGCGATTTGGGTCGGGATCGGCGGAATGTGCGCGGATCAGCAATGCGACGCCAAGGACCAGACGCTGATCCAGATCGTCACCGTGCACAAGGCGACGGCTTCCGGCACGAAATATGAAGCCAAATACGAGATGATCCCGGATCGGCCCGTCACCATCCCGATCCCGATCAAAGCGGGCGACAGGGTCACCGCGACCCTGCACTGCGTTGCCCACTGCGCGAGCGCCGCCCAAAGCTGGGCTCTGAGCATGACGGACGACACGACGGGGGCGGCATGGGGTCCCCTCACCTTCAAATACGGCTCGTCGGAGCTGTCGGCCGAATGGATCATGGAGGCGCCATCCTCCTCGGGCGGCGTGTTGCCGCTCGCCGATTTCGGCGCGGCGGCGCTCGGTCCGGATCTCGGGGTGAACGGCCGGACCCCGTCGCTGACCTCGGCGGCGAACGGCATCGCGATGAAAACCCCGTATGGCCAATGGGCGAGCCCGTCGGCTTCGGACGGTCAGGGGTTCCGCGTGTGCTGGTACGACGCGGACCCCGGCAATGCGGTCTGCCCGGAGCGCTAATCCGCGCTTGCGCGCCGCGACGGCAGCGGGGCGGCGATGTCCGGACGCCGGCGATGGAACGCGGTCGCCTGTTCAAAGGCGTGGCCGACGCGCAGGACTGCAGCCTCGCCGAACGGCCGGCCCGCGATCTGAAAGGCGAGCGGCAGGCCGCTCTCGAACCCGATCGGCACCGACAGAGCCGGCGCCCCGGTCAGATTATAGGGGGCGGTGTAGGAGGCGCGCTCAAAGGTCGAATAGGTTCCGACTGCATCGATGCGCGGCGCCGGCCCGGTCGCATTGGCCGAGATCGCGGCATCGACCGGTTCGAGCGCGCGGGCGAATTCCCGGCACAATTCGCGCCGCTGCCTTGTGGCTTCGACGTAGTCCGCCGCCGACAGGAAGGCGCCGAGCCCGATCCGCGCGAACATGTGGCGGCCGAACACCTCCGGCCGCTCGCGGAAATCGGTTTCGTGCAGGGCGTAGGCTTCGGCGAGCATGATCAACCGATTGGTGTCAGCGTACTCGATCAGCGGCGACAGGCGCAGATCGACGAGCCGTGTGCCGAGGCGTTCGATCGTACGGCAGGCCTCGTCGAAAGCCTCGGCATAGGCGGCCGAGGGGACGCTCTCGGGTCCGAAGCCGGCGACTGCGTCCCTTTCGTGGAAGTGCCGGACGACGCCGATCGTCATGCCGTCGAGGCGGGGCCCGAGCGCGGCGCGGTAGTCAGGCACCGGCACGTCGGCCGAGGCCGGGTCGAGCGGATCATAGGCGGCGAGCGCCTGCATCAGAATCGCGCAGTCCTCGACCGTGCGGGTCAGCGGCCCGCAATGGTCAAGCGTGTAGGACAGCGGGAGGACCCCGCGCCGGCTGACCCGGCCGTAGGTCGGCTTCAATCCGACAATGCCGCAATAGGCGGCGGGGCCGCGGATCGAGCCGCCGGTGTCGGAGCCCATCGCGGCGGCGCACAGCCCGGCCGCGACGGCGACCGCCGAACCGCTCGACGAGCCCGCCGGATAATGCGCCGTATTCCACGGGTTGCGCGCCGGCGCAAAGGGCAGGCCGAAATCGGGGCCGCCAATCGCGAATTCGTGGGTCTCGTTCTTGCCGAGGAGGATCGCGCCGGCGGCGCGCAGGCGCACCCAGCTCTCGGCGTCCTCCTCCGGGATAGTGGTTTCGTAGCGCCGCGAGCCTGCGGTCGTGCGTATGCCTCGCGTCTTATAGATGTCCTTGAGGCCGATCGGGATGCCGCAGAGCGGTCCCGTGCCCTGCCCGGCGTTGAGGGCGCGCTCGGCCTCGCGCGCCGCTGTGAGCGCTTCCTCGCGCAAGACCAGGACAAAACTGTGCAATTCGCCGTCGAGCGCATCGATGCGGTCGAGATAAGCTTCGGCGAGGGCGACCGGCGACAGGCTCTTCTCGGCGAGTGCGCGGGCCGCTTCGGCAATCGTCAACTGGCTCGGGTCCATATCGCGCCCTCACGCCTTCGGATGGACAAAGACGTGAGCGGGCTCGGCCGCCCGGTCGCGCGGCCGCCGCACCGTCTGCGCCATGCGCTCGACAAAGCGGTAGCCCTGCCGCAACTCCTCGAACCGCTCGGGGTCGAGTTTGAGCCCGGCTTGTTCAACCAGCACTGCAAACCGCTCCCGCGAAATCGGTTCCGCCATAAGCCCCTCCCGATAGTCGTGCAATACACCCGGTTTCTTGCCGCGCTCGCCCCTCACCCGCCTCTCCCGGCTTTCGCCGGGGTCGGCACCCTCTCCCCGCATGCGGGGAGAGGGCTGGGGTGGTGAGGGACCTCTATTCCGCTGCCTGCGCGGTCGCGTGCATTGGATGAAAATTCTTCGGCAATCCGGCCTTGGCAATCGCGCCGTGGAGCGCGACCCCGGGCAGGGAGCGGGTCACGATGTCGCGCACCTTGACCAGCCGGGCGAGATCGATCCCGGTCTCGAAGCCCATTGCCGCGAGCAGGAAGGCGAGATCCTCGGTGACGATG
This sequence comes from Allostellaceae bacterium, assembly GCA_035252905.1. Lineage (GTDB taxonomy): Bacteria > Pseudomonadota > Alphaproteobacteria > ATCC43930 > CGMCC-115725 > AP-15. The sequence goes on along the minus strand of DATFCQ010000158.1, from coordinate 30,328 downwards.
TTGCCGGTGGCGCCGGGCGCATAGGGGCAGCCGCCGAGCCCGCCCAATGAGGCGTCAAAGGCGCGCGCCCCGGCGTTCAAGGCGGCCAGGACATTGGCGAGGCCGAGCCCGCGGGTATCGTGGAAATGCCCCGAGACCGGCACCGGCGCGACATCGGCGATGACCCGGCGGAAGATGCGCTCGACCGCGGCGGGGTTGCCGTAGCCGACCGTGTCGGCGAGCGCGATCGTGTCGGCCCCGGCCTCGGCGATCGCAACCGCGATGCGCCGCACCCGGTCCTCGTCGACGTCGCCCTCGATCGTGCAGCCAAAGGCGGTGGCGAGGCCGCAGCCGATGCGCGGCCGGCGCTCCGCCGGCAGGGTATGGGCGAGCGCGACGACGCGGCGGAAATCCGCGATCGACTCGTCGGTGCTGCGGCGCACATTGGCGCGGTTGTGGCCCTCGCTGACCGACAACACGAAGTTCATCTCGTGCACGCCCAAGGCGAGACCGCGCTCGGCGCCTTTCAGATTGGGGATCAGCGCCGACACGGTGAGGCCGGGCAGGCCGAGCGCGTGGCGCACAACGGCCTCGGCGTCGGCGAGTTGCGGCAGCAATTTCGGCGGCACGAACGAACTGACCTCGATCTCGCGCACCCCGGCGGCGTATTCGGCGTCGAGCCACAGGATTTTCTGTTCGGTCGGCATGATCTCGGCGAGGCTCTGCAGCCCGTCGCGCAAGCCCACTTCGCGGACAAAGGCACGCTCGCTCATCTTTTTCCTCCGAGAAAAAATTCTCTTGATGCCCAGGCTAGACCCCGCGCCAGGAGCGGGCAAGCCGGGCGGCAGCCCCTCACCCCACCTCTCTCCCCGCGTGCGGGGAGAGAGGTGGGGTGAGGGGCATTACGGCGCAAAATCCTCAGGCGCGAGCGTGATCGGCGCGCCGTGCGGCGTGCGCAGGGCGGCGCGATGCCAGGCCTCGCGGTAGCGCTCCAGGGTCGCGGCGTCGCCCAAACCCTTTTCCGCGACGAGGCGTTCGAGCGCGGCGAGCCAGTGCTGATAATAGGTCTCGCCGGTGTCGGGGTCGCCGGCTTTTTGCGCCTCTGCGATCGCCGCGGCGAGGGCCGCCGTCCATTCGTTCCAGGTAAAGAGGCCGCTCTCGTAGAGTGCGATCGTCACCGCAAAAGCCTGCGCCTCCCACGGCGCGCGGAAGGGCGGGCCGTCGTGACGGATGCCGGAGAGCGGAGCGCTGTCGCTCATGCCGGCGCCAGATAGGGCTCGAACGCCTCGATTGAGACCGACAGCGCCGGGTCGGCCTCCTCGCCCCACAATTCGCGGCCGGTAAAGACCACGGTGTAGAGCCATTGCGGATCATCGCCCCGTCCCGTCGCCGCCGCGTCCGGGAACACATGACAGCCGCGTACAGCCTCCACTGTGCCGAGCTTGCCGCGGGCATAACGCGGCAGCCGCGTATGCGTCGCCGGGTTGAGATTGCGGGCGCGCACCGCATCGCCCGGCTTGAAGCGCGCCGGCGCCGGGGCCGGCCGCGCAAAATCACCGCGGGTCATCGTCTTGTCGACGTCGGCCGCGGTCAATTTGCGGTTGAGCCGTCGGCCGGGGCGCAGGGCATGGCCGGCGGCAAGCTCGTCGACGTCGACGAGACCGTATTGCACGAGACGGTTTTCCAGGCCCCGCAGCCAGCGCTCGTAATAGGAGGAGCCGAGATAGACGAGCGGCGGCAGGGCTTCGAGCGAGGCGCGCCCGCCGTCGATCGTCCACAGCCGCGTGTAGCCCATCGCGCGCTGCATCGCCAAGACCCGCCCTTCCCATCTCTCGTGAAAGACGGGCTCATCTGCCTCCGGCGCGACCCGGCCAAAGCCGTGCATGCCGCCCATGTCGTGGATCGAATTGGTCATGCCGTCTCCCCGGAGGCTGTGGCGGGAGATTTGGGCTGGCCGGTGCCGACCATGCTGTCGCGGGTCACCAGAGCGGCGAGCCGGTCCTCGCTCCATCCCTCGGTTCCGGGGGGCCGCACCGGCACGACCAGAAACCGCGTCTCGGCGGTCGAATCCCAGAGGCGGATTGCGGTTTCGGGCGGCAGATCGAGGCCGAACTCGGCGAGCACCCCGCGCGGGTCAATGACCGCGCGCGAGCGGTAGGGCGCCGATTTGTACCAGACCGGCGGCAATCCCAGCATCTCCCAGGGATAGCAGGAGCACAAGGTGCACACGACGAGATTGTGGACCGTCTCGCTGTTCTCGACCGCGATCAGATGGCTGCCGACGCGGCTTTCATGCCCGAGCGCGCGGACCGCTTCAGTCGCGTCGGCGAGGAGCCGCTCCTTGAACGCCGGGTCGGCCCAGGCGCGGGCGACGATGCGGGCGCCGATATGCGGTCCGATCTCGGTCTCGTGGGCCTCGACGATGCGGTCGAGCGCGGCCGGGTCGATATAGCCCTTCTCGGTCAACAGGGTTTCAAGCGCGCGCACGCGCACATCGAGATCGGACAATTCCGAATGCTCGGGGTGGTCATGGGGGTGATCTGGCATGGCGGTCCGCTCTCCTCGCAGGAGGTCCACTCTATCACACGACGTGCTCGGACAAGAGCGCGCAGGTCGCGTCGGTGTCGGCGAGTTCGATCTGGATCGTCGTATGGGCGATGCCGAAACGCGCGTGCAACTCCTCGGCGACCCTTCCCAGCAGCGCGTCGCCGGGATGCCCGCTCGGCATGATCAGATGGCAGGTCAGCGCGGTTTCGGTCGTGCTCATGCCCCAGATATGGAGATCGTGCAATGCGGCGACCCCGTCGAGGCCTGCGAGATAGGCCCGCACCGCGGCGGCGTCGATGCCCTCCGGCACGGCGGCGAGAGCGAGGCCGATCGCGCTGCGCATGAGCCCCCAGGTGCCGAAAATGATGACCGCCGAGACGCCGAGGCTCGCCGCCGGGTCGAGCCATAGGGCGTGGGTAAACCGGAGCGCGATGCCGACGACGACGACGCTGGCGGTGACGAGGGTGTCGGCCGCCATGTGCAGAAAGGCGCTTTTGAGGTTGAGGTCGCGATGGCGGCCGGAGGCGAAGAGGAGCGCCGTCGCCCCGTTGACGACAAGGCCGGCGGCGGCGGCGATGATCATTACGCCGCTTGCGACCGGCATCGGATGGGCGATCCGCAGGATCGCTTCCCATGCGACGCCGCCGGTCACAATGAGCAGGATCAAGGCGTTGGCGAGTGCGGCGAGGATCGAGCTGGAGCGCAGCCCGTAGGTGAACCGGCCGCTCGGCTCGCGGCGGCTGAGGATGGCGGCGCCCCAGGACAGCGCCAGACCCAGGACGTCGGCGAGGTTGTGGCCGGAATCGGCGATCAGCGCCAACGACCCGGAGAGGACGCCGGCCGCCGCCTCGCCGGCGACGAAGAGCAGATTGAGGGCGATCCCGACGGCAAAGGCGCGCCCATAATCGGACGAGGCGTGGGAGTGGTGATCGTGCGGCATCGGACGGATGATTATAGCGAAAGAAAAGGGACGGCGGGCTCCTGAGCGTGTCGAAGGGTCGCCCGCATGCGGCCAGGACGGCGGCGCCCCGTGCGGGCGGCCCTTCGAGAACCTCAGGGGCCCGCGGTCCGGAGCGCGCTCCGGGCTTGACAGCGGCGCGCCGCCGCGCGGAGATGCGGGCGAGGAGGATCCCGCGATGCTCGACGCCTACATCTATAACGGAGTGCGCACCCCGTTTGGCCGCCATGCCGGCGCGCTTGCCCGCATGCGGCCCGACGACATGCTTGCCGCGGTGGTCAAGGCGAGCGTCGAACAGAGCGGTTTTGACCCGGCGGCGATCGAGGACGTCGTCGTCGGCTGCGCCAACCAGGCGGGCGAGGACAGCCGCTGCGTCGCGCGCCATGCCGGGCTTCTCGCCGGCCTGCCGATCGAGGCGGCGGGCTCGGTATTGCAGAGAAATTGCGGCAGCGGCCTCAACGCCATCGCCATGGCGGCCCAGGCCGTCACCTGCGGCGAGGGCGAGGTCATGGTGGCGGGCGGCGTCGAGAGCATGAGCCGCGCCCCCTTTGTCATCAACAAATCGGAGACCCCGTTTGGCCGCGACGGCCGCATCTACGATTCGACGATCGGCGCGCGCTTTGCCAACCCGCGGCTCGAACGGGAATTCGGCGCCGACACGATGCCTGAGACCTCCGACAACCTCGCCCGCGACTATCAGTTGACGCGCGAGGCGTGCGATCTCTTTGCCCTCGCCTCGCAGAAGAAATACGCCGCGGCCAAGGCCGACGGCTTTTTCGCGGGCGAGATCCACGCCGTCGAAGTGCCGGGCGGCCGGGCGGGTCCGGTCACCGTCGCCGAGGACGAGCATCCGCGCCCGCAGACCAATCTCGAAGGGCTCGCGCGCCTCAGGCCGCTGTTCAAGGACGGCGTCACCACCGCCGGCAATGCCTCGGGCATCAATGACGGCGCGGTGGCGATGATCGTCGCCAGCCGCCGTGCCGGCGACAAGGCCGGAGCCGCTCCGCTCGCCCGAATCCTTGCCAGCGCCGTCGCCGGGGTGCCGCCGCGGATCATGGGGATCGGCCCGGTGGCGGCCTCGAAAAAGGCGTTGGCGCGCGCCGGTCTCGCCCTGTCCGACATCGACGTGATCGAGATCAACGAGGCCTTCGCAGCGCAAGTGCTGGCCTGTCTGAGGGGGCTCGAACTGCCGGCCGAAGATAGCCGGGTCAACCCGAACGGCGGCGCCATCGCCGTCGGCCATCCGCTCGGCGCCTCCGGGCCGCGCATCGCCCTGACCGCCGCCCGGCAGTTGCAGCGCAGCGGCGGGCGCTACGCCCTGGTCACGATGTGCGTCGGGGTCGGCCAAGGCATCGCCATGGTGCTGGAACGGGTGTAGCGGAATGCGCCGCATCGTCGTCGCCGGCGCCGGTTTCGCCGGGCTGTGGAGTGCCGTCGGCGCCGCCCGCAAGCGCGAAGAACTCGGCCTCGGCGCCGATGAACTCGAAATCGTCGTCGTCGACCGCAACCCCTGGCATTCGATCCGGGTGCGCAATTACGAGGCCGACCTCCGGGAAACCCGCGTTCCTCTCGACCAGGTTCTGGGCCCGATCGGGGTCAGGCCGATCGCGGCCGAGGTGCACGACATCGATTTCGCCAACCGGCATATCATCTGTTCCGGGGCCGGCGCGCCGGAGCTTTTGCCCTATGACCGGCTGGTCTTCGCTCTCGGCAGCCGGGTCGTGCGCCCGCCGATCTCGGGCCTCGACGCCTATGGCTACGATGTCGACACCTACGAGGCGGCCGACCGTCTCAACGCCCATATCGCCGCCCTGTCGGCAGAACCGCCCGCCCCGGGACGCGACACCGTACTAGTCATCGGCGCCGGCCTGACCGGCATCGAAGTCGCGGCCGAGATGCCCGACAAACTGCGTCAGGCGACCGGCGGCGCGGGGCGCGTGATCCTCGCCGACCGGCAGGAGTGGATCGGCTCCGACATGGGCGAGGAGGCCCGCGCGGTCATCGCCGAGGCGCTCGCCGCCCTCGGCGTCGAAACCCGGCCCGGCGTCTCGGTCGCTGCGATCGACGGCGAGGGCGCGGTGTTGACGAGCGGCGAACGCATCGCCGCCCGGACGGTCGTGTGGTGCGCCGGCATGGAGGCGCACCCGTTGACCCGGCGCTTTCCGGTCCGGCGCGACCGTTTCGGCCGCGTGCCGGTCGATCCCTTTATGAAGATCCTTGGCATGGACGCCGAGTTCGCCGCCGGCGACGCGGCCTGGTTCGCCGTCGACGGCGAGCGGCCCTGCGTTATGTCGTGCCAGCACGCCCGCCCGATGGGCCGTTTCGCCGGTCACAACGTCGTCTGCGACCTGTTGGGTCTGGCGATGGTGCCGCTCAGGATCGACTGGTACTCGACCATTCTCGATCTCGGGCCCTGGGGGGCGGTGTGTACCGCGGGCTGGCAGCGCCGCGTCGCGACCACCGGGGCCGCCGCCAAGCGCACCAAGGAGATCATCAACCGTCAGCGCATCTACCCTCCTCTCTCCGCCGATCCGCGCGCGCTCTTCGAGGCGGCGGCGCCAGTGGTTCAGGACCCGCCGGCTTTCTTTCGCTGAAGAGATTTCGATAGTGCCGGGTGTGGGCGAATATTTGAGTCCAGACCATTGATATTTTAGGATTCTTTCTCAAATAGGGGGGATGACGCAAGTTCCCACCTTTGCGACCCGTCCCAGCTTTCTTGGCATCGCGCGCGCCGATCCCGGCGCGGCGATTGCCGTCGCCGGCATCCCCTTCGATCTCGGAACCTCCAACCGACCCGGCGCGCGCTTCGGGCCGGCGGCGATCCGTCAGGCGAGCCGCATGCTGATCGACGGCGATCATCCGGCCGCCTGGCGCGAACCGGCGCGGCTCGACATCGCCGACATCGGCGACTTCCGCATCGCCCATGGCGACATCGAAGGAACGCTCGCCGCGATCGCGCGGCAGGCCGAGCCCCTGTCCCACCTCGTCGCATTGGGCGGCGATCATACGATTACGCTTGGCCTGCTGCGCGCGCGGGCAAAGCGCGAGGGTCCGCTCGCTCTCGTCCATTTCGACGCGCATGTCGACACCTGGCCCGAGAGCTTCGGCCTCGCCTACGGTCATGGCTCGCCGTTCTACCATGCAATTGAGGAGGGTCTCGTCGACCCGCGGCGCATGGTTCAGGTCGGCATCCGCTCGCCGATGCATCGCGACATCTTCGAGTGGACTACCGGCAAAGGGGTCACGATCCTGTTTGCCGAGGAGGTCCACGAAAACGGACCTGCCGCCGTCGCTCGCCGCATCCGCGAGGTCGTCGGCGACGCCTCGGCCTATCTGAGCTTCGATGTCGATGCGCTCGACCCGGCCTTCGCGCCCGGCACCGGCACCCCGGAAGTCGGCGGCCTTGCGACCTGGCAGGCGCGAGCCGTCTTGCGCCGCCTCGAAGGCCTGCGCTTTGCCGGCATGGATGTGGTCGAGGTCTCTCCGCCCTACGATGTTGCCGAGATCACCGCTCTCGCCGCGGCGACGATGGCCTGGGACTATATCGCTCTATTGGCGCCGCGCGTTTGAAGCGGTGGAATGCGCTCCGCTTCGCTCGCTCTTCCGCCCTACACCGAACCGTAGGGCGGAAGAGCGCAGCGTATTCCGCCGACTTCGTCCTCAGCGATAGCCGTTCGGGACGCAGCGGCCCCAATGCCAGCGGCCCCAGCGGTCGCGCCACATTCGGCGGTGCCAGCCGAGGCCGCAGCCCTGGCGCACCTGTTCGAGATGGGCTGTGATGCCCGGAACCGTCTTGCCCGTTACCGGGAATTGCGGGGTCGCGGAGGCGGGCCCGGCCGTGAACAATAACCCGGCCGCGAACGCCGCAAGGACGAGACGCATTCAATCCTCCTGATTGGGGAATTCCAGTATAGCTTAAGCAACGATGGGTTGCAAGCAAAAGCGGAGCAGTGTCCAGGCTCGCGTCGCTCTCTGGATCGGTTGCGCAATTACCCTTATATTACAGAGGTGATCGGCCGGCGCGCCAACGCCGGCCGATCGCTCCCAGGCCCTGGTTACGCTGACGACGACGCTGACGCACCGCCGCCAAAAATGGAACCGGAGCACCAGGAGAGGCCCCCACCCTACCCTCCCCTTCCCGCCTTCCAGTTTTTCAAAAACTCTTGCATTCCTGCGGGTTTTTCTTATCTAAGGCGTCCGACGCAATCGCACGTGCCTAGGACCCCGCCGCACAGGCGTGCCGGGGTGCTGCTACGACGTAACGCGTCTCTTTCGGTCGAGCCGGCCACCCGTGGGCCGGCGTCCTTAAGGGAAACGGATATGGCCCGGCACGCGATGCGAAGACCTCGCACCCTCGTCTGACCGCTGCGGGGCAGCAGCCCCGAGGCAGCGCTTCACCCGATACCGCCGCTCCGCCCGGACGTCGCAGACATGCACCGGCGGTGCGGCACACCCCCCTGACGGAGGGTTGTGCGATGGCCAAAGCCCGCCTCCACGACATTGCACCGGCGCCGCCGCGGACCCGGCGGCGTGCCGGCCGCCACCTGGCATTCGCCGCCCGGCGCGCGCATCTGCGCCGCCGGGACGATATGCGCGTGTCCACCCCTGCCGCCCTGCCCACGGTCGACGACATGGTGGCGCGCGCGCGGCCAAGCGAGCCCTTGTTCTGCCTGCGTCCGGCGGCGATCGCCGGCGCGGCGCGGCGTTTTGCCGAGAGCTTTCCCGGCGATGTCCTCTATGCCGTCAAGTGCAATCCCGAGCCGCGGGTCTTGCGCGCGGTCTGGGCCGGGGGCGTGCGCCATTTCGACTGCGCCTCGCTCGCCGAGGTGACGCTCGTGCGCAGGCTGCTGCCGGAGGCCGAAATTCATTTCATGCACCCGGTCAAGGCGCGGCCGGCGATCCGCAAGGCCTTCCGGCTCGGCGTCGGCGATTTCGCGTTCGACAGCCCCGAGGAACTGGCCAAAATCCTGGACGAGACGGCACCGCTCGGCCGCATCGGCGATCCGCCCTCGCTCGGACTGATCGTGCGGCTCGCAGTGCCGCGGGGTGGCGCGTACGATCTGTCGGGCAAGTTCGGGGCGCCGCCGGAAGAGGCGGCGCTGCTGCTGCGCCGCGCCCGTCCTCATGCAGCGCGGCTCGGCATCTCGTTTCACGTCGGCTCGCAATGCCTTGATCCGCAAGCCTATCGCCGCGCGATGGCGCTTGCCGCCGAAGCGGTCGCCCGCTCCGGGGTGGCGGTCGATATCGTCGACGTCGGCGGCGGATTTCCGGTCAGCTATCCCGACCTCGTGCCGCCGCCGCTCGCCGATTTTATCGCCGCCATCACCGCCGGCGCGGCCTTGTTTGCGCCGCCGGTGCGGCTGTGGGCCGAGCCCGGCCGGGCATTGGTCGCGGGTGGCGGGTCGCTGATCGTCCAGGTGCAGCACCGCCGCGGCGACGGGCTTTATGTCAATGACGGGATCTACGGCAGCCTCTCCGATGCCGGAGCACTCGGCTTCCGTTTCCCGGCTCGCCGCATCCGCCCCGGTGATCCCGGGGACGGCGCGGCGGAGGGCGCCGATTTCGAATTGTGGGGCCCGACCTGCGACAGCGCCGACCGCATGCGCGGTCCGTTCCGCCTACCGCACGACATGCGCGAAGGCGATTGGGTCGAACTGGGCCAGCTCGGCGCCTACGGCGCCTGCCTGCGCACCGGGTTCAACGGCTTTGGCCGGATCGCCTATGTCGACGTCGCCGATCCGCCAATGCTGGCGACCCCCGGTTACGAGCCCGGCGGGTGAGCCATATGTGCTGTTGCCAATCGGGTAAATACATAGTACATACTATGTATTTACCCGGAGGCCCTCATGCCAAAAGAGGCAATGTTCACCCTGAAGCTGGAGGCGGAGCTGCGCGACCAGTTCATGGCCGCAGCCGCGGCCGTACACCGGCCCGCCTCCCAGCTTGTGCGCGAATTCATGCGGGACTTCGTCAAGCAGCAACAGAAAGTTCGTGAGCATGACGCTTGGTTCCGCGCAGAGGTTGAAGAGAGCATGCGCGAAGCCGACGATCCGGCGGTGACACTTATCCCGCACGAAAAAGTCTCTGCGAGCTGGCGTCGGCAGCGCGCCGAACTGATGAAGCAGGCGGGTGAGCGCAACGAGTGAGGATTGAATGGCTGCCGATTGCCGAGCGCAATCGCGCAAGCCAGCTCACCCATATCGGAGAGCGCAATCCGCGGGCCGCAATCGCCATGGGCGATGCGATCGAAGCGGCTGTACGGCAATTGGCCGATCACCCGCACATGGGACGACCCGGCCGGATCAAGGGCACACGCGAGTTGGTGGTGGACGGGACGCCTTTATTGTTGTTTATCGCGTCGAACGCGATGCTGTTGTGATCCTACGGCTGCTCCATGGAGCACAGCGATGGCCGTCCCGCATGTAAAGGCCTGCCGCCGACTTCGCGGCGCGATGACTGAGACAGGCTCGAAGTGGCCCGTGGAGGACTCAGTCCTCACAATGGCAGCCCGCCTAAACGGTCGTCGGGTCCTTCGCTTCCGGGTGCCACAGCAGCAGGCGGCGGCGCAGGATTGTCATTCCTTTGACGAGGCACAGGCCGGCGATGGCGATCTCGACGATCCCGGCGAACACGCCCGGCGAATCGGCAAAGCGCGAGGCGTTGATCATTGCGGCGCCGAGCCCCTGTCCGCCCATCAGCATCTCGGTGACGATCGCCACGATCAATGAAACCGGCAAGGCCACCTGCAATCCGGTCAGGATCTGCGGTAATGCCGCCGGCAGGATGATCTCCCACAATAATTGCCGATTGGTGGCGCCGAGGCTTCTGGCCGACCACAGGATCTCCCGCTCGACCCCTTCGGTCGCCGCCGCCGTCGCCGTCACCACCGGAAAAATCGCACTGAACACGATCATCGTCACCTTGGAGGTGTCGTAGAGACCGAACCACAGCATGAAGATCGGCAGAAAGGCAATCTTCGGCATCGGGAAGCCGACCGAAACGATCGGGTCGAAGAACCAGCGCAGCACGGCGCCGCGGGTCATCGCGATGCCGAGCGCGACCCCCGCCGCGGCGGCGATGGCAAAGCCGAGCAAGGCGCGATAGAGCGTAATGCCGAGATTGGCGACGAGATCGCCCGACAATGCATCCTGCCAGACACGCTCGCATACGACCGACAAGGGCGGCAGCAGAAAGGTGCTGAGCGCGCCGCTGCGGGCGAACGCCTCCCAGGCGGCAAGCAACAGGATCAGGGTCAGCCCCGCCCGCAGGGTGCGGCCGAGGCTGCGCAGGCCCTCGCGCAGCCGGTCGCCGCTGCGCCGGCCGAGCGGCGCGGCAAAAGTGCCGGAGGGCTCGGCGACCTCGTTCAGACGCGCCATCGCAAGACCCGCCGCATCAACAGGAGCCAGCACCGGTCGGCGGCAAAGCCGAGCAGGGCCACGGTCAACACCACCGCGAACATCGCATCATAGACGCCGCCGTCGCCGAGCCAGCCGATCATGTAGCCGAGACCGGCGCGCGCAACGATCAGTTCGGTCGACACCAGCAGGACGAAGGCAAAGGCCAGCGCGGTGCGGATGCCGGACAGGATTTCCGGCAGCGCGCTCGGCAGGACAACCTCCCACAACACCCGGCTGCGGCTCGCGCCCAGGCTGCGGGCCGACCAGATCAGGACCTGCTCGGTGCCGCGGGCGCCGTTGAACGCGCTCAAGGTCACCGGCAGCATGCAGCCGATAAAGATCAACACCACCTTCGAGGCGCTGCCGAAGCCGAGCCACAGGGCCATGACCGGGATCAATGCCGATTTCGGCATCGGGTAGAGCGCCTGGACGAGCGGGTTGAACGCGATCCGGATCGGCTTCGACCACGCCATCAGGATCCCGAGCGGGGCGCCGAGCACGATCGCCAATCCGAGCCCGGCGCCGCCGCGGGCGAGCGACAGGGCGGCGTTGCCGACGAGGTCGCCGCTCGCCAGGAGCCCCCACCACGCCGTGCCGACCCGATCGAGCGCCGGCAGCGCGAGCGGCGAGACAAAGCCGAGCCGGGTCGCTCCCTCCCATGCCAGCGCCAATAAGAGGATCGGGGTGTAGCGCCACAAGAGCGCGAGGAAACGCGCCGCCCCTCTCCGCGGGTCAGGCCCGCGGGCTAAAGGGCCACGCTGCCCCGCCGCGGCGGGCGGGGACGGGAGGGCGGCGCCGGCGCGTTCGCCGAGCGCGACGGGCTGGGCTTCAGGAGCCATGGTCAAGCCGCTTCTTGGCCGCCTCGATCAAGGACAGGTCGACATAACGAGGACTGACCACGACGCGCTTGGGCAAGACGCCGACCTTGACGTCCTCGTCGATCTCCTTCTGCACCGCGGCGACGTCGGGCACCAGATCGGGCTGGTGATAATAATCGTGGCTGGTGAAGGCAAAGGCGAGGTTCTGCGCGGGCTCGTGCGTCACCGCGACGAGGATGGCAAGCGCCTCCTTGCGGTTCTTTGGATCGAGGAACCAGTGCACCGCGCGCATGTAATCGGCGAGAAAGTCGATCAATACCGGGCGGTGCGCCTGAATGAAGTCGGACCGCATGCCCCAGAACACCGATTCCGAAACGCCGTGCACGTCGACCGCGGTGAACAGGATGCGGTATTTGCCGGTCGCCATCAGATCGTGCGCGAACTGCGGCAAGAGTTCGATCATGTCGACCTTGCCCCCTTCGAGCATCGCCGGCTGATTGGCGAAATTGGCCTCGACCGTGGTGAAATCGCTGTCCTTGATGCCATGGCGACGCAGCATCGCGCGCATCGTCGAATCCGCCTCCGAGCCGATCGCATTGGTCGCCACCCGCTTCCCCTTGACGTCGGCGATCGTCTTGATTGGGCCGTCCTTGGCGACGACGTACTCGCCCGGAAAATAGCCCTTGTGCCCGGTCTGCAAGACGTCGGCGACGATCTTGACGTTGAGATGGGCGTTGGTGATGGCGAGCGCGAAGGCCGAGTCCGAGAACGCCGCGACATCGAGGTCGTTGATCGCGATCGCTTCGATCTGCGGCGTGCTGCCGCGGAACAGAATCGGCTCGAAATCGTAGGTCTTGCCCTGGTTCGGCATGATCTCGGGGTGGCGCCGCGCCAGTTCGGCGACGAGCGGGGCGAGATGGCCCGGGGTTTCGGCCCAGCCGACGCGGATCGGCAGCGGCGCCGCGCCGGCGCTTGCCGTCACGAGGGCCAGAAGCGCCGCGGCGATCGTCAGAACGGATCCTGTTCGCATGGCCTTTCTCTTCGATCGGGGTCGCGGCACGGCGCGGCAATTTAGCGTGCGGCGCCGCGCTCGGCGAGGATCGCCTCGCCGCGCACCAGGCCCCAGACATGATCGACCATCTCGACAAAGGGCCGGCTGCGCGCGAGCCCCGGATCCTCCTTGTCGAGACGGACCTCGACGATCTCCTTGACCCGTCCGGGGCGCGCCGACATCACGACGATCCGCTCGGCCAGGAGGACCGCTTCCTGGACGTCGTGGGTGACAAAGATCACGGTTTTGCGCGACTGCTGCCAGATGCGCAGCAATTCCACCTGCATCAGGCTGCGGGTCTGCGCGTCGAGCGCGCCGAACGGCTCGTCCATCAACAGGATGCGCGGATCGATGGCGAGCGTGCGGGCGATCGCCGCGCGCTGCTTCATGCCGCCCGAAAGCTGCGCCGGATAGCTGTCCTCAAACCCGGAGAGGCCGACCAGAGCGATGAATTCGCGGGCGCGCGAAACCCGGGCCTCGCGCGGCAGATCCTGTTTTTCCAGCCCGTAAAGAACGTTCTTCAGGACCGTCTTCCACGGGAATAGGGCAAAATGCTGAAACACGATGCCGCGGTCGGGGCCGGGGCCGGTGACCCTTTTGTCCTCGACCAGGATCACCCCCTCCTCGACCGGCAGAAAACCGCCGACGAGATAAAGAAGCGTGCTTTTGCCGCAGCCGCTCGGACCCAAGAGCGCGACAAATTCGCGGTCGCGCACGGCCAGCGAGACGCCATCGAGCGCCGGCACCGGCCGGCCATGCGGGGGCCGATAGACATGGCTGACCCGGTCGATGACGATCTGCGCCCTCTCTGTCACGAGCGCGCCCTTTTCCGTTTCCTCCGCAAAACCATACAATTTTAGCAGAGGCCGCGATGCTGCAAACCGCAACCCGATGATGCGGCGGAACAATTTCGATGCGCTGCGGCTTGTCGCCGCCGCCTCGGTCATCTTCTCGCATGCCTTTCTGATCGCCGAGGGCAGCCAGAAGCACGAACCGCTGATCGTCGTCACCGGCAATCAGGCGGTGCTCGGCCTTGCCGGCGTGTTCGTGTTTTTTGCGATCAGCGGGTTTCTCGTTACGCAGAGCTTCGAGACCACCGGCAACGCCTTCTATTTCCTGCTCAAGCGCGCATTGCGCATTTTCCCCGCGCTGTTCGTCGTGACCCTCCTTTCGGCCTTTGTGCTCGGGCCGCTCGTGACGACGCTGCCGGCGGACGCTTATTTCTCTCGGCCGGAACCCTACAAATACGTGCTCGGCAACACCCTGCTTGACCAGAGCATGCGCACGCTTCCTGGCGTGCTATTCGTGCGCAACCCGGTCGGGCTCGAAATCAACGGCCCGCTGTGGAGCCTGCGCTACGAATTCCTGATGTACCTGATGGTCATGGGGCTCGGTCTCTTGCGCCTGCTCAATCTCGCGGTCGCGTTGTCATTGCTGGCTCTGGGCCTCGCCTGTCTCCATTTCCCGGCGCTGAAGGCGCTCGGCGGCTGGGGCTGGACGCTCGCCTTCTTCGCCGTGGGGATGGTTCTGTACAAGCTGCGCGAGACCCGCATCTTCGACCGGCGCATCGCCCTTATCGCCCTCCTGGGGCTGATCGCGAGCGTGCCGCTCGGCCAATTCATCCTGCTGTTTCCGCTGACCGGCTGCTATCTCGCGCTGTGGCTCGCGCGGCATCCGCGCCTGCCGGCCCTTCCGGCGACGCGTTTCGGCGACCTGTCCTACGGCCTTTACATCTACGGCTGGCCGGTCGAGGAGATGGCGATGTGGATCTCGGGCGGCCGGGTGAACTGGTGGCAGGTTTTTCTCGTCGCCCTGCCGGCCGCGGCCGGGCTCGCCTTTTTGTCCTGGCACCTCGTCGAGAGCCGGGCCCTGCGCCTGAAGCCGGGCGGAGACCGCGGCGGCGGTTCGGGGAGCGCGTCGAGGGGGCTGGCGCGCGCCGGCGCTCCGTCGCTACACTGGCGCAGTGCAGAATAGAGAGGGAGCTGACGCCGATGCGGATCCACAACCTCTATACCGATGCGAGCGGACAATCGCATTTCCGCGACATCGAGATCGAATGGGTCGAAGAGACGCGCTCCGGCAAGTTATCGAAGCGGCTGCCGGCCACCGGCATCATCTTCCGCGAGGTGCCGCCCTCCTATGATCTCGACTGGCATCCGGCGCCGCGCCGGCAGTACATCATCAACCTCGACGCCGGCGTGCAGATCACGGCGAGCGACGGCGAGGCGCGGGTGATCGGCGCCGGCGAGGTCATCCTCGTCGAGGACACCACCGGCAAGGGCCACCTGTCAAAAGCCGTCGAGTCCAAGATCCGCCACTGCATCTTCGTCCCCGTGGAATAGGGAGCGCCATAGAAATGAAAATTCTCTATTTCGACGACTACAAGCTTGGAATCCTCAAAGGCGAGACCGTCGTCGACGTGTCGGCAGTCGTGCGCGACATCCCGCATGTCGGGCCGGGCGACCTGATCAACGGCCTGATAGCGCGCTTTTCCGATTACCGCCGGCGCCTCGACGAGGCGGCGGCGCAAGGAAGCGGCGTGCCGCTCTCCTCGGTCAGGGTCCGCCCGCCTCTGCCCAAGCCGACCAATATCGACTGCATGGCGGTCAATTACATGGAGGACGGGACGCGCAAGGAGCCGGCCCCGATCAACGCCTTTCACAAATCGCCGGGCGCCATCATCGGCCCGGGCGACACGATGGTCCTGCCCGACGTGCCGGCCACGATCTTCGAGGGCGAGGCTGAACTCGCGGTCGTCATTGGCCGGCGTGCGAGCCACGTCAAGGCCGCCGAAGCGATGAATTACGTCTTCGGCTATACCTGCTTTATCGACGGCTCGGCGCGCGGGCTGCCGCCCTCGGGCAACGTGTTTTTCCAGATGAAGTCGCGCGACACCTTTGCCCCGATCGGCCCCTATCTCGTCACCGCCGACGAGATCCCCGATCCGCACCATCTGCAGATCCGGCTGTCGAACAACGGCACCCTGATGCAGAACTTCAACACCAGCGACATGGCGCACAAAATTCCGCGCTGCATCGAGTGGCTGTCGTCGATCCACACGCTCGAACCGGGCGACATCCTCGCCACCGGCACCAACCACCGCGGCCTCAACCCGTTCATGGACGGCGACCGGATCGAACTCGACATCGAGCGCGTCGGCCGGCTCGCCTTCACCGTCAAGGACGAATTGAAGCGCAAATGGGAGCGCGTCACCCGTCTGCAGATGCACGAGCGGGCGGCGCAGAAGACACAAGGCGCCTATCCCGACATCACCCCGCAAACCGCCGGCAAATACGCCCCGGCGCACTGAAGGATCACCACGGAGGCACGGAGAACAGCGCTCGGTTACTTTCTCGTCATCCCGGCGAAAGCCGGGATCCACGGCTGATATGGATGCCGGCTTTCGCCGGTATGGCAAGAAAGGGGTGGGTGTTACAATCTCTGTGTTCTCCGTGGTTAAATTTACATTTTCGTTAGGATGATAAGAAGATGACCGCCTCGGGTTTTGCTTACGGCCACCGCTTTGCCAAGGGCACGCCGGCGCCGGCGCCGCGCTGGACCGGCTTTCCGCGCTACAATTTCATCGGCGGCCACAACGCCCCCGAGCACATCCCGGGCGAGGCGATGGCCACGATCGCCGCCGACGTGTTGCGGCGCGACGGGGCCAAGCTCGCCCTCTACAATGCCGATGGTCCGCAGGGCCTCCTCGCCCTGCGCGCGTTCGTCGTCAAGAAGGTGGCCGAGCGCGGCATTCGTTGCACCGCCGACGACGTTCTGATCACCGCCGGATCGGGCCAGGGACTCGATCTCGTCAACCGCCTGTTCCTCGATCGCGGCGACACGGTCATCCTCGAAGAGTTCACTTATGGCGGCGCGATCAGCAAATTGCAGCGCCGCGGCGTCACTATTGTCGGCGCGCCGCTCGACGCCGACGGGTTGAGGATCGACGCCCTCGCCGGTATCCTCGACGATCTCGGGCGCAAGAGGATCGTGCCGAAATTTCTCTACACGATCCCGACGATCCAGAACCCGACCGGCTCGATCCTGCCGATCGAGCGGCGCGAGGCATTGCTCGCCCTGACCGGAAAGCACGGCGTCCCGATCTTCGAGGACGAATGCTACGCCGATCTGTTGTTTGGCGTCGAAGCCCCGCCCGCCCTCTACGCGATGGATCCGCGCCAGGTCGTCCATATCGGCTCGTTCTCGAAGACCCTGTCGCCGGCCCTGCGCCTCGGCTACGCCGTCGCCGATCCAGCGGCGATGAGCCGCCTTGTCGCCATGAAGCGCGAGGGCGACAGCGGCACCGGCGCGCTCGAACAGATGGTCGTCGCCGAGTTCTTCGCGCGCGATTTCGACGGCCATGTCGGCGCATTGAACCGCATCCTCGAAGACAAGCTCGCGACGATGAGCGAGGCGGTGGCGCGCGAGTTCGGCACCGCGGTCGAGCAGTGGCGGCCCAAAGGCGGCATCTTCCTGTGGCTCAAATTCCCCGACGACATCGACGTGCGCAAGCTCGTCGAGCCTGCCGCCCGCGCCGGGATCGTGTTCAATCCCGGCCCCGAATGGGCCTGCAACGGCGAAGGCGCGCGCTCGCATATGCGGCTGTGCTTCGCCTATCCCTCGAAGGAGGAGATCCGCGACGGCGTCGCCGCACTGGCGCAGGTCTGTTACGAGGAGACCGGCATCCCCGTGCGGAGCGCCAATATCCGGCGCGCCGCCGCGCCGAGGTGAGGGCGCCGGCGGTCTCAGGGCGCCTTGGCCGATCTGAGCCGGAAGAGAACGAGCTCAACTGCGCGCTTTAGGCTCGGAAGATCATCCCGGACGATTCTCCAGATGGCGACAGGGTCGACATCATCGTACTGATGGCGCAGCACATTGCCCAGCGCCCGTATGGCCTGCCACGGCTGATCCGGGGCGGCCCCTTCCGCCTCGCTGCCCAGCCGGCGCGCCGCCTCGCTTATGATCAGCAAGGCATGAAGGACTGCAAAAACCGCCTGCTCATTGTCGGTAAAGGCCCGGAAATCCAAGCCCGACGTGAATCGCTCTATCCGCCGACATTCTCCAGAATGTCCTCCAGGCGGCGGATCAGCTTTTCAGAAGGCAAGGATCGCCTCTTTCTCGATCTGTCGCCGCAGCCGCTCCTTGCGGATCGGCTCGGTGACGAGATCGACAGGACAACCGAGAATGTCGCGCAGGCGCTCGACCAATAGGGCGAGCCGACCGAAATAGGCAAACCCGCCGCGCGCCGCCTCGCCGCTCAGCCGGACCACGATATCGACATCCGAATCCCCGGTTGCCTCGCCGCGCGCTGCCGAGCCGAAGATCGCCAGGCTGTCGATGCCGGCCGCGCGCAATTCCGTCTGATGCGCGCGCAATCTGGCAATGACCTGATCCCGATCCATACCATCGAATTTAGTCGGAACGACCGGCGCGTGCCAGGGCGGCCACCGCGCTACACGGGATCAGATCTGTCCTTGCGCAGGGCCAGCCACTCGGCCGCGATGCGGCCGTTGTCGGCCGGATAGCGCTCGTCCAATAGGCGTGAGGCGAGGACCCGGTCGGTGCGGAAATGGCGAAAGTCGCCGCGCAATTCGCACCAGGCGCCGATCAGGGTCACATCGACATAATAGGCCAGGCCCAAGGGCCAGATCACGCGATGGGTCTGGCG
Source organism: Allostellaceae bacterium (assembly GCA_035252905.1). Taxonomy (GTDB): domain Bacteria; phylum Pseudomonadota; class Alphaproteobacteria; order ATCC43930; family CGMCC-115725; genus AP-15. Next base: position 11,910 of record DATFCQ010000158.1, on the reverse strand, counting down.
GTCGCGCTCATCGACATAGGCGATCCACATCTTGCGCGCCGCGTGGATGGCGCCGCGCAATTCGGACAGATCGACGCCGGCGACCGCCGGGGCGCTGCCGTCCGAAACATAATAGGGCGCGTCCTTGAGCTGCAGTTGCAGCGCTTGCGGCACCACCGCGGCGAGTTTTTCGAGGACGCCTTCCGCGGCCTTCTGCAATTTCGGGTCGCGCAACCGGCGCAACAGGCGGACGCCGAGCGCGATTGCGCGGCGTCACTTCGAGCCGCTCGGCGAGCGCCGCCGCGGTGACCGGGCGCGCGGCGGCGCGCAAAGTCTGGATGATGTCGAACAAGCGGTCGGCCCGGCGCATCGCGGCTCCTGACAGGACGGTGTCAGCATGCCCTCGCTATGATCGGCGGGATGATGCCTGTTGGAGGAAAAAATGGCTTCGACTTATGTGGATGTCGCGAATGCGGAATGGACCCCCGGCGCGCCGTTCTACGGGCCGGCGGCGGTTTATGACGGAGAAGCAATCGTCCGGCTCAAGATCCTCAGCGACCGCCGGCAAGAGGGCGGCGGCATCGCCTGGCTCGCCCGCTTCTCGCCGCCGCCCGGCAAGGTCATCAAGATCATCGCGACGGCGCTGTCCGACGAGCACGTTTTCACTCTCGAAGGCGGCCGCGGCACAAAGAGCGGCGGGCCCGCCCGCCGCTCCGGCGGCTACACGCTGAACCCGAAAGGCCAGCCGCACAGCGCGATGATCGGCGTCGAAACGGTGAGCCTCGTCATCTATGCCGGCGAGCCGGACGAGATCGTATCGCTGGAGGTCGTCGACGCAATCGACGCGGGCTGCGGCGCGTCGTAGCGGAGGCCGTCGAGGCTCAGGGGGCGGGGCCGCCGGCGAAGCCGGGCAGGTCGAGCCCGACCCCGACGAGATGACCGAACAGCTCCTTGAGCTTGCGACGAGCGGCTTCGGGCAGGGGCGGCGCCAATAATGAGGCGATGTTGGCCCGCAGGTGCTCGCGGCTGCCGGTGCCGAACAAAACGACGTCGACCCCGGGCTCGTGCCGCACAAAGCGATAGGCGGCGTCGACGAGGCTCGTCGCCCCGCCCTCGTGGACGAGAAAGCCGAGCGGGTTGTCCGCCTCGGCGAGGGCGTGCGGCACCGCGTGCGCCGCCGCCAATTCGCGCAGAGCGGCCCTGAGCCGCGCCGGCTGGGAGAAGATGTTGCGCACCGCGAACATCAACAGGGTTCCGACGCCGTTCTGCCGGGTCAACGGGAAAACCCGGTCGCGGGCGTTCTGGTGCAACATGTGAAAAGCGACCATCGCGCTGGCCCAGACGCCGTCGGCGGCGGCGCGTGCAATCATCTGATGCTCGGCGTCGCTCGACGCGGCCTCGGTCACGCCGAGAAAGCGCAATTTGCCCTTGTCGCGCTCCCGCAAGAGCGCCGGAACGACCGAATCGCGTGCGCGGGGGTAAGCGGAGAGCGAGAGGCCGTGCAGTTGAAAGATGTCGATACAATCGACGCCGAGCAGGCGCAATGAGCGGTCGAGGCTCGCGACCGCGCGCTCGGGCGACAGGGCGCCCCAGGACGCCTTGGTGGCGATCACGACCCGCTCGCGCTTGACGCCTTTCAAGGCCTTACCCAGCACCGCCTCGGTGCCGTAGGCAGCGGCGGTGTCGAACAGATTGACGCCGAGGTCGAGCGCCTCATGGACGAGCGCGATCGCCTCCGCCTCGCTGTTGCCGCTGCCGAGCCCGATCCGGCTGTTGCCGCCGCAGCCGAGCCCGGCGACGCTGACGGAGAGGCCGGTGCGGCCGAAGCTGCGATAGTCCACCTCCGTGTCCTCCTGTCGAAATGCCGGTCCCGGACCTATACTGGGCACATGGGGCCCGCGCGATCTGCCGGGTGCGGCACGGAGGAATAACCCATGATCACCAAATTCACGACCGTCTATGCGGGCCATGTCGATCTGCCGGACCGCGGCCAGAACGCCACCCCGGCCAATGAGCGGCGGTTTTCGAACGAGCATCTGGCGAGCGTCTTTGCCAAGACCGAGGCGATCGCGAAAAAGATGGACGCATGCGGCTGGGACACGGTCTGGCTCGCCGAGCACCATTTCCAGCACGAGGGCTATGAGTGCATCCCGAACATCCCGCTGCTGGCGGTGCACCTTGCGCGGGTCACGCCGCGGATCAAGATCGGCTGCGCCTTCAACATCGCGCCGATGTGGCACCCGCTGCGGCTCGCCGAGGATTTCGCCGCGGCCGACATATTGACCGGCGGCCGGTGCGTGTTCGGGGTCGGGCGCGGCTACCACACCCGCGAGGTCGAAAGCTTCGGCGCGCCGATGCTCGACCAGAACGCCAATCGCGAATTGTTCGAGGAACAGGTCGAGATCATCCTCAAAGCCTTCAACGAGGAGCGCTTCTCGCACAAAGGCAAGCATTACACATTGCCGCCGGAAGTGCCGTATCGCGGTTATACACTGAAGGACCTGACCCTGGTGCCGCGCCCGACCCACCTCCCGGTCGAATGCTGGCAGCCGATCGTCAGCGCCAATCCGCGCGGTCTCGACTTCATGGTCAAGCACGACATCAAAGGCGCGGTCGGCGGCGGCGCGGCGACGATGGCGGAGGGACCGATTAAGGGCTATCAGGCGGCGGCGGCGCGCCAGGGCCTCCATCTCGAACTCGGCGAGAACCTGCAGATCGGATTGCATCTGCACTTGGCGCGTACCCGCGAGCAGGCGATCCGCGAGATCACCCCGATCTTTGAGGAGCACGTCAAGATGTTCGCGCCGTTGGGCTTTGTCCCCGGGCTCTCGCCCGAGCAGGTCGCCGCCGTCGCCCGCCGCGGCGGCTGGGCCGAGGCCGGGATACCGGGGGTCGAGCATTACATGAAGCTCGGCGCCTGGTTCGCCGGCACGCCGGGGCAATTGGTCGATCTGTTGAAGAGCTTTGAGGAGCGCTATCCCGGCATGCAGCACGTCAGCCTGTCGAGCCCGATCGGCACCCCCGAAGCGATAATGCTCGAACAGATCCAGTGGATCTCCGAGGAGGTCATGCCGGCATTCAAGCCGAAACGGTCATAATTCCTTCCCCTGGCGTTCTCCCTCTCCCCGCCTTGCGGGGAGAGGGCCGGGGTGAGGGGCTGAAATCCGGATCAACCGGACAGGTGCCGCATCACCGCGAGCCCGGCAAACACGCCGAAGATCGACAGCAGAACCGAGGCCGCGACATAGAGCGCGCTGTGCCATCCCTGCCCGCGCTGCCACAGCAGAGCCGCGTCGAGCGAAAAGGTCGAGAAGGTCGTGTATCCCCCGAGGAGGCCGGTCGTCAGAAACAGCCGCAGCGTCGCGCCTCCCTCGCCGCGAAAGGCAAACCAGCCGGCGATCAACCCCATCGCCAGCGAGCCGGAGACGTTGATGCACAACGTGCTCCACGGCAAGGGCAGCCCGAGTTGCATGCCGGCGCGATTGGCGGCATGGCGCAGCGATCCGCCGATGCCGGCGCCGACAAGGACCACGAGATAACCGAAGAGATTGCGCACGCGCCGGCTCCTTTCGCCTGTTTGTCGGCGCATCGGAACCGGACATGCTCCTACCGCGCACCGAACGATTTCTGGTACTCGGTAGGAGTCATCAGCCTTGCGGCGGTTATCGGGGGACTCCATCCCCGTCGCCGCAATTCTAGCGGCGAGGCGCCCGCTGTGCCAGTCCGCCGAGCAGATGGCCTCTCAGGCAGCCTCGTCGAGGCTCGACCCGCGGTCGAGCGTCGTCGCCCGGCGCAGGTCGCGCGGGGCGCTCTCGTCGTGCGGGCGGCCGCGGTGCATCGTCACGCGGTTGTCCCAGATCACGAGGTCGCCCTTGCGCCATTTGTGGCTGTAGACGAATTCGCGGCGGGTCGCATGCTCGCTCAGATCGTGCAATAAGAGCCGCCCCTCGGGCACCGGCCAGCCTGCAATATGCGAGGCGTGCGCCGACAGATAGAGGGTCTTGCGCCCGCTCGCCTCGTGGCGGCGCACCAGACGCTGCGGCGAGGGCGGGTATTTCTCGCGCTCGCCCGGCGGAAATTCGGTGAAGCCGATCTGGGCGCGCGACCAGAAGATGTCGTGGATCGCGATGAGCCCGTCGATCGCCGCCCGTGTCGCCGGCGGCAGGGCGTCATAGGCGGCGCGCATGTCGGCGAATTCGGTCTCGCCGCCGCCGAGCGCCGAAGGCGGCGCCGCGGCGACCGCGTAGAGCATGCCGAGCACGACCGGGACCGGCATATAGGAGGCGTCGGTGTGCCACAGCCGGTTGCCCAGCATATCGAGCCGGCGCCGGTCGTCGCGGGCGCGGATCCGGCCGTCCTCGTCGAGGTTCGAGATGTCGCCGATCTCCGGGATCCTGAGCCGCCGCCGCCCCGCCTGCAATGCGGCGCGGCCGATTTCGAGCGGTCCGAACTGCGCAGCAAACGCCTTGAGTCGATCGTCGTCGAGCTGCTGGTCGTGAAAGACCAGCACCGGGTAATGATCGATCGCCCGCCACAATTCCTGCACCCTCGCCGCGTCGAGCGGCGCGCCGGCGTCGGACCCCCTGACCTCCGCCGCGAAATCCGGGTGAATCGGGTTGAGTTCAAGGCTCATGCTGTCTTTCCCTCGCTCGCCTGACGGTCCGACTGCCGAAGGGAAGGGTCAATCCTTGTATTTCGGCAGTGGAGCGAACCTAAAATAGATGACGCAGAAATCCTCACCCGCCTCGCTCCGCTCGGCACCCTCTCCCGCACTGCGGGAGAGGGGGGACCAGCCCGCAGGGCTGGTGGGTGAGGGGTTGCGAAATCCTGCCTGGAGGCTTTCCGCTCCGCGGCGAAACTACAGCGGGATCACCAACAGCGTGTCAATCTTGTGGCTGTCCAGCACGACGAGGCGCTCGATGAAGCGGTAGGGCGGCTGCGCGACGGCGATGCGGTCGAGGGTGCGGCCGGTTGCGAACAGGGTCGTATCGCCGTCGTGCATGATGCGCACCGCGAAAAAATGCGAGACGACCTCGGCGACGCCGTCTTTGATGCTCTTGATGCGGATCGGGCCGATGATGTGCCGGTAATTGTGCGGCTCGAACAGATTGGCCTGGCGCAGCGCGGTGATGCGGTCCGACAGCATGCCGCGCGAGGCGGCATAGACGACGCCGTGCGGCAAACCGGCCTCGTGGTCGGCGCGGCTCGTGATCCGATAGCGACAATCCTCGACAAAGAAATCCGGCCATTCTTCGAGCCGGTCCTCGTCGATGCATTCGGCATAGGCGGCGAGGAGGTCCTCGACGCCCCGGCGCACCAGGGCCTCGTCCATCGGGCTCCTCGCCTTACTCGCCGACCAGCGCCCGGTACTTCTTCCAGAAGCCGCGCACCGCCGCCTCGCTGGCGCGCACCGGCTCCTGCTCGGCCTCATGGCCTCCGAGCATGACGATGCCGCTGCCGTCGTCGTGCCCGGTAAGCGCGCGCTGGACAAAGCCGCCGACGCAGCCGTCTTCGAGCGAGATGTAGCCGGCGGCGCCGACCAGATTGCCGTGGCGCAGGCGGCGCTCGGTCATCGTCTGGTCGTCGCCCTCGAAACCGAGATGCAGCCAGTCGAGTTCGGTCTTGTCGACGCCCCTCGGGCGGATCACGCGCACCGCGATCGTGTTGCGGATCTGCTGCAACACCATGCTCGGGAACAAGCTCAGGATCTGCACCGACACGCTGTCGCCATATTCGTCGACCGAGTCGACGACCGAGGGGTCCTGCAAGCGAAACCCGCTGTCGGCGCGCAACTGCTCGCGCTGGTAATCGGCGTCCTCGGCGGCATAGTCGAGCTTGACCTGGCTGAAGGCATGGCCGCCGCTCTCTTCGATAAAGATCCGGGCGGGCTGCGACAGCCGGTTGATGCGGAAGGTGGTCAGAAAGGTGTGCAATATGCTGGCGTGATAGCTGTCCTTGGTATTCTCGGCATAAAGCTTCCAGTTGTTCGGCAATATCTGCGTGCTGCGGCCGAGGAGCCGGACCGGGCGGTTCAACACGCGGCGGATCGCGGCGCCGACCTCGGGCCCGATATAGGTCTCGAACTCCGGCGCTTCGGCCGACATCGTGCCGAAGACGAGACCGGCATAGAGGGCGACGCGCAAGCGCGGCAACGTCACCTCGTCCTTGCGGAACTCGGGCGGCATGCCGCCCTGGCCCTTGACCCCGCGCTCGAAGGCGACCGACAGCAGCCTTCCGTCGAGGCCGTAACTCCAGCCGTGATAGATGCAGGTCAGCCGCTCGGCCCCCGGCTTCACGCTACCGCGGCGTTCGAGGCACAAGAGATTGCCGCGATGGGCGCAGCGGTTGACAAAGGCGTGGACCGCGCCGTCCTTGTCGCGGGCGACGACGACCGGGGTCTCGCCGATCGTCGTCGCGACCCAGTCGCCCGGTTTCGGGATTTCCGCCTCAAGGCACAGAAAGCTCCAGCTCGGACCCTTGAAGATCCGTTCGATCTCGCGCCGATACTGCTCGGGATCGGTATAGACCCGGAACGGGACCTGGCTGAGGCTGTTCGAAGGCCAGGATACAGGCTCGCCCTGCGCATTGCCGAGATCGGACATAGGACTCTCCTCGGGGGCCGGGGCGCCCCAGTGCCGCGATCATAGCATCCGGTCCGGCGCCGCTGCCATAGGACGCGGGGGAATCCGCTTGCGGCGCGGAGCGCGATCGCGGACGATCGCGGCAACAGTGCTTTCCTATCCGCGGAGGCTTCGGCATGGACGACCTCTATATGCGCAGCGGCATCTTTCTCGCGCCGTTCCACCACACCGGCGAGAACCCGACCCAGTCGCTGCAGCGCGACATGGAGCTGCTCGAATTGCTCGATCGCCTTGGCTATCACGAGGCGTGGATCGGCGAGCATCATTCCGGCGGGTTCGAGGTCATCGCCTGCCCGGAGATGTTCATCGCCGCAGCGGCCGAGCGCACGCGTCACATCCGGCTCGGCACCGGGGTCGTCTCATTGCCCTATCACAACCCTTTCATCCTCGCCGACCGCATGGTCCAGCTCGACCATATGACGCGCGGCCGCGCGATGTTCGGCGTCGGCCCGGGGGCTCTCGTCCACGACGCGCTGAAGATCGGCATCGACCCTGCCGACCAGCGGCGCAGGATGAACGAGGCGCTCGAAGTCATCGTACCGCTGCTGCGCGGTGAGACGGTGACGAAGAAGACCGACTGGTTCGACCTCGTCGGGGCGCGCCTTCAGATGCCCCCCTACACGAGGCCGACGATGGAATTGGCGGTCGCCGCCTCGCGCTCGCCGGTCGGCGGGCTCGCCGCCGGCAAATACGGCATCGGCATGCTGTCGATCGGCGGCACCAGCCCCGAGGCGCTGAAGCGGCACAAGGCCAATTGGGGACTCTATGAGGAGCAGGCGCGGGCCCACGGCCACGTGCCGGACCGCAGGAACTGGCGCCTCGTCGGCATGTTCCACATCGCCGAGACGCGCGAAGAGGCCCGCAAAAACGTCGCCTTCGGTCTTGAAAATTTCGCCCAGTATTTCCGCGACGTCGCTACCTTCCCGATCGTGCCGGCCGACGTCGCGAACGCCTACGATTTCATGATCGAGAGCGGCACCGCTTGCATCGGCACGCCGGACGACGCGATCGCCTATATCAACCGTCTGCTGGAAGGCACCGGAGGGTTCGGCGTAATCGCCGAACTGGCGCACAACTGGGCCGATTGGGAACAGACCAAGCGGCATTACGAGCTGATGGCGCGCTTTGTTCACCCACATTTCCAGGGCAGCCGCGAGTCCTTGCGCGCCAGCTACGACTTTGCCGCCCGCCATCACAAGGATTTCCTCGGTCAGGCGAGCGCCGCGGTCCAGGCCGAGATCGACCGCTTCCAGGCGCGCAGCGCCCCCGAGGCCAAACGCAGCGCGGCGGAATAGCGCGCAGCTCGTCAAATCCGCGCGATCCGGGCGCGCACCCGCGCGATAAAGGCGGCGCGCGCGCCCGCGCTCGCGCGGTCGAGATCGTATTGCGCGAGGTAGAACGCGCGGACGCGCCGGCCGCACATCGGCCTCAACGCCCGCATCAGGACCTTGCGGCCGGGATCGCCGGCCAAGCGGGTGATCCACCAGGGCGAGCCGTAGGTCGTCACCACGCCGAACAGTTTGACATGCGCCAGGAGCGGACGAATGCCGCCGGCGGCGCGATCATGCTCAAAGGCAATGCCGGGCGCCCACACCCGGTCGAAATACCCTTTCAGCATCGCCGGCATCGAAAACCACCACTGCGGAAAGCAGAAGATGATGCCCTCGACGCAGCGCAACAACGCGGTCTCGGCCGACACCGAGGCGTCGGCGTAAGGCGGCTCATCATAGCTGCGGCGCTCGGCGGCGCTCATCACCGGATCGAAGCGGCCGCGATAGAGATCGGTCGCGGCCACCTGATGGCCCCGCTCTTCAAGCGTCGTGACGATCGTGCGGAACAGCGCATGATTGTAGCTGTCCCTCAGCGGATGGCAGTGGACGACCTGGATCAGCATCCACGGAACCTCTTCTTTGACAACGGCACCGGCGCACCCTATGACCGGCGCCGTTTGCATTCGGCGACAGGGACAGGGACATGGCGGAGAGCGAGCTTTATCGCAAGGGCGCGGCGCTGCGACGGCAGCTCCTCGGCGACGACTATGTCGAACGCGCGCGGAGCGAGGTCTATGACGACCCGGTCATGCAGAAATTCATCGACGTCGCGACCGAGACGGTGTTCGGGGCGCTGTGGACGCGGCCGGGTCTCAATCTGAAGACCCGCGCCCTCGTCTGCGTCGTCTCCGATGCGGCGACCGGGCGCGCCCCCGAACTCGGGCTGCATCTGCGCATGGCCCTGCGCCAGGGCTGGAGCGAGGAGGAATTGACCGAGGTATTGCTGCACTTGTCGGGCTATGTCGGGGTGCCGATGATCCGCGAGGCGATGATGATCGCCCGAAAGGCTTTCGCCGAATTCCGCGCCGAGACGCGCTGAAGCAAATTCGGCATTGGGTTGGCGGCAAAGATGGGCCGGTACAGCCGGTCCATCTCCGCCACTGATGTCGGGTTTTTGGTGGCGGGAAAGGGATTTGCGCGATGCAGTCCGCTCCGGGTCAATTGCTGATTTAAGTATCAAGCTGGCGATCGAGAAAATGTCGCTTATAGCGACGTTTTCCGCTTGCGACATTTGTCGCTATTGGCGACTTCCAGGCGCGCAGCGCCCCCGAGGCCAAACGCAGCGCGGCGGAATAGCGCGTTGGCGGCCTAAACCCTCACCCATCGGCCCCCAGAGGGCGGGCCGGTCCCCCTCTCCCGCACTGCGGGAGAGGGTGGCGAGCCCCGCGAAGCAGGGGGAGGCGGGTGAGGGGATCCCCTCCTCCCAGCGCGGTCAAATCCGCGCAAGTGATACAATCGTTTTGGAGCGAGTCGCGCACCGGAGAGAGGTTTGCCGATGATGGATGATCGCGATACGGTTACGTTGAGCCGCGCCGAGTATGAGGCGTTGCTCGACCGCGTCGAGGACGCGGACGATATGATGGCGCTCGACCAGCTCGAAGCCCGCCTTGCAGCGGCCGGCCCGGAAGCGACTTTCGCCGATTATCTGCCGATCGAGTTGGTCGCGCGGTTGTCTGCCGGAGAGCATCCGGTCCGCGTATGGCGGGCGCAGCGCGGCCTGACGCGGGAGGCGCTCGCCGCTGCTGCCGGCATCGCTCCGAGCTATCTGACCGAGATCGAGACCCGGAAAAAGCCGGGCAGCTTCGATGCCATAGCCAAGATCGCCGCGGCCTTGCGCATCTCCCTGGACGACATCGCCGCCTGGCTGAAACCGGCCGGCTGAGATCGCAGCTCAGAGGTAGGAGAGCGCGGTCCTGTCTGGGCTACCCTGTCGTGCCCGGGAAACACGTCACATATAGCCGGCCAAGGCGGCGGATATTCGCGAGGCGATCGCGCGGGTTGCGGCCAGCCCCTCCGCGCCAAACAACGATCTCCGGCCCTTGAAGGGGATACCGAACGGTTTCCGGCTTCGGGTCGGCGATTGGCATGTGTCCTATACGTTCGATCCGCGCACCCAGAAAATTGAGGTGTTCGAGATCGCCCCGAGAGGAGGAGCCTATCGATGACCGCCAAAACGCGCATCCGTGCACTCGGAGACGGCGCCGACAGCGTGCGAGATTATATCGCCGAACATCCGCCCGATGCCGTGCTCGTCGACGAGCAAGAAGCCGCCGATCTCGTCGTGATCCGTCCGGAAGATCTCGACGAGTTGATCGAGGACGCTGCGGCTACCGCCGCCTGGTACCGCACCCGCGACGGGGAAACGGTACCGATAGAGCTTGTCGATCGTCTTCTTGCCGGCGAGAATCCGATCCAGGTATGGCGCGAGTATCGAGGTCTGAACCTCACCGCGCTGGCTGCCGCGGCCGGCATCGGAAAGGGATACCTCTCGCAGCTGGAGAGCGGTGAGCGCCAGGGCCCGGTAGGAACCCTGAAACCGATCGCGGCCGCCCTTCGCGTCGATCTCGACGATCTGGTTCAGCAGGATTAGCCGTCGAGCACTCCCTTCACACGGGAGGGGTCAGAGGTTCAATCCCTCTCGCGCTCAGATAGGCTTCTAAAACATCAGCGGATTTGAAAGTGCGGGGCGGCGGGGAGTGACCCTATGCGACCCGTTTCGACTGGGAACAAACCACAAATATTCGTGGAGAGCGGAGGAAAATCCATAGAGGCCATTCCTTGCCCGATGCTTGTGATGTGTCGGCTTGAAATCTGCGCTGTCTCCAGCTCTCCGCCGGATTTCCACGTCCGCTTGCGTGCCGAAGCCACAGTCGCCTCCTTGCGCCTGTCGGCTCCTGTTCCCTCCGAACGGCTCCGATTGTGTCGCGCAAAATTCCGATATTCAAAGGCCTTTACAGGAAGTTGTAATTTCCGATGTACGATCGCGAGGAACGTCACCCGGAATACGGAACCCCTGCAAAGGTCGTCCATCCGCCAGCAGATAACGTTCTGCGCGGCTTCCCGAGGGCGCGAAAGGTTCAGGGCAAGACGTGGTTTCCCGGCGGTATTCGGCGACGCTGGCGAGACCCTGATGGCAGATTTTACGAATGGGACTATCAGCATGGAACTGTTGAGATTTATGATCGGCGCGGGCGACACCTTGGCGAGTTCGATCCCGACACCGGGGGCAAAGAGGACCCACCATACCGGGACGCACGGCGGGGCCATGACGATGGCATTGATTTACAAGCTCGTCGGATATGATCGAGAGACAGAAGAGCTTGCCCTCGAGCACGTCATTCCAGAGGGCAGTGTCGAGTAGGCGAAAGTCATAGCCGGGATCTGGGCACGGCCGGAGATCATCGCCGATTACCCGCTCTCTGAGAGAAGTGCCCGTAAGATAGCCGCTTTGATCGGAAAAAAGCTCGCTCGCGGCTGTAACTGGTTTCTTGAGCCTTACGCGCTCACGACGGCTCGCGAATATGCGGTGAATAGGTAATCTCAAAAGGAAGAGCCCCGCCTCGCAACGGGGCTTAAGGTGCGGCTGCGTCAGTGTCGCCGCTTTCATGTCGAACCCCGCATCCATGAGCGCGGCCAGCCGCACGGCTCAGGGCTGGGAAACGACGCCGGCCGGTCGAGCGCAGTCTGGCCCGGATACTGGAGAACCGACGCCTGACCCTGCGTTACGACCGGCTCGGCTTCATCGTTCAAGCCCTGCTCCGGAGCGCATGCATATTCCAGGTTGCAAACACGCTCGCTTGCGAATTCTGAAAACCGCCTCTAACCTGAATAATTCACCAGAGTAGGCAAAGCCATTTCGGTTCACCGCCGAACAGCAGCATCAAGACATAGAGATCCGTGGCGTCGCCGACGCGCGGAGCGGGGTTTGCGGTTGCGCCGAGGGGTTCGTCCGGGGGCCT
>DATFCQ010000157.1:0-2978 GCA_035252905.1 Allostellaceae bacterium | reverse complement strand
TCGGCCCGGAACGCCGCGGCTTCGGCGGCCGAGCCGCAGGCCTCCATGATCGCGCCGTCCGCGACCGCGCCGGCCACTCGCTGCCCCAACGGCCCGTTGCTTGCGACATAGACCGGGATCTCGGCGCGCAACGGCGCAAAGCTCAGGCGGCCGTCGCGGAACGAGACCGCCTCGCCGGCGACGTCCACCCGCTCGCCGCGCAACAGTGCGCGGATCACGGCGATCGCCTCGCGGATCGCGCGCGCCGGCTTGTACGGGCGAACGCCCAGTTCGGCGAAACCCGACACGCCGGCGCCCAGGCCCAGCACCGCCCGCCCGCCGGAGATCTCGTCGAGCGTCGCGATCGCCATCGCGGTCAAGGCCGGGTGCCGCACAAACGGGTCGGTGACGCAAGGGCCGAGCCGGACCCGCCTTGTGGCGAGCGCGACCTGCGTCAGGACCGCGTACACCTCGCGATAGAAGCGCTCGTCGGCAAGCCAGACCGCGTCGAAGCCGCAGGCTTCGGCGAGCCGCGCCCGCTCCGCCAGCCGCGCCGCCGGCCCATCGCCCACCATCAGCAGCCCGAGGCTCATGTCATTCGATCGCATCGGCGACAAAATAAATGTTCCGCGAGCGGTCGAGGAAACGGCCGTACAATTCCGCGCGCAGGGCGACGCCCTCGGGCGAAGCGAGATCGCGGTCGTGCTGTTCGAGGCTCGCGACCTCGATCCGCTCGAGGTATTGCCAGCCGGCATCGGCCGCGCCTTCGATCGGACCGCGGATCCGGTGCACCGTATAGCTGAGATAATTCGGTTTGCTGCGCACCAGAGGGTAGTCGCGTTCGCGCACCCAACGCTCGTACTCCGCCGGATCGACCCCCGGCTTCAACGTACTGATCAGGAAGCGTACCGGCATCGCAGCCTCTCCCGCGGGCGAAGATCGGATCAGGTTAGCATACCGGCCGCCCGGCTTCTCCGCGGCATCGCGACCGAGGGCCCGGGCCCGCTCCGCGGATACGCACCCCACAGGTCCTTGCATTCCAGGTCGCGCCCGCACATTCCTTGGCGCGGCGATGGCTGCCGAAGAGCGGCGGCGGCAGGACTATAGGCATGGATTGGACGACAGCAGGGAGCTGTTCCGATGGATCTGAAGCTGGCGGACAAGATCGTACTGATCACCGGTTCGAGCCGCGGCATCGGCCTCGCCGCCGCCAAAGCCTTCGCCGCCGAGGGCTGCCGCCTGATGCTCTCGGCGCGTTCCGCGGAACAACTGGGCGAGGCGGCGGCCGAGTTGCGCGCGAGCGCCGCCGCCGTAGCCGCCCGCGTCGCCGACGTCACCCAGCCCGGCGAAGCGGCGGAGCTGGTTCAGGCGGCGGTCGCGGCCTTCGGCGGCATCGATGTCCTGGTCAACAATGTGGGCGGCGCCGGAGGCGGAGCGCGCATCGCCGACAGCACGGATGACGACTGGCGCGGCGCCATCGAACGGAACCTGATCCAGACCGTACGGATGATGCGGCTGGCTCTGCCGCACATGAAGGGTCGCGCCAGTGCTTGCGTGGTCAATGTGGCGTCGATCTCGGGCTGGTCGCCGCAGCTCGCGATGTCCGGTCAATATGGCGCGGCCAAGGCCGCGTTGATTTTCGATACCGAGCGCTGGGCGTTGGAATTCGTGCCGTACGGCGTGCGGGTCAATACCGTCTCGCCCGGATCGATCCTGGTCGAAGGCAATGGCTGGGATCGCTACCGCCTCGCCAACAAAGGCAATTTCGACGATTACGTACGTCATGGCTTTCCGATGGGGCGGCTGGGCACCGCCGAGGAAGTGGCCGACGTCATCGCCTTTGTCGCTTCGCCGCGCGCCCACTGGATCAACGGCCGAAATATCGCCGTCGATGGCTTGGAGCAACCCCACGCGCCTCTCGACCGCCGACCGTTTTGAGGCCGTCAGAAAACAATCGCATTGCCTTGTTCGCAAGACAGCGTCCTGGCCGGACTTGACGGGGCGATGCCGGCAGACAAGGCCGAGGCGGAGTGAGCGCGCCGAGCCGGTCGCGGATTTCGGCGAGCGCCACAAATGGGCCGTGCGGGTTTCGCAGCGCAGGCGAGGAATTTGTGGATGAACCACCGAAATTTGCCTAGGCTCGGCGCGGACCGAGGATCGAGGAGACATGCCGTGAACGACACGATGAGCCTGTCTGAGCGCGCCGATGCGCTCGAAGCCAAGATGGCGCGGGAGCTCGACACCATCGTCATCAAGTCGCGCCTCTACAGCATGGCCGAGGGCGACATGGGCCCGCCGCCGAATGCCGCCGCCCTGATGAAAGCCAATCCGAACGCGCGCGTCTTGATGGGCGACGACCCGCGCCTGCCGGCGATGCCGGAACAGCCGACCCTGATGGATTTCTTCAAATACCGCTTCGGCCCGTGCATGCACCTGTTGCAGAGCGCCCGGCATGCGGTCAATGCCGGCCTGCCCGAGAAGATGGTGCTCGCCTGCCTGTTGCACGACGTCTCGACGATCGGCTTCATCCGCGGCGATCACGGCTATTGGGGGGCGCAACTGGTCGAACCCTATGTCGACGAGGAAGTGACCTGGGCGATCCGCGCCCATCAGGTGTTGCGCTTCTATCCCGACGAGTCGGTGGGCTACGAATATCCGCAGTCCTACATCGCCGCATTTGGGCAGGACTATCGTCCCGATCCTTATATCGAGGAAGACTACAAGCGGATGCGGAACCACAAATGGTACATGTCGGGCCGGCAGATCACCGTGCACGACATCTATTCATTTGACCCCAACCTGCATGTCGAACTCGAAGAATTCACCGACGTGATCGGCCGCAACTTCCGCCAGCCGAAGGAAGGCCTCGGCTTCGACAACAGCCCGGTCGCGCATATGTGGCGGGCGATGATCCGGCCGGCGAAGTATCTGTAGGTTCGATCCGCATCGGCGGAATGCGCTTCGCTTTTCCGCCCTACATGTCCTCGTAGGGCGGAAAA
>DATFCQ010000156.1:0-21672 GCA_035252905.1 Allostellaceae bacterium | reverse complement strand
CTGATGCCCTATACCGAATTGCCCGAGGATTTTCGCGACAAGCACCCCTCGGTATGGGTCGACATCCATTCCTCGTTGTTCGATCCCAAGCGCGCCCATCACATGTACAACGACTTCATGGACGAGTTGGAATTCGCCGCGCTCTGCGGCTTTGACGCGGTCTGCGTCAACGAGCACCATTCCAACGGCTACGGGCTGATGCCCTCGCCCAATCTGATCGCCTCGGCATTGGCGCGCCGCACCACCGACACTGCGTTGTGCGTGATGGGGAACTCGCTCGCCCTCTACAACCCGCCGACGCGCGTCGCCGAGGAATTCGCGATGATCGACTGCATCTCGGGCGGGCGGCTGATCGCCGGCTTCCCGGTCGGCTCGCCGATGGACACCTGCTTTGCCTACGGCCAGAACCCGAGCATTTTGCGCGAGCGCTATCACGAGGCGCACGATCTGGTGATCCGGGCATGGACCGAGAAGGACACCTTCGCCTTCAACGGCCGTTTCAACCAGCAGCGCTACGTCAACATCTGGCCGCGGCCGATCCAATATCCGCACCCGCCGGTGTGGATCCCGGGCGGCGGCTCGGTCGAGACCTGGCAGTGGTGCGCCGAGATGGACTACGTCTATGCCTATCTGTCCTATTTCGGCTACAAGGACGGGCGGGCGACGATGCAGGGCTTCTGGGACGAGATGGCGCGTCTTAGCAAGGACCGGAACCCGTATCGCGCCGGCTTTCTGCAGTTTGTCGGGGTGGCCGAGAGCCGGGAGGAGGCGCTCCGGCTCTACCGCGAGCCGGCCGAATATTTCTACGGTCGCTGTCTGCGCGTCGACCCGCGCTGGGCGATGCCGCCCGGCTACATCACCGAGGCGACGCAGCGCGCCGGCATCCAGGGCCAGATCGGACGCGCCGCCAGCCTCGACGCCCGGCAGAAGGCGCGGGCGACGACGCAGATGGAGGACATCGTCGAGCGCGGCTACGTCATCATCGGCTCGCCCGATGAGGTTGCCGCGCAACTGCGCCAGGTCGCAACGGACCTCAATGTCGGGCACCTGATGCTGCTGTTGCAGTTCGGCTCGATGGGCAAGGATCTGGCCAAGTATAACACCGGGCTGTTCGCCGAGAAGGTCATGCCGCAGCTCAAGGATCTCTTCACGGAATGGGAGGACCGCTGGTGGCCGCAGCCGATGCCGCAGGCGGCGCGCGCCCGTCCCGAACCGTTCGCGGCCGCCGCCGCGGAATAAGCCGCGGTCCAAGGTTTTCTGCAAATTAATCCTCACCCGCCGGCCCTTCGGGCCGGTCCCCCTCTCCCGCAATGCGGGAGAGGGTGCCTTGCCCTTCGAGACGCCGCCTTGCGGCGGCTCCTCAGGACAGGCGCGAGGCGGGCGGGAACCGCGGACCGCCCCGGCGGGTTGTTTCTATTGCGGCGCGTTGCCGCGATACGACAACCTGAGTCGCCAAACGTGAAGTTGCTCAATGCCGTTGCCGTGCCGATCGTGCTGGGCGTCGGGGTCGCCTTTGTCCTGCGTCGCATCGCAACGAAACGGGTGCACCGCGCACCCGCGCAGCCCTGCTCCGTTGAGCCCGACCCCGGCCCGGTTTGCAGCGCCAAAGAGAAGTGTCCGTCGCGCTGCGGGGCGAGCCTCGCTCTCGACAACCTGCGGGGGCTCGTGATCCTGCTTGTGTTGTCGTTCCATTCGGTCCTCGCCTATCTGCGGTTTCTGCCGGAGGCGCCGTTCCCCTTTGACAGCCCGCCTTACCAGTGGTCGGCCTTTCCGATCGTGGACGGACGGCGATGGCTCGGCTTCGACCTGTTCTGCGCCTGGCAGGACGTGTTTCTGATGACTCTCTTCTTCTTCCTGTCGGGTCTGTTTGTCTGGCCGAGCCTCAAGCGCAAGGGAGCCGGGCGGTTCCTCTATCAGCGCGTGCTGCGCCTCGGCGTGCCATTTACGGTCGTGGCCGGTGTCCTGATGCCGGCGACGCTTTATCCGACATATCGTCAGACGGCCGCCGATCCCGGCCTCTCGGCCTATTGGCGGCAGTGGCTCGCCCTGCCGTTCTGGCCCGCCGGCCCGATGTGGTTCTTGTGGCTGCTGTTGGTCGGCGACAGCGCCGCCGCCGCGCTCCATCGGCTGATGCCGGAACGCGGCGAGCGCCTGATCCGGGCGCTGTCCGCCGCCGCGCCGGGAAAATTTCTCCTCGGTCTCGCGACGGCCTCCGCGGTCGCCTATGGCCTTCCGGCCCGCATCTTCGGGCCGATGCAATGGTCGGCGCACGGCCCGTTCTCGTTCCAGCTCAGCCGACCGCTGCATTACGCGGTCTATTTCTTCGCCGGGATCGGTGTCGGCGCGCGCGGGGTCGAGCGCGGCCTGTTGGCGTCGAATGGGCCGCTGGCGCGGCGCTGGGCATCATGGCTCGCCGCGGCGGGGGCGTCGTTTCTGCTGTGGATCGCAGTGACGGCGCTGACGCGAAACGGATCGGCGCCGCTCGGGCTGCGGCTCCTCGGCGATCTGAGCTTTGTGCTCGCCTGCTTCGGCAACTGCTTTGCGGTGTTGGCAATCGCCCTGCGCTTTGCCGCAGGACGCGCGCCTTTGCTCGACAGCCTCAAAGACAATGCCTACGGCATGTATCTCGTCCACTATGTCTTTGTTGTATGGATGCAATACGCTTTGCGCAGGATACCCCTGCCGGCCGTCGCCAAAGCCGCCTTCGTCTTCACCGTCACCTTGCTGTCGAGCTGGGGAACGACCGCCGCGCTCCGCCTCGCCCCGCCGGCCGCGCCGTTTCTGGGCGGAGCCGGCGTACCGCGCGTGACAGTCCCCGCCTAACCGATGTGGCCGTGGACAAACGCGCCGACGCGGGCGATCGCCCGCCGCGATTCGGGCACGAGCGGCGCAAAGGAGTGCCAGACATGCGGCATGCGCGGCCAGATTTCGAGCGCGACAGGGCCGCCGGCGGCGCGCACGCGCTGGGCGATGCGGACCGAATCATCGCGCAGGATCTCGTCGCTGCCGACCTGGATCAACAGCGGCGGCAGACCGGCAAGATCGCCGTACAGGGGTGAAGCATAAGGCGTGTGCGGGTCGGCCCCGGCGAGGTAGTAATCGGCGAGCGGCGGCACCCTGTCCGCATTGATCATCGGATCGGCGGCCGCGTTGGTGCGCAGCGATTCCCCGCTGAGCGCGAGGTCGGTCCAGGGCGACAGCGCGACCGCCGTTCCCGGCAGGCGCACGCCTTCGTCGCGCAGGCGCAGCAGCAGCGAGAAGACAAGCCCGCCGCCCGCCGAATCGCCGAGGACCGCGATCCGTCGCGGATCGGCGCCGTCTTCCAGCAGAAAGCGATAGCCGGCGACGGCATCGTCGAGCGCCGCCGGGAACGGATGCTCGGGCGCCAGCCGATAATCGAGGCAGAGGAGAGGGGCCGCCGCCGCCGCGGCGAGACGCCAGGTCAGATTGCGGTAAAGCCGCGGCGAGCCGGTGGCGAAGCCGCCGCCGTGCAGATACAGGACGTGCCGGTCTCCGGGTACGGCGGGCGGGGTGATGCGCTCGGCCGGGACGCCGCCGGCGTCGAATGCGTGCATCGCGAAGCCGCGCGGCGGCGGCGGCACAAAGCGCTCGCAGGCGGCCATGCGCCGCCGGGTCTCCGGGATGGTGCGGCCAAAGCGCCCGCCGTGCTTCATCGACCGGCGCAGGGCAAAGCGCACGAGTTCGGCCTGCAGGCTCATAGCGTCACAGACTCCAGGAGGCTTCCTGCTAGCGGGCGCGGACGTAGCGCCGGCTGACGATGCGCAGATGGTCGCGGAAATGCGGCCGCAGCCGTTCGGTCCACGGCGTGCCGGCCGCCTGTTTCCATTGGGCGCTGTCCGGCACCTCGGGAGAAGCCAGATGATAGAGCGCGACGTAGCGCGGCACCCCGCTCTCGCGGGTGCGGAAGCGGCGGGCGCACAGGGTTCCCGGCACCGCGGCGAGCGCCGGGATATGCTCGCTGTTGTACCACTCGTTGAACTCGGCTTCGTGCTCCGGCGCGATGTTCATCGCGTTCAGCAACAGCGCTGCGGCGCCCTGCGGCGCGACCTCTTCGCCCGGCACGATCTGTTCGCCGGCAAAGCGCAAGAGCCGCTTGACCCGGGCGGTCACGCGCTTGGTCCAGGGCGAGGAATTCTCATAGCCGACGGCGCGATAGGCGGCGCTGTCCAGCACCGCGACCGCGTCGAGATCATAGGTCGCCACCGAGATCTTCGGATCACGCGCCCCGATCCAGCGTTCGGCGTTCAGGAAGCCGGGCACCCGCAGCCTTTCCGGCAGGTGCTCGCTGTCGTACCAGTCGTGGAATTCGTCCGCGGCGGCGCCGGTGAAATCCATCGCCGCGATCAGGATGCCCTTCGCCATCGCTCGCTCCCTTTTGCTGCCGCATTATCGCTGAGCGCCGCCGCGCTTTCCAGCGAGCGCCTGCCCTGCGGCGAACCGGGCGAGGTGCCGCTGCGCCTCGGGCGAGCGGTTCTGCGCCGTCAGGGCGCGTTCAAGAATGCGGCGAATGCGCTCGGCCGGAAAGCCGAGCTGCACGAGGGCGACGCCGCGGTCGAAGGCCTCGCGGTAGTGGGCGATCAACCCGTCGCGCAACAGGAACGCGCTGAAGCCCTCGAAAAAGATCGGGCGTCCGGCGCTTTCGGGCAGACGCGAGCGATAGCTGAAGCGGAAGCGGGCATAGCCGACGGCGCCGGCGTCAATGGGATCGACAAATTCCCATAGATAATTCGTGCCGGTCTCATGAAAGCGCCGCAGCATCGCCGCGATCGCGTCGCGCCCGGCGTGGACGCCGAAAAATCCGTCCTCATAGACGCCGTCCTGCGTGAACAGAGCGGCCAGACCCTGCCGGTCGTCCGCTGCGACGGCATCGGCAAAGCGCTGCAACAGATCAGCAAATCGCATGATGTCACCCTTGCGCAGGGGGGCCGCCGGCGAGGCGGTTCAGTGCGGTCGCCCGGCTTTGGGGGCTGCCTCTCCGCTGCCCTGTCCGACTTCCGCAGCTTTCGCCGAGACGTGGCCGGAGACCGGTTCCGGCTGCGGGGAGGCCGCCGATGCGATCTTTGTCCCCGGCAAGGCGCCGACAAAGAGTTCGGCCGCGTCGCTGTCGGGAACGACGCCGCTCGGCGTCACCCGGGGCTGGTAGGGGATATTGAATTTGTTGAAAGCGTCGGTGAGGATCTTGGCGGTGTCGGAAGGCTGCTGCGGATTGGCGAACAGAGTGACGCCCACGGCCTCGATGTCGCCGAACGCCTTGGTGATCTCCGGACCTCCGGTCTGCCAATCGGCCGCGCGCAGGATCGTGACGAGCTGATTGGCGTAATCATAGGCCTCGGTGTCGTCCGCGATCGTCGAGACGACGATCTGCCGACTCCCCGATTTTTTCAGATAGGCCGCCAATTTGGCCGCCGTGCCGGGGGCGATCGCCCGGGCCTCCCTGTGCCGGTGCAATTGCGCCACCTGGTCCTGCAACGACCTGACCCGGGCAGCGAGGGCGGCAGCGGTTTGCGCCGCAGCCCCCGCGCCGAGCCGTTCCTGCGCCTGCCACACGGTCCCGGCCACGGCGAGCGCGCCGCATAGAAAGAGCGCCGCGACCCACAGTCGCCGGGCGCCGCGCCGCATCGGCGGCGAGCCCGCGACGGTGAGGCCCAGGGCGGCGGTCAGGACGACAAAGCAGACCGGCGCCCAAGTCGCAGCCGGGTTGGCCCATGATGCCCAGGAGAGATCAAGCATTCCTATCCTCGGTCCGCCGGGGCCGGGACGGGGTGTCCGGCCCGGCCCCGGCCTCGCGCAGCGAGAACAAGGAACGTGCGCGACAATTCCGTGTCACGTCAGGCCGCCGGCAACGCGGCCGGGGCGGGTTCGGGCTCCTGCCTGCCGCTGCCGATGAACAGCACCATGACCGCAGCGGCAAGCAACAGCAGGCCGGAGAACAGAAAGGCTTCGAAATAGGTGCCGAACGCGCTGCGCAAGACCCCGGCGAGATAGGCCGCAGCGGCGCTGCCGATCTGATGGATCACGGTGATCCAGGCGACCATGATGCCGGTCTTCTCGGCGCCGACGACGCGGCTTAGGAGGCGCACGGTCGGCGGCACGCTGGCGATCCAGTCGAGCCCGTAAAAGGCGCTGAACAAGGCCAGACCGTAAAAGGAGGTGCCGAAGGCAAAAGGCAGGTACAACAGCGACAGCCCGCGCAGCCCGTAATACCAGGAGAGCAACAAGCGGTTGTCCCAGCGGTCGCTGAGCCAGCCCGACAGCATGCCGCCGAGAAAGCTGAAGGTCCCGGCCGCGGCGAGAAGGCCGGCGCCGGCGACCTCCGACAGGCCGTGATCGACGCAGGCCGGGATCAGATGCGTCCCAATAAGGCCGTTGGTGGTGGCGCCGCAGGCGAAATAGCCGCCGCCGATCAGCCAGAAATCGCGCTTCCTGGCGCCTTCGGCGAGGGCGCGAAAGGCGATCGTCACGGGATTGCCGATCAGCGCCGGTTCCGCTTTCGGTCCGCCGCCGTCGCCGTAGGGCGCCAGGCCGAGATCGGCCGGGCGGTCGCGCATCAGCCAGAACAATACCGGCACAAAGCCCAGCACCAGCCCGGCCAGGGTCAGCGACATTGCGCGCCAGCCGACAGTGGTCGCAAGCTCCGCCAATGTCGGCAGAAAGACGAGCTGCCCGGCGGCGTTGGCCGCGGTCAGGATGCCGATCATCAACCCCTGGCGCACCCGAAACCAGCGCGTGGCGATATAGGCGGCCAGATAGGCGCCGATCACGCCGGTGCCGACGCCGACGGCGACGCCCCACAGCAGAACCAATTGCCAAGCTTCGCGCATCGCCGGGGTCAGCGCCACGGCAACAGCGGTCGCGGCGAGGGCCGCGGTCATCGTGCGGCGCACGCCAAAGCGGTCCATCAGCGCCGCCGCGAAAGGTCCGACCAATCCGTAGAGCAACAGATTGACGCCGATCGCGAACGAGATCGTTGCGCGCGACCAATGGAATTCGCCCTCGAGCGGCACGATCAATACGCTGGGCGCGGCGCGCACGCCCGCGGTCAACAAGCAGACGACAAAGGTGACCGCGGCGATGATCCAGGCGTAGTGCAGCCTTGTTGCGGCGACCCGGATCTGCGAAACCGTCACGTCGCTCTCCTCACAGGACCGGGGTCGGCAGCGGCCGCCCGGCGAAATGCGCCAGGAGGTTGGCGATCATCAACTCGCCCATCGCCTGCCGCGTCTCGTGCGTGGCGCTGCCGGTGTGCGGCATCAATACGACCGTGTCGAGAGCGGCGAGCGCCTGCGGCACGACCGGCTCGTTGGCGAAGACGTCAAGTCCGGCGGCGCCGAGCGCGCCCGATTGCAAGGCCGCGACGAGCGCCTCCTCGTCGACGACCGAGCCGCGCGCAATATTGATCAGGGTTCCTTCCGGCCCGAGCGCCGCAAGCACCGAGGGGCCGACGAGATGCCGCGTCGCCGCACCGCCCGGACAGGCGACGACGAGGATCTCGCTCCATTCCGCGAGCGCTGTCGGATCGGCGAAGAACGGGTAGGAGACATCGGGCTTTTGCCGCGGCCCGCCATAGGCGATCGTCATGCCGAAAGGCAGGGCGCGCCGGGCGATCGCCCCGCCGATCCGGCCAAAGCCGAGGATGCCGAGGCGGCGCCCGCCGAGCGAGCGGCCGAAACGCAATTCGCCCTGCTGCCAATCGCCGCGGCGGACAAAGCGATCGCCTTCGGCGATGCGGCGCTCGACCGCCAGGATCAGCCCGAGAGCAAGATCGGCGGTGGCGTCGGTCACGACGTCGGGGGTGTTGGTGACGCGGATGCCGCGCGCGCGGGCATAAGCGAGATCGATGCGGTCGACCCCGATGCCGAAGCAGGCGACGATCTCGACCTGCGGCAGAGCGTCGAGCAGAGCCGTCGGGCAAGGGTCGAGCGCATAGACCGCGACGGCTTTGATGCGCGGCGCGACCGCGCGCAACAGGGCCTCGCGATCCGCCGCCTCCCACAGACGATGGGCGGTGAACAGCCCTTCGAGCCGCGCCTGGGTCGGCGGGTAGAGCGGTCCGACGATGACGATCTCCGGCCGCATCGGCCCTCCTCTCCGTTGATAAACGCCCGAACCGCGGGTCAAAAGCAACCGCCTTTCGGTTCCTCCAGCCTCGCCCCCACCCCGGCCCTCCCCGCATGCGGGGGAGGGTTAGGGGTGGGGGCTAAGGATAAGATTTGCCCTAATCGCTTTCGATCGGCTCGGTCTCGGCGATCTCGATGCCGAAACCGGCGAGGCCGACATAAGTGCGTGAGCGCGTCGCCAACAACTGGATCGAGGAGATCCGCAGGTCGCGCAGGATCTGCGCGCCGAGCCCGACCTCGCGCCACTGCATGTCGCGCTCACGTTCCGAATTGGTCCCCTCGATCGCCGTCGGCGGCACGCCCGAGGTGCCGTCGCGCAGATAGACGAGGACGCCCCTTCCGGCCGCCTTGAAGCGGGCGAGGGCCTCGTGGATCGGCTTGGCGCCGCCGAACAGGTCACCGATCACATTGGCGCGGTGCAATCGCGTCGGCACCCCGATGCCGTCGCCGATCGTGCCGTAGACAAAGGCGTAATGATGCACCTTGTCGAACGGGGTCACATAGGCGTAGCCGGTCAGTTCGCCGATCTCGCTCGCCACCGTGAATTCGGCGACGCGGGTGACGAGCTTCTCGCGGGCCTGGCGATAGGCGATCAGATCGGCCACCGAGATGCGCTCGAGCCCGCGCCCCTCGGCGAAGGCGGAGACCTGCGGGCCGCGCATCACGGTGCCGTCGTCATTGACCAGTTCGCAGATCGCCGCCACCGGTTCGAGCCCGGAGAGCCGGCACAAATCGATCGCCGCCTCGGTATGGCCGGAGCGCATCAACACCCCGCCCTCCTTGGCGATCAGCGGAAAGATGTGACCGGGCCGGACAAAATCCGCGCGCCCGGCGTTGCCGTTGGCGAGCGCCCGGATCGTCGCCGTGCGGTCCTCGGCCGAGATCCCGGTCGTCGTGCCGTGGCGGTAGTCGACCGAGACGGTAAAGGCGGTGCCGTGGATCGCGTCGGCATCGGCGACCATCGGCGCCAGATGCAGGCGGCGCGCGATCTCGCCGGTCACCGGGGCGCAGACGATGCCGCAAGTGTGGCGGATGATGAAGGCGAGCTTTTCCGGCGTGGCGTGCACCGCGGCGAGGATCAGATCGCCCTCGTTCTCGCGGTCGTCGTCGTCGGTCACGACGATGATCTCGCCCCGGGCAAAGGCGTCGATCGCGCGGCGGATGCGGGATTGGAGCACTGTCGTCTCTCCGGGAGGGGCTCAGGCGAAACCGTTGGCGGCGAGGAATTCCGGATGTTCCAGGCGCAGCCTGGCAAGGGTGAGGCGCCACAGGAGGGCGCGTGCGGCGCGCTCGCGCGCGGCGGCGAACGCGCCGCAGCGCAGATCGGCCGCGAAACGGCGCAGCAGGTCGGCTGGATCGCCCCTCACCCCAGCCCTCTCCCCGCAATGCAGGGAGAGGGAGGGACCCGCGCAGCGGGAGGGTGAGGGGCCTTCCTGATAGAACGCCGCCAGCTCGGAGAGGATTGTCGCAAAGTGCGCGTCCCCGGCCGCGGCCTCGCGCTCGGCGAGCGCCATCGCGGCGGCGACAAGCCGCGCCTCGTCCTGCCGGTCCGGCGGCAACAGCGGCGTCAGCTCTTCGCTCAGCACGGTGCGGGCCAGGGCGAGAAGCCTGGGTCCGCTCGGCGGATCACGCATCTCTCGGGGCTCCGGCCGGATCGATCAGCATCAGGATTTCGAGTTCGCTTTCCGTGGCGCGCCGCCCGGTCAGCGCGAGATCGAGATTGCGCTCGCCTGCCAACATGTAACGGTCGCTCTGCTGCAACGCAATGACCGCCCAGCGCAGGTTCGCGAGAATTTCCCAGAAATGCACCCGCTGCGGATCGATCCGCCGGCCCGCTTCGCTCTCGTACCCCCGGTAGAGCGATTTCCGGTCGGCGATGCCGCCGGCCTCGCGATCGAGCCGGGCAAAGCGCCACGCCTTGCAGCAGAACCAGCCGATGTCCTCGTATGGATCGCCCCAGCCGGCGAACTCCCAATCGAGGATTGCCGCGAGCGCGGCGCCCTCCAACAGATAATTGCCGGTGCGAAAGTCGCGATGACAAAGTACCGGCGCGATCGGGCCTGGAAGGTTCGTTTCGAGCCAGCGGATCCCCCATTCGAGCACCGGCCGGGGCTCTCGGCGGCGGTCGAGGGCGGCGCGCAATGCGGCGATCCGGCTTCGCGGATCGTGATAGGCCGGCAGGGCGGCTAGGTCGCGCCGCGGCGGGCGAATGCGATGAAGGCGGGCGAGTTCGCGGCCGAGCTGTTCGGCGACCGCCGGCAGGGCGTTCATGGCGGTGATCCGCGCCGGCGCCGCAATCCCCGCAATATGGCGCATGACGAGAAACGGCCGGCCGCAGATCGCCTCGTCGGCGCCGGCAAAGAGCGGTTCGGGGACGCGGACACCGGCGACAAAGGCCGCCCGCAAGACGGCGAATTCCGTGCCGGGGGCGAGGCTCTCGGCAAACCGGGCGGGACCCGGGCTGCGCAGGACGAGGCGCTGGACGCCGGCGAGCGCGCCGTCCGAGAACTGCGCGTCAAATCGCCAATTGTGCCGCATCGCGCCGCCGGCGAGCGGCGTCAGCGGGCCGACCTCAACGGCCTTCGCCCCGCTCGCCTCGGTCAGAAAACGTGCGAGAGCCGAAGCCTCAGACCGCGGCGACGGCGTGGCCGCCATCGACGGCGAGGACGGCGCCGGTGATGTAGGCCCCGGCCGGGGAGGCCAGCAGCAGCATCGCGCCGTCGAGGTCGGACGCCTGTCCGAGGCGTCTCAGCGGGATACGGCCGATCAGCGCCTTGCCGGCGTCCGTCTGGAAGAAGGCGCGATTGAAGTCGGTCTCGACATAGCCCGGCGCCAGCGCGTTGACGAGAATGCCGTAGCGCGCCAATTCCATCGCCAGCACCTCCGTCAGATGGCTGAGGCCGGCCTTCGCCGCGCAATAGGCCGGCACACGCCCGATCGTGCGCGAGGCGAGGACCGAGGAGATGTTGATGATCCGCCCCGGCCGCTTCTTGTCGACGAGGTGATGCGCGAACGCGCGCGCCATCAGCCAGGCACCCTTCAGGTTGGTATCGACGACGTAATCCCAGTCTTCTTCGGTATGCTCGAACAGCGGCTTCGAGACGACGACGCCGGCATTGTTGACCAGCAGCGACAACGGCCCGAGCCCGTCCTCGGCGGCGGCGATTGCCGCCGCGACATCGCCGGCCCGGGTCACGTCGCAGGCGATCGGCAAGGCCCGGCCGCCGGCGGTCTTGATCTCCTGCGCCAACGCGTCGAGCCGTTCGACCCGTCGCGCGGCGAGCGCCACCGCAGCGCCGGCGGCGGCGAGCAAGGCGGCGAGATGACGGCCGATCCCGCTCGACGCGCCGGTGACGAGCGCACCCTGTCCGGTCAGGTCGAAGCTCGGCAATGCGGTCACCGTGCCGCCTCCCGCCGGTTGCATAGAACAATGAGGCAGCGAGGCAGTGAGAGGGAGGAAGGCAAAATCTTCATCATGATCAATTCATTGAAGGGAACTGTCCGGATTCGATACAGATATGCTCAGAGCCTGTCTCAGTCGCCGGCGTGCCGCAAAGTCGGCGGAATACGCTGCGCTATTCCGCCCTACGCTCCATGCGTGTCGGGAGCGGTTGTAGGGCGGAAAAGCGTAGCGCATTCCGCCATTTTCCTCACTGCCTCGCTATCTCATTGTTAACTCTTGATTGCCTCGGCGCGCTCGCGCAGTGCGAATTTCTGGATCTTGCCGGTCGAGGTCTTTGGCAATGGGCCGAAAACGACGCGCTTCGGCACCTTGTAATGGGCGAGGTTGTCGCGGCACCACAAGAGGATGTCCTCGGCCGAGACCGGCCCGGCGTCGGGCTTCAGCGTGACAAAGGCGCAGGGGCTCTCGCCCCAGACCGGGTCGGGCCGGGCGACGACCGCCGCCTCCATGACTTGCGGGTGGCGATAGAGCGCCTCCTCGATTTCGAGCGAGGAGATGTTCTCTCCGCCGGAGATGATGATGTCCTTGGCGCGGTCCTTGACCTCGACATAGGAATCGGGGTGCAGCACGGCGAGATCACCGGTATGGAACCAGCCGCCGGCAAAGGCCTCCGCGGTCGCCGCCGGGTTGTTCAGATAGCCTTTCATCAGGGTGTTGCTGCGCAGCACGATCTCGCCGATCGTCTGTCCGTCGGCCGGGACGTCGGCCAGGGTTTCGGGGTCGACGACGCGCTGGCGATCGAGGATCAGGGACTGCACGCCCTGGCGCGCCATGCGGGCGGCGCGCTCGCCCAAGGGCAGCGCCGCCCATTCCTCCTGCCAGGCGCATACCGTCGTCGGCCCGTAGCTCTCGGTCAACCCGTAGAGATGGGTGATGCGGAACCCCATCCGCTCCATCGCTTCGATGACCGCCGAAGGCGGTGCGGCGCCCCCGGTCGCGGCCTCGACGATATGGTCAAAGCGGCGCTTCGCCTCGGCGGGCGCGTGCACCAACAGGTTCAACACGATCGGCGCGCCGCACAGATGGGTAACATGATGCTCGGCGATCGCCGCGAAGATCGCCGCCGGCTCGACCCGGCGCAGGCAGACATGGGTGCCGGCGACCGCAGTGACCGCCCAGGTATAGGTCCAGCCGTTGCAGTGGAACATCGGCAGGGTCCACAGATAGACCGATCGGCGGTCGAGCCCGAAGGTGATCGCATTGCCGAGCGCATTCAGGAAGGCGCCGCGATGGTGATAGACGACGCCCTTCGGGTTGCCGGTCGTGCCCGAGGTGTAGTTGAGCGCGATCGCCTGCCATTCGTCGTCCGGCATCCGCCATTCCGCGGCGGGATCGCCTTCGCCGAGAAAGGTCTCGTATTCGGTGGCGGCGAGCGGTGGCCCGCCACTGCCGTCGTCGATCTCGACAAGCGGCAGTTCGCCGCCGAGCTCGGCGAGCGCCGCCTTGACGGTCGGAGCGAACTCGCGGTCGGCGAGGAGCAATTTGGCCGCGCCGTGGCGCAGGATGAAGGCGATCGAGCGGGCGTCGAGGCGGTAGTTGAGGGCATTCAAGACCGCCCCCGCCATTGGCACGCCGTAATGCGCTTCAAGGAGCGCCGGTATGTTCGGCGCCATGACTGCGACGGTATCGCCGGATTTGACCCCGCGCCGCCTGAGCGCGTCGGCAAAGCGGCGGCAGCGGTCATAGAATTCGCGATAGGTGAAGCGGCGCTCGCCCCCGGCCTTCGCCGGGGCAGGCTCGACGACCGCGAGCTTGTCGGGATAGACCGCTGCCGCCCGCGCGAGAAGGGACAGCGGCGAGAGCGCCGCGAAATTCGCCGCATTGCGCGCGAGGTGCGGCGCCTCATAGGGGTGCGGCGACACGAATAAATCTCCTTTCCGCTCCGGCCGTTGGGCCGGCATCCTCACGAGGCGCGCCGCCGCCGTCAAGCCGCACCCTCGCGACCGGGCGGGCCGCGCGCCCCCGATCGCGACCGGAGCGGGCCCGCGGCGGACGAACCGTCCGGTGCGCCGCTGTGTGCCCGTGCGCCATGCTCCCACAGACCCCAGCGAAAGACACGCTCTCGCGGAACCACGCTTGAAAAATTCCGTAAACAACTTACGTGTGGGGGGTCGACTCCGTGGCTCGGCCTGCTCGCCCCAAGCTCGCAACGAGCCTCGGACCTGCTTACCGTCCTCTGGCAAAGTCTGACCCGTCGCTCGCTGCCGAGCGGCGGTTTTGCGCGTTTGAAGGGGTCTATAGATGGCTAGCGGAACGGTAAAATGGTTCAACGCCCAAAAGGGCTACGGCTTTATCCAGCCCAATGACGGCTCGAAAGACGTGTTCGTCCATATTTCCGCCGTCGAACGATCGGGGATCGGCAATCTGCACGAGGGCCAGCGGGTAAGCTATGAGATCGAGCGCGGTCGAGAGGGGAAGGTTTCCGCTGTCGCTCTTCGGGCCGAGTAGGTAGGCGGATTATCCGGCGCCGCACATCGCGCGGCGCCGCTCACCTCTCGGAGGCAGGATGCCATTACACAAGTTTGCGGTCGGGCAGACCGTCCGTTTTTTGCCCGACCGTCATCAGCAGCAGCTCCCCAGAGCCGAGCGCTTCAAGGTGACGCGATTGCTTCCGGAAGCAGATAACCAGTTGCAATACCGCGTCAAATGCGAGAGGGACGGACACGAGCGCGTCGTCCGCGAGGATCAGCTGACGCGACTTTAAATCGCCTGGGGTGGAGGCGGCGAAAATTGGCTTGCCGAGCCGGTCGGCAGCCGCGCGGGGGCCTCTCACTGAGGTTTGGCTCTGCGAAACCACCTCTGGGTCGAAGCCTCCGCCTGAACGCGGCCTTTATGCCAGGCAATCCACGCCTCGGCTTCCGCCGCGATTGCGAACCGGCTGACGAGGGTCGGATGGGTCTCCGGTATGACGACTTCCACGCCGAAATACCCGCCTTCTATCGGAACGATCCGATAGGTTGCTTCTGCATGAGGGTGCATCTTGGCCATGTGCATAAGATGGTGTCTCAAAGGCAGATTAGGACTCGATGCGGCAAGTTTCGTCCATAAGTTGATTACGATACCGCTCGGATGGAACGTCTATTCTCCGAGCGTTGAGCGGCCCGGCGGGAATGGCGGGCGGCTACGCCCTGCGCGCGACCTTCTTGACCAATGACGGGGTGGGCGGCGGCAACGATGCCGCCGCAGCTTCGGGCTTGCCGGAGCGGGCGATCTTGACCAGGGCTTGCAGCAATTTGGCGACGCCGGTGAGGCGCTCGCTCTCGTCTTGCCAATTGCGCAGATAAACGAGCTTCTGGTCGGGCCGCAGTTTGAGCGTGCCGGCGTGCCGCTGGATCAAGGCGACGAGCCCTTCGGGGTTGGCAAAGCGGTTGCCGCGCAGGGCAATGACCGCGCCCTTGGGCCCGGCCTCGACCCGCTCGATCCCGGCCTCGCGGCACCAGCGCTTGATCTCGATGATCTGCACCAGGTTCTCGACCTCGGGCGGCAAGGGACCGAAGCGGTCGATCAATTCGGCCGCGAAGCCGTCGATCTCGCGGCGGTCGGAGAGCCCGGCGAGGCGGCGGTAGAGCCCGAGCCGGACGCCGAGATCGGCGACATAGCCCTCCGGGATCAGGACCGGGGTGCCGAGCATGATCTGCGGGGTCCAGTCCTCGGGCGCGGCCTCGCCGGCGCCGTCGTTGCGGGCGGCGGCGACCGCCTCTTCGAGCATCGTCTGGTACAATTCGATGCCGACCTCGCGGATATGGCCCGACTGCTCGTCGCCCAACAGATTGCCGGCGCCGCGGATGTCGAGGTCGTGGCTCGCCAATTGAAAGCCGGCGCCGAGAGTGTCGAGCGTCTGCATGACTTCGAGCCGGCGCTGCGCGGTTTCCGAAAGCTGCTTTCTCTCGGGCAGGGTCAGATAGGCGTAGGCGCGCAACTTGCCGCGCCCGATGCGGCCGCGCAATTGATAGAGCTGGGCCAATCCGAACATATCGGAGCGGTGCACGATCAACGTGTTAGCCGACGGGATGTCGAGCCCGCTCTCGATGATGTTGGTCGACAAGAGCAGATCGAAGGCGCGCTCGTCGAAGGCCGCCATCACGCCTTCGAGTTCGGCGGCGGCCATGCGGCCGTGCGCGGTCGCGAATTTGATCTCGGGGACGAGGGTGCGTAATTCGCTCTCGATCTCGTCGAGGTCGGCAATGCGCGGCACGACATAGAAGACCTGGCCGCCGCGGTCGCGCTCGCGCAGGATCGCATCGCGGATCGTGACCGGATCATAGGCCATGACAAAGGTGCGCACCGCCAGCCGGTCGATCGGCGGCGTGGCGATGACGCTCATCTCGCGCACCCCGGACAACGCCAGTTGCAATGTGCGCGGGATCGGTGTCGCGGTCAGGGTCAAGACGTGGATGTCGGCCTTTAATTGCTTCAGCCGCTCCTTCTGCTTGACGCCGAAATGCTGCTCCTCGTCGACGACGAGGAGCCCCAAGCGGGCAAAGCGCACGTCCTTGGCCAACAGCGCGTGGGTGCCGATGACGATGTCGAGCCGGCCGTTGGCGAGGTCCTCCTTGACCGCACGCGCCGTCTTGGCGGCGACGAGCCGCGAGAGTTGCCCGATCCGCACCGGGAACCCGGCGCAGCGCTCGGTAAAGGTGCGGAAATGCTGGCGCGCGAGCAGGGTCGTCGGCGCGACGACGGCGACCTGGCTGCCCGACATCGCGGCGATAAAGGCGGAGCGCAGGGCCACCTCGGTCTTGCCGAAGCCGACGTCGCCGCAGATCAGGCGGTCCATCGGCCGACCGGAGGCCATGTCTTCGAGCGTGTCGGCGATCGCACGCAGCTGGTCATCGGTCTCGGGATAGGGGAAGCGGGCCGCGAACTCGTCATAGAGCCCTTCCGGCGGCGTCAAGGCCTCGCCCGGCTTTAACTGCCGCTCGGCGGCGACGCGGATCAACTCGCCGGCGATGTCGCGGATGCGCGCCCTGACCCGCGCCTTGCGCGACTGCCAGGCGACGCCGCCGAGACGGTCGAGCTGCACCCCGGCGTCTTCCGAGCCGAAGCGCGACAGGACCTCGATGTTCTCGACCGGCACGTAGAGCTTGTCGTCGCCGGCGTAGAGGAGGCGCACGCAATCATGCGGCGCGCCGGCGACGTCGATCGCTTCCAACGCCTCGTAGCGGCCGATGCCGTGCTCGGCATGGACGACGAGATCCCCCGGCGCGAGGCTGGTCACTTCGCTGATGAACGGGTCGATGCTGCGCCGCCGCCGCGGCGTGCGGGCGAGGCGGTCGCCGAGAATGTCCTGCTCGCCGAGCACGACGAGATCCGGGGTGGCGAAACCCTGCTCGATCGCGAGCACGGCGAGCCCCGTGGCGGAGGATGGCAATGCCGCGAGCGCCGCGCCGTCGGCGACCCGGCGCAGGTCGGAGAGGCCGCGCTCGCGCAACACGGACGCGAGGCGGTCGGCCGACCCGGGGGTGAACGCCGCCACTGCGGTCCGCCGGCCGGATTTGCGCTCGACTTCGAGATAGTCCCTGACCGCCTCGAACAACGGGATCTTCGGGTCGGCGCGCTCGGCGGCGAAATTGCGCGCCGGGCGGGCGCCGGCGTCGAAGGCATTCGCGTCCGCATCCTGCGCCGCAAAGGGCGACAATTGGACGACCTTCCGCCCGCGCAAGGCGGCCTGCCATTCGGCGCCGTCGAGATAGAGCTGCTCGGGCGGGACCGGCCGATAAAGCGGCGCGCCGCCGGCTCTGCCGGACATCCCGCGCCGCGCCGCATAGAAATCGGCGATCGCCTCGAGTCGATGATCGCGCACCTCCTCGACCTGGTAGTCGAAGGACAGCGCGGCCTGCGGCAGGTAATCAAACAGGGTCTCCAGCCGCTCGTAATAGAGCGGCAGCCAGTGTTCCATGCCGGGGTGGCGGCGGCCGGTGCTGACCCCCTCATAGAGCGGATCGTCGGCGCCGGTGGCGCCGAACAATTCGCGGTAGCGCGAGCGGAACCGCCCTATCGACGCGTCGTCGAGCAGGACCTCGCCGACCGGGCGCAGGACCGCCTGTTCGAGCTTGCCGGTCGAGCGCTGGGTCAACGGATCGAAGCTGCGGATGCTGTCGATGACCTCGCCGAAAAAGTCGAGGCGCAGCGGCTGCGCCGCGCCGGCGGGATAAAGATCGACAATGCCGCCGCGCACCGCGAATTCGCCGGCCTCGCGCACCGTCTCGGTACGGAGGTAGCCGTTGTTGCGAAAGAAGCTCTGCAACCGGTCGAGACCGATTCGCCCGCCCGCGCCGAGGGCCAGGACGCGACCCTCGAACAGCCGGCGCGGCGGCACGCGCTGAACGAGCGCATTGGCCGTCGTCAACACGATCAGCGGCGCCTCGCCCTGCGGCGCGGCCAGCCGCGTCAGGGTGTCGATGCGGCGGCTGACGATCTCGCCGTTCGGCGAGACGCGGTCGTAGGGCAGGCAATCCCAGGCCGGAAACACCAGCACCGGGAGCGCCGGATGAAAAAACGCGAGCGCCGCGGCAAAGCGGGCCATGCGGCTGTCATCGCGGCAGACATGCAGCCAATGGCGCGCGGACCCGGCCGCGAGGAGGGTCCCGATCGCCGCGGCGTCGTACCCCTCGGGGGCGCCGAACAGGGTAACGGCGCGCGGTTCCGCGGCGAGACGGCGCGCGAGATCGGTGAGCGCGGTCATGTACAGGGTATCTCCCCCGTATCTTCTCCCCCCTTTTCATTTTTCTCCCTCTCCCCCTTGGGGGTGAGGGGGTGATGCCAGCTGCCGGCTCCGGAGTTGCCCCCCTCACCCTTCCCTCTCTCCCCTCGGGGGGGAGAGGGTTTTTCAAAATGGGCGGTGAGGGCGGGAGAAGTATACTGGAAACGCATCAATAATCGGGTCACGTCATGGTCGTGGGCGGGCGGCGGCGGGGCGCGGCCGGCGACCCAGTCGAAGATCTCGCCGTCGCCGCACGCCAAGAGCGCCTCGTAGCGGTCGAGCTGGGCTCCGTCGAAAAACGCGAGATGGGCGTCGGCAAAGCGGCCGAGGATCAGGTCGCCCTCCCGCGTTCCGCGGTGCCAGGAACGGAACAACAGGCGCTTCCTGCGGAGATCGTCGGGCGAGGTCACACGGCTGCTCTTGGCGGTGGTGCGAGAGGGATATAGAGATCCGCCACTGCAGTGTCAGCCCGAAGGTGCCGTGCGCCCCGCCATTCTCGACCCTCTGTTCGCGCCGGTGACGGCGCTCCCCGGCGTCGGTCCCCAGCTCGGCCGCCTGTTGGAGCGGGCCGCGGGCCCGCTCGTCGTCGATCTGTTGTGGCATCTGCCGAGCGGCCTTGTCGATCGGCGCGCCTCGCCCCCGCTCTCGGCCCTCGAATCCGATCGAATCGTCACGGTGCGGGTGCGGGTCGAAGCGCACGATCCGGGGACCGGGCGGCGCCCGTACCGGGTGCGCTGCTCCGATGCGAGCGGGTGGCTGACGCTCGTCTATTTCAACGTCAAGAGCGATTACCTGCTGCGCCTGTTGCCGGTCGGCGCCGAACGCATCGTCAGCGGCCGGGTCGAGTTCTACAACGGCCTGCCGCAGATCGCCCATCCCGACCTCGTCGTCAAACCCGAGGAACTCGACCGGCTGAGGCCGATCGAGCCGATCTACCCGTTGACCGCAGGGCTCCCTATGCGGGTCGTGCAGAAGGCCGTCGCTGGGGCGCTCGATCGCGCGCCCCTGTTGCCGGAATGGATCGAGCCTTCGTTGCGCGAGCGGCGCGGCTGGCCGCTGTGGCGCGACGCGGTGCGCCGGGTCCATGCCCCTTCGGGCGAGGCCGATCTCGCGCCGAGCGAGCCGGCGCGCGAGCGGCTCGCCTATGACGAGATCCTGGCAAGCCAGCTCGCGGTTGCCCTGGTGCGCGCACGCCGCCGCCGGCGCGCGGGCCGCAGCCTCAAGGGCGGCGGCGCTCTCGCCGCCCGGGTCGAGACGGCGCTGCCCTTCGCATTGACCGGCGCCCAGCGCCTTGCGATCGCCGAGATCGCCGCCGACATGGCCGCGCCGCAGCGCATGATGCGCCTGTTGCAGGGCGATGTCGGCAGCGGCAAGACCGTCGTCGCCCTGATGGCGATGCTGAATGCGGTCGAGAGCGGCGCCCAGGCGGCCTTGAT
This sequence comes from Allostellaceae bacterium, assembly GCA_035252905.1. Taxonomy (GTDB): domain Bacteria; phylum Pseudomonadota; class Alphaproteobacteria; order ATCC43930; family CGMCC-115725; genus AP-15. Next base: position 1,932 of record DATFCQ010000156.1, on the reverse strand, counting down.
GGCGCCGACCGAACTCCTCGCGCGCCAGCACCATGCGAATCTGCAGCGCCATGCCGCCGCTTCCGGGATCGAGATCGGCCTCCTGACCGGGCGCGAGAAGGGAAAGGTGCGCGCCGCACTGGTCGCAAGCCTTGCCTCCGGACTCACGCCGATTGTCGTCGGGACGCATGCGCTGGTGCAGGACGACGTCGGATTTCGCGACCTCGGCCTCGTCGTCATCGACGAGCAGCACCGCTTCGGGGTCGAGCAGCGCCTGATGCTCGCGGCCAAGGGCCGCGACGCCGACACATTGTTGATGAGCGCGACCCCGATCCCGCGCACCTTGATGATGACCGCCTATGGCGATCTCGACGCCTCGCGCCTCGCCGAGAAGCCGCCGGGACGGCGGCCCGTCGATACCCGCGCGGTGCCGCTCGACCGGCTCGCCGAGGTCGTCGCCGCGGTCGCCCGGGCGCTCGCCGGCGCGGCCAAGGTCTACTGGATCTGCCCGATGGTCGAGGAATCGGAGAGCGCCGATCTCGCCGCCGTCGAGGAGCGCCACCGGGCGTTGGCCGCGCAATTTCCCGGCCGGACCGGGCTCGTGCACGGCCGCATGAAGGGCGCCGACCGGGATCGGGCGATGGCCGCCTTTGCCGGCGGCGAGACCGATCTGTTGGTGGCGACGACCGTGGTCGAAGTCGGGGTCGACGTGACCGACGCCACAATCATGGTCATCGAGCATGCCGAACGCTTCGGGCTTGCCCAACTGCACCAGTTACGCGGGCGCATCGGCCGCGGCGACAAGAAATCGACCTGCCTGTTATTGTACCAGCCGCCGCTCGGCGAGGTGGCGCGGCGGCGGCTCGGAATCCTGCGCGAAACCGATGACGGCTTCCGCATTGCCGAGGAGGATCTGAGGCTGCGCGGCGCCGGCGAGGTGTTGGGAACGCGGCAAAGCGGATTGCCGAGCCTGCGCCTCGCCGACCTAGCGACGCACGAGGCCCTCGTCGCCGTCGCGCATGACGACGCCCGCCTCGTCCTCGAACGCGATCCCGCTCTCGACAGCGAGCGCGGCCGGGCGTTGCGCGTCCTGCTTTACCTGTTCCGGCGCGACGAGGCGGTGCAATACCTGCGCGCGGGGTGAGCGGGAAGCTGCTGGGTTATGCCTCGATCAGAAAACGGCGGAATGCCCCCGGCTTTCGCCGGGGTTTTCCGCCCTACGGTTCGGTGTAGGGCGGAAAAGCGGAGCGCATTCCGCCACCTTCGTTATAGCGCCGCCGAACCGGAACGGGCGGCGCGTTCGAGCCCTATTGGGCGGCGCTCCGGCGGGGTCACGATGCCGCCGGAGACGACGAGCTTGATGCCCTCCTCGACGGTCAACGACAGCGGCACGACCTCGCGGCGCGGGACGAAGACGAGATAGCCCGAGGTCGGATTGGGCGTCGTCGGCACCAGGATGCTGACCATCTCGTCCCGCGACAGGGCCTGGATCTCGCCTTCGACCCGGCCGGTGATGAAACCGAGGGTCCACATCTCGCGCCGCGGAAACTCGACCAGTACGACCTCGCGGAAGGTGTTCGACTGTTTGGCCAGGACCGTCTCGAAGATCTGCTTGACCGCGCCGTAGACCCCGCGGATGAACGGCATCCGCCCCAGTACCCGCTCGCTCGCGCGGACGAACAGGCGGCCGAAATAGCCGGCCGCCAGCGCCCCCAATAGGGTGAGGCCGGCGACGGCGACGACGAGGCCGAGCCCGGGAATGTGAAACGGCAGATAACGGTTCGGGTTGTAGGCCGCAGGAAACAGTGCGGCGACGCTGCGATCGACAAAATCGACGATCAGGAAGCAGAGATAGAAGGTCAGCCCGATCGGGCCGGCGACCAGAAGGCCGGTGATCAGATCGTTTCGCAGCCGCTCGCGCAGGGACAGGGGCCGGCGCGGGGCGCTGCGCGC
>DATFCQ010000155.1:0-26324 GCA_035252905.1 Allostellaceae bacterium | reverse complement strand
CCGACGTAGTCGTCCAGTGATTCCGGCAGGAGAAGCGTTTGCGAGCGATCGTGGCCGGTGAGGTGCATCATACAGCAATTCTACTACGCCGCGCCATGCGCCGGAATCTTTTGCGATTCAGTTTTCACACGGTCTGCTTGATTTGTGCATCTGCCGCCACTTGTTGCCGGGCGGCACGTGCCTTTCTTTCACGGGATTAGCCGCTTTCTCAGGAAATGCTGCTGTTGGGCCGCAGGAAAATTGTCGAGCGTGCCGAACACCTCGTATCCCACTGCTTCATAGAAGCCGCGCGCCTGGAAGGTGGTTAGCCACGCCGAGTGGCAACCCCGTGCAATGGCGTGGTTTTCGGCACGTGTCATCAACCTGGTGCCGATACCCCGTGACGCAAAGCGTCATCGACCCAAAGGCCATCGATGCGCAGCCAATCACAATAGATCACTCCGGAGACCCCGCCCTTCAGAGAAGCGGCGTTGTCCTGCAACAACAGGGTGAACCGTTCGAATTCGGACGGGAATGTGCGGTGATGAAAGGCATCGATCTTCTCGACGAGGTGCTCGCGAGTCTCGGCAGACGGGTTGTCGTCCCAAATGGCATGAAGACCCGGTGCAATATCGGCCAAGTTCATGGCTGTGGTCTCTTGGTTGGATCATCCATGATTGGAGCAGACATTATCCATGGGCAAGACCGCCTTCAAAGCTCGCTCTCCGTGGTGCGAATATCTTGATCTTTGACTGCCAGGATCACCTATTTGGCGGAGAGTATGCCCTCCCCCAGCCGACGAATGCGAGGATGCGCCGTTTCCGGACTCTTGGCCAACGCTGATTGAGCGTTGAGCTGCGGCGACTTCCGTTGTTCCGCCTGGCGGACGTGCCTATCGGATCTCCGCAGGCAACCGGAGCCGTTCTCGCGGTACCGGGTGTTCCCATTCCAGCCCCGCCATCAGCCGAGCGGCGAGCCATCCCCAGTCGTCGGAGGACTTCGCCCCCTTGCCATTGCAGACGACCGCGACGGCGATACGGTCGTCCAGCACGTGATCGATGTAGGGCAAGCCGGTCGCCGTGAAGGCCACGGCACATGTGTCTGTGTGCCAGTGCTGACCGCGGTCGAGGGCCGGGATTAGCCGGGTGACGAACGCCTGGAAATCGCGGCGGTTGTCCGCGGAACCCGCGCTCTTGAACCAGCCTATGAGGTCCGGCACCGACCGCAATTCTGGGTCGGCCGTGCTGCCAATGCCGATCTTCAGGTAATGGCGGCTGTCAGGATAGCGGATCGGTGGCAGGACGTAGGCGCCGGACTCGGCATCTATGAGGGCCGGCATCCCGACGAGCTCGGTCAACAGCCGGTCATCGATATGCGCCAGGACCACGGTTCTGCCGAGTACCCGCAGTTTCAGGTCGATCGGCAAGAGGCCGCAGGCATCGGTGAAGGCGCCCGTGGCGACCAGCACTCGCTCGGCCCGCAGGGTGCCGCCGCGGCCGGTGTCGACCTCGACGCCGCCTGCGGTTGGGCGCACAGAAGTCGCCTGGTCAGCAATGATTACGGCGCCCTGCTGCCGGGCAACTTCGGTCTGTGCGCGGACCAGGGCCCGCGGACTGATGTAGCCGGCTTGGCCGCCCTCGAAGAGGCCCTCGGCGCCGTCCGGCACGGCCAGGAACGGAAACCGGGCGGCGATGCCGGCGGCGTCGAGCCGCGTGATGTCGGCGCCGAACATCCGTCCCACTGTCTCGCAGCGGTCGAGGTAATCGGAGCCGGCGGCGCCGACCCCGAGATAGCCGGCATCGGTGAAAAACCGGATGCCGCTGCGGGCCTCGAGTTCGGCGTAGCGGTCGATCGAGCGCTTCGCCGTCACCGCCCAGGCCGGGTCCCGGTCAACTACGCGCGTAATGCGGCCCTCGTCGTAATGGCTGGCAAATACGCCCGTGTGCGCCGCGCGGTCGGCCGGCTCGTCCGGGCCGAGGACAACCACGCCGTCGGCCAGTTCCGACAAGTGCCGGCCGGCGGCGCTGCCAACCAGTCCGCGGCCGATGACGATGATCCGGTGCATGTCGTCGCTCCTAGCCCAAGGCGTGGCTGACGAGCGCGTAGATGCGCTGCGGCGCCGTTGCTGCCGGCCAGTCGCCGCGCAGCATGGCCGGCGACTCGCTGTCTGGCATCAGGCCGCACGCTGTCAGGTGCCGGCCGAAATTCGCCGCCTCCGACGGCCGGTCGACGCGCACGAAACCCGGACGCGCAGCGGCATTGAATAGGGCAATCGCGTCGGGCTCGGTCGCCGCTACCACCGGACCCACGACCGACCCGCGGCCGAAGGCGCGCTCGATGGCGTAGCCGACCACTCTGCCGTTCTCGACCAGCACGAAGGCCCGGCCGACCGCCAGCAGGTGCTCGAGGACGGCCGGCCGCGGGATGCCGAATACCGCCGCGTCCAGGCACAGCACGGCGGATCGATCCTCGGAGGTCGCCGCGCGGATCCGTGGATCCGGGCGCCGTTCGCCGCCGTACTCGCCCTGGTGCTGGCAAACCGCGCCGACCTCGACGAAACCGAGCCTCTCATAGAGCGGCCGGCCGGCTCGCGTCGCCAGCAGCATGACCGGGCGGGGGGCAGCGTCGGCCAGCAGCCGCTCCACCAGCCGGCGGCCGATGCCGAGACCCTGGCTGCCGGGCGACACCACGACCAGACCCAGCCGGGCGGCGGTATCGCTGAACGGCCACCACAGGCCAACCCCGAGCGTTCGACCGTCGCTGGCGCGCGCAAGGCGACCGCGGCCGAGTTCGATCAAAGCGGCGATGTCGGCCCGCCGGTGCGGCCACTGGACCGCCGCCACGAGCGCTGCGACAGGATCCAGGTCCGCCATTGACACCGGCAATAGTGTGATCTGATCGCTCATGTCCGCCTGCTCGGTAGGGCTGCGGCTGCCGCGTTTTCAGGGCGGCGCTCGCGCCCGGGGGCATAGGCTGCCAGCGGGATGTCATCCCATATCCGCTCGGCAATCACCGGGAAGGTGGTGCACGGCGGCATTTGCTCGATCACGGGAGCGGAACTCATCGCCATCCGTCCGTCAGCCCCAGCAGGCCCGGCAGCCCGCCGAGATCGGCGATCGCCTGGTAGCCGTAGGCGGGATTGCCGGGTCCGTGCCCACGCTCGACGAACACCCGCCGGCCGATACGCAGATCGTGCGCCGACATCAGGTCATAGCGCAAACTCGACGAGACGTGCACGAAATGCTCCGGCCCGCAGCCGAGGATATCGAACATGTATTCGAAAGCCTGGAAACGCGGCTTGTAAGCCTGCGCCTGTTCGGCGGTCAGCACCGCGTGAAATGGCGCACCTAGCTTGTCGGCATTGGACCGGATCTGGCTGTCGGCGGCATTCGACAGGATAACCAGCGGCAGCACCTCGGCAACCGTTGCCAGCGCTGCCGGCATGTCCGGGTGCGGTCCCCAGGTCGGCACCGCCTCGGTGATCGCCTGGGCATCGGCCGGATCAAAGGCGATGCCCCAGCGCCGGCAGGTCCGCTCCAGCGAGCGATGCAGTACCTCCGGATACGGCTTCCACGCGCCGAGCACCTCGTCGAAGCGATAGGCCGTGAAATCTTCGAGGAACGCTGTCATCCGGCCAGCCGGCACCCGGTCGGCGAGCCGGTCGCGGGTGACGTCGCCGACCCGGAAATCGACGAGCGTGCCGTAGCAGTCGAACGAGATGTAGCGGATCGGTGAAAGCGACATCAGGAGTTCCTCCAAGACACGGCGGATTGAGCGGGAAAAACCCGGCCGTTTAAATCGGAGCCCACATCGCAAGGATGGCAACCGGAACCGGCAATGCCGGTTGCTGGTCGGTTCGATTTTGGGGATGGTGAATTCGGTGCTCGCGATACAGCCCGACATCGGCGAGAAGCCGATTGTTGAGCCGATACGGGCTATCGTGCTCCGGTTCTTCGCTCTTCTTGTGCCGGTGGCTGCTCAGTATTGAGCGGAGACGGGAACGCCAAGGCGTCTTGTCGTCGAGAATGGCCAGCGATTGCGGCGACCGAATAGTTGTTGTGTGCATGGCGACCTCCAAGAGACAGGTAGCTGCCGATCCAATGTAGTGATACACTCGCAAATCAGATATCGTATATTCCCGAGACACACCGATACACGGATGTATCATGAGTGGCAGTAACGACTCTGGCCTGCTCGATTGGAACGACGCCCGCATCTTTCTTGCGGTCGCACGACATGGCTCGTTGCGCGCAGCCGGTCGCGCCCTCGGCATAAGCCAACCGACCGTTGGTCGGCGTATTGCCGCTTTTGAGGCCGTCTTCGGCGGACCTACTCTGTTTGACCGATTGCCCGAAGGACTGCGGCTCAATGAGGCCGGCGCAGCCTTGTTGCCCGTTGCTGAGCAGTTGGAGGACGCCGCCCTGTCGCTCGAACGGCATCGTGCGGCCGCGTCATCGGTACTGAGCGGCACGGTGCGGATATCGGTCGGCGAATGGGCCGCAGCGTTTCTAACGTGCCATGTCGGCAGCTCGTCCGAAAACCCACCGCCAGCCGGGATTACCCTTGAGCTTGTCGAAACGATGCAGACCGCGAACCTTGCCCGCCGCGAGGCTGATCTTGCCGTTCGGCATTACCCGCCGGAGAGCGGTGACCTGTACATCTCTAAGTTGGGTGTATTCGCGGGGGCCATATATCGCCGGATCGGCACCGAGGCGCGTGATTGGGTCACCTACCCGGAGGAGCAGGGGCACTTTCCGATGCCCCGCTGGGTCGAGCAGCGTGTCCGCGAAACAGGCGCTTCGGTGGCGCTCCGTGCCTCCGACATGCCGATGCACCTCACGGCGATCCGCGCCGGGGCGGGGCGCGGGATTCTTCCGTGCTTCATCGCGGACGAAGACTCCCTGCTCGAACGTGTTGCCCCGCCGGTGCCCGAAACCTCCTGCGAGTATTGGCTCATAGTCCACCGCGACTTGCGGCGCGCCGCGTGTGTGCGAGCGATTATGAATTGGGTCCAATCCCTTTTCAGAAGTGAACGCGACCGCCTCGCCGGTACTTGTTGAACGACAAACTTTCATCCCGGTCAGTTTCGAGAGAGCCTGCGGCCGGTTCTACATGTTGCGACGGATGCTTCGCCTCCGCACGTACCGAAAGGCGCATAATTCCCTGATCTGGAAAATCCAGGGCAATCGGGTGAACAGGCTCACGCAGCGCCTCGGATGAGGCGGTCAAGGTACTCGATATCCCAACCGGCGAGCTTTCGCCGGTTTTTGAGGCTGGTGGTCGGTGTGGCGGCGCGCAGCAGGTTAATCGCCATGTGCTTGACCACCGCCATGTTCTCCGGGCTGTGACCGGTCCTCAAGCAAGCCAGATCATCGTGGAAGACGACATCGAGTATTCAATGGAGGCGGTTCTCGATGCCCCAATGGGCGCGCACCGCGCGGGCGAAGATACGGGCATCGAGCCGGGCGGAGGAGAGGGAGTAGCGCTGCTCGTGCGTGATCTTGCCGCCCCGCTCGGTCGTGGCCTCGACCATGCCGATCATGGCGAGATCGGGAAAGGAAGGTTCGCCGGGATAGCGGCGGTCGGAGCAGAGCCAGCCGACCGCGTGGCAGACAGCATGATGGCGCTCCTGAGCGAAGTCGAAGGGTCGATGCGGCCATGCTCGCCATCGGTGGTCTCACAGGTGTCGAGGGCCCCCGGCGGCGGATCGGCGAAAAAGGCCTCGATATCCCGGAACGTCGCCGGCCAGTTCTGCTTGAGCGCCAAGAGGTAATCGCCGCCGGCCCTGGCGGATGGTCTCGGCGATGGCGCCCCTTCGACAGGCTCAGGAGGGTCCCGATCGCGTCGATGGTGACGAACGCTCCATTCAGCGCCAAACGTTCGAGCAGCAGAGGCCCTTCGGCGAGCTCAGGAGGCGACAATCTCGTTCGACTTGCCCGACACTGCTTCCTGGCCGAGCACCAGGCGTTGCCGGCTCGCCCAGGCGGAGACCAAGTGCAGCGGTTCGCGGCCTTTGTTGCGGGCATGAGTGCGCCGCGAGGTCTTGCCACCGATGGCGATCAGATCGGGCTCGCTGTCGTGCAGCCCGTCCACCCGAGAGCTAAAACACGCCTTGAACAGCCCCGGATCGAGCGCCCGGATCACTTCGCCCAACGTGTCATAGCTCGGAATGCCGTGCGCGTAGGGTCGGAAACGACGCAGACAAGCGAGGTTTTGGCCTCCCCACAGGGCGATCTCGACAAAGTCGTCAGCCCCCGCCAGCGTCGCGCATAGCAGCAACAGCACGATCTCAGGCAAGGGATAGAGCACCTTGGCCTGCTGTCGCGGGTCGTCCAACGCGGCAAAATGATCGAGAAGGGCTTTCCCCGCTGTCGCCTGTCCCATCGCGCCGCCTCCATCCTGGAAGCGGCCATCAATCACGAATCCGGCGGCGGGGGAAAACCATTCACCCGATTGCCCTGCATCACTATAGATGAGATCCCCTTCGCGGCTGAAAGGGGACGGCGATGATTGCTCGCGATATTTCGATCGGTATCGATTTCGGCACGACAAATACCGTCATCGCGCTCGCCCGAAGAGGCGCGGCGGTGCGCGCCGTCAGGTTCCGCGACATTGGTGAGGTATCGGACCTCTACCGGTCCGTGCTGTGCTTTGAGCATTTGTCGAGCAGCCGATATGGCGTCCAGGCCCAGGCCGGCATCAAGGCAATCCGCCTGGCACCAGTTGGCGATGCTCAAGACACCCGAGCACATCCGCGACCTCGAGCGCCTGCAGCGCGCTTCGCTATCGCCCAACGAGATCGCGAAGTTCATCGAGGTCATCCGCAATGATTGGGGTTTCAACATCTATCGCGCGGTCTCCGACACTAAAGTGAAGCTGTCGGTGACGCCGCGCGCCGATTTTGTGCTGATGCTCGGCGACATCAAGATCGAAGAGGAGATCTCGCGCGCCGATTTCGAGAGCTGGATCGCCGACGATATCGCCCGCATCGAACTGACTGTCGACAGGCTGCTCGAAACCGAGGGCGTGCGGGTCGACGACATCGACAGCGTGTTTCTGACCGGCGGCAGCTCCTTCATTCCCGCAGTGCGCTGCGTTTTCGAGGCGCAGTTCGGCGCGCATCGGCTCGCCGACGGCGAAAACTCCCAGTCGGTCGCGTTCGGCCTCGCGCTGATCGGGCTGGAAGACGATCTGGAGCCCTGGCAGGCTCGTTGCGGTGATCGCCGCCCTCGGCGAGGACAGCCGCACCGGCTGAAAAAGCGTAGCCTCTCGCCACAGGATCCGTTGGGCCGGGACGCCCGGCCAGAGAGTCGGTGAATGAGTGAAACCAGCCTCGAGGATCGCGGCGATCCACGATCTCTTCACGCGCTATTGCTGCGCGCTCGACAATGGGGAGATTGAGACCGTGGTCGAGTGCTTTACGGGTGGCAGCGACGGCGCCGAAGGCAGATGTCGCCGTCATCGCCGCCCTGCCGGCCAGCACCGCTCGCCGCGTCAGATTGCCCGCCATCTTGCCCCCTCTGCTGTCAGGGTGAGCATCTCCGGCTGATTTTACTCGACATTCATCGGATTCTGTTAGTTTACGAGCCAGAATCGCGTCTCAAGCCGCAACCGACAAGGCCGCCTGCTTTCGGCGCTTCCCGCCCGCTGCGGCGCGTTCCGGCGATGGTCTCCTTTCTGAACCCACAGCCGGCGCTCAACCCGGGCGACACGAACTGGTCTTCGTGCCCCTAACCCGACCCTGCTCCACGTTCGAATGGCTACAACTTACGTTAGAGCATCCGCTCGTCGGCGCCGATCAGGTTCCACGGCGTCTCGCCAAGGATAGCGCGCCGACAATTTTGCACAGCGCGCCGAAGGTATTCGTCGCGCCAAGCCTCGCCGCCCGCCGAATTGTGCGGCGAGCCGATCACGTTCGGCAGGTTGAGAAACGGGTGCCCCATCGCGAAGCGACCGTGCCGCACCGGCTCCACCCACCATGCGTCGATGCCGGCGAAAAAGTGCGGATGAGCGACAAGATGCTCGTAGAGGGCCGCCTCGTCGACGATCTCGCCGCGCGCGACGTTAATTAGGATCGCGTTCTCCTTCATCAGGTCGAGTTCGCGGGCACCGATCAATCCCTCGGTGGCCGTCGTCAGCGCGGCGCTGATGACGAGGATATCGGCAACGCGCAACATCTCATCGAGACGGTCAGCCGTCGCGATCCAGTCGGTCGGCTCGTCGCTCCCGCCGCGGCGGTTGATTGCGTGAATCTTCATCCCGAAGGCGCGCATCAGCCGTGCCGTCGCAACGCCGACATTACCGAAGCCGAGGATGCCGCAGACGCCGCCGCGCAGCATCCGGTTAGCGCTGCGCTGGTTGAATTCGCCGCGCTTGAGGCTGGCGTGCTCGATGAACAGGCGCTTCGCCGCGGCCAACGCCAGCGCGACGATGTGCTCCGACATCGGTTCGGCCCCTCCGCCCTTATTGGCGGCGATCGGCAATTCTCGCGGCAGGTCGCGGGTCGGCACCCAATCGACGCCGGCGGCGGTGAACTGCAGTAGCCGAGCATTGCGGATCAGGGAGATCTCGTCGGGCTGCAATTCCTGCGACGTATCGTGGGACAGCACCGCCCCGGCACGTCGGAGCGCGGCGGCGCGGTCGGCCGGCGCTAGATCAACGAGATAGATCGCCTCGGCAGCCCCGCCCAGTTCTTCCGCGACGATCGCCCGGCTGCGACCGGTCAGCGGATAGGTCACCACCAGCGTTCCTGGACTCATTCACCAGACTCCGTTCTGATCCATCTGCAGTATGGGAATTTGCGCTGGGGTTGCCCGATGCTATCCGTACGCCCTTTCCCCCGCCTTTGGGCACCGGATCCACACGGCCATGCTCTGTCTCGATACCGGCGGCGCCGGACAATCGGAAAAGCCGCGCAGCTCTATCGCAGCCGCTGCGTCGACCGCCTATCCCTGTGCCGCCGGGGACGCCAGACCATCGGGCGGCCAGACCATCAGACCCTCTGCCAGCGGGATGCGCAGATTGCGGAACAACAAGGAAAACATCATCCAGTTGCCCATGGCTATGATGAATTCGACCTGCTGTCCCGGGTCGGTGACGTGATTTACCACCTCGGCCCAGGCGGCATCCGAAATCGATTTGCCGTCGAGACACTCATCCGTGGCGGCGAGGATCGCCTTGTCCGCCGGTGTCAACCGCTCGGAGTTCTGCCAGTCGCGCACCGCCAGAATATCGTCTTGCGGGATCCCCGCCATGGTCGCCACCCGCCAGTGCTGCGTCCACTCGTAAGCCGACCCGGTAACCCAGCCGATCCGCATGATCATCAGCTCACGCAGCCGCGTGTCGAATTTATTGTTCTCCAGCAGCTGGATCAACTGGTTATAGGCTACCCTGACCACGCCGGGATTGTTGGCCAGCACGCGAAACGCCTCGCTCTGCGTACGCCGCGCTGGCAAACCCATCGCCTCACCGAGTTCGCGGGCACGCTCCAGCGACACCATCTGCACACGTAAGGTCATGCTATTCTCCCCCTCGTCGCCTCCCCGATCGTCCTTCGTTGCATCCCAGGCAGCAAGAGGAGCGGCACGGGGCGAAGAGGTATACCCCGAAGGAGTGGCATTTGATGCTTTGGCGATGCTATTCGCCGGGACGCCGGGCGCGATCCTCGGTGCCCCTGGAGGGACCGAAACCGACGCCTCGGCGCGTTACTTGGCGGCGGCAGCGAGCGGCTGCGCCGCCGCGGCCGGGCGGTTCTCCCTGAGGAACCCGCGTACGTGTCGGAGCGCGATCTGGATCTGCTTGGGGTTCGCCTTCCACGGGTATAGAGTCACCTGGGCGTTCGGTGCGAGATAAACGCTCTCGATCGCGACGACGTACGGATGGCCGGGCACGTCGTCCGGCAGCACCAAGACCGGCGTCTGACATTGGCGTACGAAGTCACGGCTCACCGTGTAAACGAAGTCGGCGCGGTCGCCGCGATACATGTTGGTCAGGAACGCGTCGACCTGGGCCATTGTGATGTCCGGGCGGCGTTCGCACAATTCGGGGCCCCAGCCCTTCATATTGTTGTTGTAGGAGAGATCGGGCATTTCATGCCGATAGCCGCTCGGCTGCACCGGCACCGCCGCGACAATACGGTCGCCGGCGCGTTTCAGCAGGTTCCAGATGAACGGTCCGCCGATGCAGAAGCCCATCACCATGAACTGACGGATGCCGAGGTGGTCCATCAGGCCGATGTGGTCGTCGGTGTAGGCATCCCACGCTCGGCCGGTCTCCAGCGGCCCAGTCGACTGCCCGCCCTTGGCATTGCGCAAATCGGCGGCGATGACGCGGAATTCGTTCGCGAATTCGTCGAACGGGTTGAACGGATGCGTCTTCAGCCCCGCAACAGTCGAGTTGAGCCCACCGCCCGGGATCACCAGCAGCGGAAATCCGGACCCGGCCTCCTCGTAACGGATGCGGACCTTGCCCTTTTCATAGAACGGCATAAGTGTTTCCTCCTACTTGCGCGCTTTGGCCGTGCGAATGGACGCATCGTAGTCCGCTAACATCAGGCGATCCAGAGGCGGAATGAGCCCGCTATAGGCGAGCGCTATCCCGGCACGTTCAAGCCTGGCGCCTGCTCGGTCAGTTCGCGGGCAGCGAGGCCCGAAAATCAACCTATTTATTCCGCGCGACGAACGGCCGGTTCGGCGCGCCCCAGTCATCGCCGCGTCGCCTTTCAGGGTCAGCTTTCCCAGCCAAAACGGAACTTCAAAACTGAGGCAGTACCCACCCTTGCACCCGGTTTCTTCAGAGAGAGGAATGCGCAGGGGAGCACGTCGCGGCCGCGCCGCCAACGGGAGGGAGCGCCATGGACCTCGGATTGAAGGCAGGCATGCGATCGTCACCGGCGGCAGTCGGGGCATCGGCAAAGCCATTGCGCGGGGAGCTGCAACTGGGCGGCCTGCACATCCTGGTCAACAGCGGGTCCGCGCCCGGGGGCTCGACCACCGCGACCGGCCCGATCGAAACCGTCGTCGACGAGGATTTGCTGCAAGATTTCAACGTCAAATATGTCGGAGCGCTGCGCTGTTCCCGCGCGGTCATCCCGTTCATGAAGAGGGAGGGCTGGGGCCGGATCATCAACATCAGTGGCGGCAACGCCCGCAATGCCGGCCTGGTGCACATGACAAAAACGCTGGCCGTCCAATTAGACGAACTGCGCCGAGCCAGTCGCTATCCAAAGTTTCGCGACGTTCTGCAACCACACCGCGTTGGGCGCCTGCTGAACAATCTCCAAGGGGCTACGATCGTCGATCGGCTACCAAGCGGGTACGAGGCCGCGGATCCGCATGACGCGTGGTTGCTGGCATTGTCTGATACGGCGCATGCCGATTACCTGGTCACCGGCGACAAACGATCCGGGCTGTTGGCCAAACGTCGCATCGGAAGCACCCGCACCCTGACTGCCGCGGCATTCTGTGAGGTGATCGGATGACTGACGACGAATGGCGGGCGCTGTGCGAGAATTTCAAGATAGGTTGGCTGCTCGATGCCATTGACGAGGTGGATGCGCTCCGCGGTCGTCTGAGCGACGATGAGTGTCATTGGCCGCCAGAAATTCGCGACAGCCTGCTCAAGCTGCATCAGTTCGCGATGGAGGTCGTCAACGGCGGTTCACGCAGCCGCGTTCAGGAATTCTTCGACCTGGCAATAGAGGTGAAGGATCAGATTTTCGACATGATGGAATTCCTGACGAAGCTCCAGGGCACCTTCGCCAGACTGACCTGCGGCCCGAGAATTTGTCCGATGCCGGGTAATTGGAGAGCATAAGAAAACATGAGATGGCCCGTTATGTCGCTCTGGTGTGGTGGATAGTCTTCGGCGGCGCCAGCGCCCAGTGGGGACACGCACCCACGGATTTTTATGCTCCCCAGAAAAGCATCCTTTCATTGGCGGCGATGCTATGAAAGGATAGATCAATGCGTGAACAGCGCCTCGGCCGCTTGTCGAGCTGGGGTAGGTTGAGTAGGGGGCTGCCATGAAGCGATGGTGCGCGGGATTGGTGATGTTCGCCGCGATCATCGGAATCGCTGCGCCGGTTTCGGCGCAGACCATTGGCGTGGTCTTGATGCACGGCAACACCGACTCGCCGTCTGGGAGCATTGCTCGGCTCGCCGCGGCAATGGAGAGCGCGGGGTATCTGGTTGAGCGGCCGGAGATGTGCTGGTCGTATCGACGCCGGCGCGACCGGCCATTCCTCGATTGCCTGAAAGAGCTCGAAGCGCCGATCGCTCGGCTGACCGCTCGCGGCGCACGCGCCATCGTCGTCGCCGGCATGAGCCAAGGCGGTATCGCCGCGCTGGCATTCGGCGCGCGGCACCCGGATCTTGCCGGCATCATCGCGCTTGCCCCGGCCGGAGCGCCGGAGCGGCTGGTGGCCGTCTTTCCCGACATCGCGCAGAGCGTCGCTAAGGCGCGGGCAATGGTCGCCGCCGGACGCGGCAATCAGCGCGCCAGCTTTAGCGACCGAAACATTCGCGGGCCGTTCCCGGTCGATACGACGGCGGCAATCTATCTGAGCTTTTTCGATCCTGACGGTCCGGCCAACATGCTCGAAAACACAAGCCGGCTGCACGAGCCGCTGTTATGGGTCGCCGGAACTGCGGATCGCAGTCAGTCCGGGACGGGCTATGAGTTCAGCCGCGCGCCTGCCAATCCGCTGAACCGCTACATTACGGTCAACGCGGACCATCTCGGGACCCCGAATGCCGCCATAGAAGCCGTGTTGGCCTGGTTGAGGGAACTGCGTTAGCGGTGTCCGCCCGCGCGCAGGCTCGCCGGCAGATCAAGTCGATTATCGCACGGTGGCGGCGTGTGTCGGATAATCCTTTATATGTTAAAACACCTTTGCGCCTGGCAATACATCTGTTTTCGGCATCAGATAGATTGTCTCTCCTTTTTCGTTTGGCACTCCAAGTACTAGAGCTTGCGAAATTTCTGACCCCATTCTCTTTTCAGGGAAATTGACAACCCCGATGATTTCTTTACCCAACAGTTCGGCGGGGGCATAATTCCGATATGCGCCGCACGACATCTTAACGCCTATCTCCGCGCCGAAATCTATGGTCAGTCTATAGGTTGGCTTCCTGGTCGCCGCGTCTTCGACTTTGATGATCCGGCCAACCCGGATGTCGAGAGCCTCAAAATGGGAATAGTCAGCGGTCGGTGTCATGGGCAGCGCGCTCCCAGATGTTTGGTTTCTTGCACATCAGCGGGGGTGGGCGCAAGCCGCATAAGGTCCGTTGTGGTAGAGCAGCAGAATTTCAGTTGCCTGGACGAAATTCATCGGGATAATCGACGGTATAGAGTCCTGTTCTGCAAGGACCAGGATCGACAAATCGAGGGAGATACGATGGCCGAGCAAGATGTGCCGCCGAAGATCGCTCCCGATCGGGTCGCGCGCGTCGTCAACAGCTATCTACGCCATCACAAGGTCGGAGCCGACCAGCTCGCGGGGCTGATTGCCGAGGTGCATCGCGGGTTCGCCGCTCTCGGGCGCAGCACGCCCCCGGCGCAGGAGCCGCCCAAGCCAGCCGTGCCGATCCGGCGCTCGGTCGAGCAGGATTACATCGTCTGCCTCGAGTGCGGGTTTCGCGCGCGGACGCTCCGCCGGCACCTGCGGACCGCTCACGGCCTCGAACCCGCCGCCTACCGGGCCCGCTGGAAACTGTCGGCGGACCATCCCTTGACGGCGCCGGGCTATTCCGCGCGGCGCTCGGAGATGGCCAGGGAGATTGGCCTCGGGCGCCGCGCCGCCGCGGCGGCGAACCCGCCGGCAATCGAGCCCATGCCGGCGGCGGAACAACAAGGATCGGCGGTTGCTGCATCCCGGCCCGAGCCTCGGCGCGGCGGTCGTCGGCTGCGGCGCACGCCAGCGCCATGACACCCCCGGTTCAGATGCCTGGTCCGTGACGCCCTGCCGAAGCTGTAGAGGAAAACATCCCTCTCGGATTGCTGTTTGGCCGTCCAACCCGTTCAACGCCACCGTGGGGCTCGTGCTTCGCCGAGGGCGGAGTTCACGTCGATTGTAGGCTTCGATTGCGGTGAGGCCGAGAGCATTAAGTCCATATCTCTCGCGTGGACCTCAACTATTGCCGCTATGCTCGCGCCAATTAGCAGCCGATTCGCAAAATCAAATGATTCTTTGTCATTCTAAATCCAGTCCAGTTTGAAAATCGTCGTTTTTCTCGTTCGGGATCGAGGTTCCAAAAAAACGTCTTACTGCAAAGGAACGCCAAGGATGCGCGAAGGGCGCGATGGCGTCCTGGAAAACTGTTTGAGCTTGGTTCAACCGCTTAAAGGCGGCCGGCCCGGGGCTGAGAGCCCGCAGGCCGGGGCTTGGGCCGCCGCTCAGGCCTGCTGGATCGGGTATTTCGCGAAGATCGCCTCGATCCGCTTGAACGCCTTGTCCGCCGCCGCTTTCGGCGTCATCCCGCCGGTCACGACGTCGGCTTGCGCCACCTCCCAGACATGCTCGGTCTGGACCTGGGCATAAGCCGGATTATAGACATAGAAATGCGATATCGTCGGGTCGATGAGGCCCTGCTTGACATAGGGCGGCCGGTGCGGGTCGACCCTGGGGTCGAGCCAGAATGGGTCGTGGTCGATCAATGGCGGCATGACCGGCAGAAAGCGGCCGAGGCAGCCTTTCAGGTAGGCGATGTTGACCTTCGGCTCGATCAGATATTTGGTGAACTCCTTGGCCACCTCGACGTTCTTTGCGCCTTTCGGGATGAAGGCAAGGTTGGCCGCGAACACGCTCGGAAACGGCTTGCCCTCGTCGCTGAGCGGCGGGGCGTAGGTGATCATGTCGTGGTAATAGGCCTGTTTGTCGTGGATCATCGCGATCTCGGTCGACAAGGAGCCGTCGAGATCCATGACGACCTGCTTGGCATGGAAGGCGTTGTTGTCGTCGGCGTCGTTCCAGTTGACCGAGCCCGGCGGGATATAGCCCCCCTTGAACAGCGAGGTCAGCTTTTCCAGCGATTTGATCGACGCCTCCTGCACCTTGGGATCTTGGGCATGCAATTTGCCATCCTTGGTGACAATGCCCTCGCCGCCATAGGCGAGCAGGAACTGGTCGAATGTCTCGACCGGATCGTCCCCGACCGTGCTGACGACAAAGCCCGTGGCATAGACGTGACGCATCCCCTGCGCCCGCAATTTGTTCTGGATCGGCTTGAAGAAATCGATGAAGGCATCCCACCGGCCCGGGATGTCGGAACGCTTGTAGCCCGCCTTCTCGACCAGATCGCCCCAGATATGAAACGGCCGCACAAAGCACTTGTATGGAACGCCATAATAGCTGCGTTTTTTTTCGACATTATTGTAGCAGAGGGCGCTGAGCAATGCGGTGGGCAGCATGCGCGGTTTTTGCGTCTCGACAACATCGGTGACATCGAGCACGTTGCCGTTCCAGGTTTGCTCGGTAACGACTTGGAGCGGCGTGGCGTCGATCAGATCCGGGACGACGCCGCTGGTGATCGCCGAAACGATCTTTTGCCGCAACGGGGCAAACGGAACGATCGTCAGTTGGATCGTATTGCCGCTCGCCTTTTCGTACTCGGCGATGACCCGGCGCAGAGCCGCGTCCTCGTCCGGGACGAAGCCCTGCGCCCACCAGGCGGTCGCGGTCGTTGCCGCCGCGTTGGCGACAAACGGCCGCGCCAGGGTTCCGGCCGCCGCCAGACCCAGGGAGGCGTGCAACAGCGAGCGCCGGGAAAGCTTTTCCATGATCTTCCTCCCTTGTGCGGACCGCACCCCGGGGCGGGTGCCGCCCAGTCCCGTTTTAGCCGACATTCGCCAGATTCCCGGCAGTTCCGAGGCCATGATTGCCCTTTTGACTGGCTCGGGCAACGGCACATTGCCTTCGTCGCGAGCAAGAGGCGATCGAAGCCGGCGGTTAACGGTGCCGAAACGCTGACAGGTACCGCTTTGCCCACATCGAGGCATGCCTCTCCCCTCGCGGCCCGCGTATTTGCTGTTCCGCGACCAGCATTTTGCGCTCCCGCATCAGACGCCGCCGCTTCTCGTCTTCTGGCCCGGGCAGCGCTCCCACGCCATGCGACATATGGAAAACCCTAATGTTTCTTTAAATTCTGGCCGATATTTGAGAAATGCAGCGGGTCACGCGTCGTGGCAAGTGCAGCCTATGCAGAACCTCCACGAGCGAATCTTTGCTCCGCTGCGACAGGCCACTACACAGATACGCCCGCCGCCGATCTGGGTGCCCGTTGCCAGCGGCGTAGCGGTCATTATTCTGATCGTCGTCGGCGCCGCGGCGTTCCTCGCCGGCGGTCGGCCGCCTCGGGCTGGCCCGCCCATAGAGCGGCATTCACCGGCTGCTTTGCGGTTGTTGCGTCAGAAAGTGTTGCACGATCTCCCAGCCGGTGGCGCGCCACACGCCGACATGCGAGCAGATGTATTCGAGTGCCGCGTCGAGCGCGCCGATCCGGTGCGGCTGGCCGGTCACGAACGGGTGAACCGCGATCGCCATGACGCGGGGGACAGTTTCGCCCTCGCGATAGAGCGTGTCGAACTGGCGCCGCAGCATCGCCTCGAATTCCGGCACCGACGCCTTCATTTCGAAGTATGCGGGAACGTCGTTGGTCTGCACCGAATAGGGCAACGACACCAGCGGCGGGTTGCCGATCTCGAAGAAATACGGCTGGTCGTCGTTGACCCAATCGCAGACGTAGCGAATGCCGGCTTCGGCGAGATAGTCCAGAGTGTTCCAGGTTTCCGCCAGGCCGGCGCCGAGCCATCCGACAGGCCGACGGCCGGACGCCGCCTCGATCCGGTCAATCGTCGCCCGCACTGCGCCGCATTCCTGCGCTTCGTCCATCTCGGTCAGCCGCAGCGCATTGGTCTGGTTATGGCCGATCAGCTCCCAACCGAGCCGACCGGCCTCCTCGATGATCTCCGGGTGATGATCGCAAACCTCGCTGTTGAGCGCGGCGCTGGCGCGGATACCGTAGCGGGTCAGGACCTCCATGATCCGCCAGATGCCGACCCGGTTGCCGTAATCCCGCACCGCCCAGTTGCGCACGTTCGGAATCCGGGCGTGCTCGCGCGGGACCCGCTCGTTGAGGTTGCCGGGCATCACATCGTCGAGGCCGAAGAATTCGATATTCGGATTGACCCATAGCGCCACCCGGGCGTTGCCCGGCCAGGTCAGCCTGGGGCGGCGGGTGATCGGCACATACGCGAGCGGACCGTAACGGCGCGGAGTCATGGCGAAACCCCGGCTATTCCGCCGCCGCCATCATGCGCAGTTCTTCCGCCGCCGACAGGATCGGCAACCCCTCGATCGCCTTCGACGGTTGTCCATCGACGCCGACCAGCGGCTGGCCGACCAGGGTGATGCGATAGAGCTGGCGGTCGAAATCGGACTGGAAGATGTCGGTCGGCGCGAGGTGCGAGGTCGAGCGGTTGTCCCAGAATGCGAGGTCGCCCGGGTTCCACTTGAAGCGCACGGTGTATTCCGGGCGCGTCGCGTGTTCCCATAACAATTCGAGCAGCTTTTGGCTCTCGCGCAAGGTCAGCCCAACGACTTGTTTGACATAGGACGGGCTGATGAACAGCACCCGCTCCCCGGTCTCGGCGTGCACGCTCACCAGCGGGTGCTCGCTTACCAGCGTGCGGCGCCTGATGCGTTCATTATATTCGCTCCCCGGCTTTGGGTTTTCCCGCGGCACGTATTTGTGGATCCCCCGCAGCCCGTCGACAAATCCGCGCATCGTCGGCGACAGTCCCTGATAAGCCGCGACAAGGTTGGTCCAGAACGTGTCGCCGCCATAGGGCGGAATCGTGACTCCGCGCAGGATCGAGGCGCAGGGCGGATTGACCGCGGCGGTGATGTCGGTGTGCCAACCGGACCACGGCGTCACGATTGTCTGTTCGCGGTTCTCGTTGGCGGTGCGGTTTTTGGCGACCGAGTAGATCTCGGGGTAGCCCTCGACGTGGCCGAACACCGCATGGCCGATCGTGGGCTCGCCAAACTGGCGCGCCATCACGACGTGCTGCGCGTGATCGAGGTTCTGGCCTCGAAAGAACACCACCTTCCATTTCAGGAAGGCGTCACGCACCTCCTTCAATTGTTCCGGCGGCAGGGGTTTGCTGAGATCGACGCCGCGGATCTCCGCGCCGATGTGCAGTGTCAGCGGCACAACCTCGACATACGTATTCGTGCCGGTGCTTTGCTGGGATGACGATGCCATCTGTTTCCTCCGTCCGATATGCGATGCCGCAGCCGGTCAAGCCCCCAACAGGATCATCCGGGATGCCTTCTCGCCGATCATTATCGAGGGCGCATTGGTGTTGCCTGACGTCAGGGTCGGCATGATCGACGCATCGGCAACACCCAGGCTTTCGATGCCGCGCACCCGCAACTGGTCGTCGACGACCGCCATCCGAGCCGGCGCCCGCCACGACGTAATCGAAAACCCGGCTTTCCATGTCGAACCCGTGGTCCTGCGCTAAGTCTCGGTCGGACGCGGGGGCAAGATTGCATCCGGCATGCCGGTCATATTCCGATACCGAACACCCCGCGGCAAGCAGAGAGCAGGGGTTGCGGGAAACCGACCAGGGACGAACCCCGTCCGGGCAAGCAACAGGCAACCTGCATGGGTAGAGGTCAGGCGAGCAGGTTTTGGATTGTCGCCCAGTCGCAGTCGCTCACCGGAATGCCGTCGCGCAAGGCCTGCTTGCGTCGCGAATATCGGCGTTCCGCCGGCAGGCGTTCGACGCCGCTCCCGGCGATCGCCTCGAACAGGCTCTCGATCCGCTCGAAATACCGGTTGTCCGGCACAAGCAGAGGATCGATCAAGATCACGGTCTGCCCCGCCTTCGGGGTCTGCGCCCCAGGATATTCGCGCGAGCGATCCTCGAAACCGAAAGGGCCGCCGGTCAGTGCTCCGGCGAGGATCTCGATCATGAATGCGATCGACGAGCCCTTATGGCCGCCGAACGGCAGGATTGACCCGCCGTCGAGCACCGCGCGCGGGTCAGTGGCCGGCCGGCCATCGGCATCGAGCCCGACGCCCTCCGGTAATATTTCACCACGATGCGCGGCGAGCAGGATCTCGCCCTGCGCCATGACGCTCGACGCCTGGTCCCAGACCAGCGGCAGCGTGCCGGGGCGCGGGCAGGCAAACGCCATCGGGCTGGTGCCGAACAGTTTGCGCTTGCCGCCCCACACAGCCATTCGCTGCCGGCCGTTCACCATCGCCAGCGCGATGAACCCTTCGGCCGCGAACGGCTCGATATCCGGCCAGACCGCGGCAAAGTGGTGCGAATTGCGGATCGCCGCCGCGGCAATCCCCTGCCGCCGCGCCTTCTGCCGCAAAAGCGGCGCGCTTGCCCGCAAGGCCGGCTGCGCAAAGCCGCTCGCCGCCTCGGTTACGACCAGCCCCGGGGCCGCGTCGACGACGATCGGGACCGCCCGGCCGTCGACCCAGCCGCTTTGCAACGTGGAGACATAACCCGGCAGCCGGAGCAGACCATGGCTGAGGGCGCCATCGCGCTCCGCCGCGACGACCGTTTCGGCAACCGGTCCGGCGTTTTCCCCCGAGACACCGTGGCGGCGAAAGACCCGAACCACGAGATCGGTCAATTCACCGATGCTGACGGTTTGCGACATCCGGCTATAGTAGGCGCGCCGCCCCAGCGCGCAACGCGCGGCACGTTCGGCGGCCGAGGGTAGCCATGGCAAAGATCGCGATCATCGGCGGCGGGGTTATCGGCTCGTCGATCGCCTACCACCCGGCATTGGCGGGGCATGCCGCCGATGTGGTCGTCATCGAGCCCGATCCGGCCTACGAATTTGCGGCCACCCCGCGCGCCACCGGCGGCATCCGGCAATTGTTCACCGTGCCCGAGAACATCCGCATGGCGCAGTATGGGCATGAGATCTACGGCCAGTTCGAGACGCTGATGGCGGTGGAGGACGACGTCACGCCGATCGGCTTCCACCGGATGGGCTATCTCTGGCTCGGCTCAGGCAGGAACGACATCAATGCGCTGATGGCGAACTGGCGGGTGCAGACCGCCCATGATGCGCGCATCGAATTGCTCGACCGCAAGGGCGTCAAGCATCGCTTTCCGTCGATGCGGGTCGACGACATCGATATCGCCGCCTTTTCGCCCGACGACGGCTACATGGATCCGCACAGCGTGCTGATGGGGTTCCGCCGCAAGGCGTCGAGCCTTGGCGTCACCTATCTGAAGGATCGGGTCGTTGATTTCGATGTCGTCGGCAAGCGGGTCACGGCCGTGCGACTCGAGTCCGGGGAACCGCTCGCCGCGGACAGCGTCGTCAACGCCGCCAATTGCTGGGGCCCGGAACTATGCGACAGAGTCGGCATGAAGGTGCCCGTCTACCCGATGCGCCGGCTGACGTTTTATTTCGAAATCCGGGCCCGGCTGGAGCCGATGCCGCTAACCCGGCACATCAGTCGCAACGTCAGTTTCCGACCGCAAGGGGCCGGTTATATCGCCGGCAACACCCGTTACGACGAGCCGCCCGGGTTCAATTGGGAGGTCGACTACGACTATTTCGATGAGGCGATCTGGCCGGGTCTGGCGGAGCGGGTTCCGGCGTTCGAAGCACTGAAGGTGACCGGCGCCTGGGCTGGGCATTACGACCAGAACAGCTTCGACAACAACGCTATCCTCGGGCCTTGGGTCGATGGGCTGGAGAACTTCTACATCGCCCTGGGTTTTTCCGGCCATGGGTTGATGCAGGCTCCGGCGGTCGGCCGCGGCCTCAGCGAATTACTGCTGCACGGGCGCTATCAAACTCTCGACCTGTCGCGCCTGGGCTACCAGCGAATCCTGGACGGTGTCCCGCTGCATGACGAGGTGCCCAAGGCCTGATGCCACTCCTGGCCTGATCCTGCGGCGCTTGCCTCCCCGCCCACACGAGGCCAATACATCTCGTTAGGTGAGCGCCTCATCCGCCCCAGCAGCGCCACGATCCAATCCACGCCAGGGCGTCTACCATGAACCGGTGTTGGCCATGCTGGTCCAGGGTTCTGCAGGCGGCAGCGCTGCGCCGGCCTGCAACAGCTCGATGGAGATGCCGTCCGGCGTGCGAACAAAGGCCATGCGGCCGTCACGCGGCGGGCGGTTGATCGTCACGCCGCGGGCGATAAAAGCGCTGCAGGTGTCGTAGATGTTGTCCACGGCGTATGCGAGATGTCCGAAATTGCGGCCGCCGGTGTAGGGCTCGGGATCCCAATTGTAGGTGAGCTCCAAGGCAGCCGCCTCGTCGCCGGGGGCGGCGAGGAACACGTTGGTGTAGCGGCCTTTCTCGTCCGGACGGCGGCGGATCTCGCGCAGGCCGAGCACCTCGAAGAAGGCGATGCTGTCCTCCAGCGAACTGACGCGGATCATGGTGTGCAAATATTTAGTCATTGGGTCTCCTCCGGTCAGCGTGTTCGAGATTTCCTCCGTGCCGTCCTCTCATGGCGTCGGCACCCCAATCGACTTCAACCGCGCATGGGCGCGGCCCGCGCGCGCTTTCATTCCGTCAAGATACGTGCTCACATCGTTCCCCGGCAGGTTCAGCACCTTGCACCCGAGCTTCCAATATTCCTCGATCTGCGCCTCGGTCTCCGCCGATCCCCGAGCGAGCTTGCCGTGTGCATTGCATGCCGCCGCGATCCGACGCACCGCCGCTTTGAAAGTCGGATGCTCGAGGTCAAGGTGAACCCCAAGCTGCGCGCTCAGGTCGGAATGCCCATACGCGATCATGTCGATCCCTTCGACCGCCGCAATCGCCTCGACATTCTCCAAGCCCTCAAGGGACTCGATCGACGGGCATATGATGATGTTCTCATTGGCCCACGGCGCGTATTCGGTGGCGTGACGGGCGCCGTAGCTCCTGTATCCCGTATGCGGCCCCTGGCCGGAGATACCCCGGTTTCCGATCGGCGGATACTTCGCCAGGCGGACGATCGCGCGCGCCTCTTGGGCGTTTTCCACCTCGGACACCTGGATGCCCATGATGCCCTGATCCAGAATGCCGGGAATGAGATGCGCGAATGACTTGTGGATCCGAACGATGGCTGTGACGTTCGTGGCCTGGAACCAGCTCGCGAGGTTCGCGATCGTTTCCATGTCGAACGCTCCGTGCTCGTGGTCGATCGCGCAGTAATCGAAGCCGGCCTCCTCGATGATCCAGGGAACGCCGCGCGATGCGAACTCCTTGAGACCGGTGCCCAGCGCCGCTCGTCCTTCGCGCACCGCCCGCCGTATGCTGTTTTCTTTCATGGCTCGTCCAAGGCTTCCTTCATATTAGTGTCCGTCCGGAAACGGCCCAATGAGTTTCAGCAATTTAGCCGTCATTCCCGCGAAAGCGGGAATCCAGGGCTCCAGCGTTACGGCGCCTGCCCTGGACCCCCGCTTTCGCGGGGGTGACAGTAAGCCGTTGAGATTGCTTACCGCATTTTCGGACAGACACTTGGTGTTCTGACGCTGACGCTTCGATTTATAGGATGGGCATGATTGTTGCAATCGGCCAATCTCCAAGCGCCGCGGCTGGTTCCTGAGCTATTCCGTCAGATTGTGGTGCGGCCGAAGCGGTAGGATCGCGCTACCACTTGTAGACTTTCTGCAACGTTCCTCCCATGAGCGCTGCCTTGTCGGTCTCGGACAGGCGTTTGGTGTCGCGGAACGGCGCGACGCCCTCTTCATAGGTCAGCATGCCGATCGTCCGCGTCCAGTCGGTGCCCCACATGCAACGTTCCAGCCCGAACGCATCGATGACCCGCAGTACCGGCTCCCAGATATCGTCGTATGGGAACGGTTGGTGCGACATCGTGCAGGTACCGCTGATCTTCACCCTTACGTTCTCGTATTGAGCCAAGGCGAGCAGCTTGGGAAGATCGGCCCAAACATCGGCGGGGACCGGCGGGCGAGCAGGTTGCAGCAGGCCGAGATGGTCGATCACGATGACCGTATCGCGGTGTCGCTGGATGTGCGGCAGCCCTTTGCCCAGGATGCCCCAGCAAAGCAAATTGACAGGCAAACCATGTTTGGCGGCGGCAGTGAAAGCGCGGTTCAAACCGGGATGGTCCGCGTCCATCGGCAGGCCGTCGCGCATTCGTATGCGAATGCCGCGCGCGCCTGGCGTCGCCGCCCACGTCGCCACGACGTCGTCAATCGCTGGATTGGTCGCGTCGACCGGCGTCACAACCCGAAACTTATCCGGATAGGTGTTGTAAACTTCGAGCGCGTAGCTCGGATCGTATTCATAGGCGCTGAACGACGAGACCATGATCGCACCGTCGACGCCGACACTGTTCATCGCAGCGACCATCTCTTCGCCTGTGGCGGAGTCGAGTCCGTGCGAGGGACTGGCCCACGGCCGGCCGGGATGATTTCGATCGAAGGGATGAACCTGAACGTCAATGACCGGCATGGCCGCCCTCCTGCTTGTTCGACCGATTGTCCGCCATCGTGACCGGTTTTCACAGAGTGATGAGCGCGGTGACCGGTGGAGCGCGGATGGCGGCCCTTGCCCGGAAGACAGGGTCACTGCCCTCGATTTGCCCGCTCAGGCAAGGCGCGAAAGCTGACAAGAACCGGCGCAGGGTCCTATCCGTGCAGGAAGCGTCGCAGCGCCTCGCGATTGTCGTGCTCGGCCTGCTTGGTCACGCGGGCATTCGTTGCCCGATAGAAGCCGTGATACGCCCGCGGATATATGTGAAGCTCGACCGGCACCCCGGCGCGACTCAATCGATCTGCATAGGTTATGTTTTCTTCGAGGAAGAGATCAAGACCGCCGACCGAAATGTAGGTTGGAGGCAAGCCCGACACATCCGCTGCCCGTGCCGCCGCCGCATAAGGCGAGACATCGGCCGAGCCCGGCTCCTCGCCGAGCAGCGCACGCCAGCCGAAATAGTTGTTCTCTTGCGTCCAGACAAACTCGCCGACGTAAGGATGTAGGTCCTTGCGCACCGCCGTGCGGTCGTCGATCATCGGATAGATCAGATGCTGAAAGGCGAATTTTGGTCCCTGCCGATCGCGGGCGTAAAGTGCGACGGCCGCCGCGAAACCGCCCCCTCCGCTTTCGCCCTTGATACCGATGCGGGCGGGATCAAGCCCGAGCTGGCCTGCATTCGCGTGCAGCCAAGCGAATACCGAGTAGATGTCCTCCAGCGGCGCCGGGTGCGGCGATTCCGGCGCGAGGCGATGATCCACGGAATAGATCGCGCATCTCAGCTCTGACGCGAAAAGCCGATTCTCCACATCCTTCATTTCCGGCGCGCCCATCACAAAGCCCCCGCCATGGATGTGTACGATGGCGGGCGGTGGGTCGTCGGACGTGACCGGGCGATGGGTCAGAACGCGGATCGGCTTTGCGCCAAACGCACTCTCGACATGGATCTCGTCAGTGGCGATATCGGGCAGGTTCGGTTTCGGAACGGCGCCTATCAGCTCGAGCGCATCGGCGCGGCGCCGCGTCAAAGATTCGGCGGTCAGCGGCGGCAGTGGCCACAGCGCGAGCGCATCGCGCAATTCGGGGTCGACGAGTTCGATTGTGCTCATGGATGGCAGCCGCGTCCGTTTGTCGCCAAGCAAAACGATAAGGCAGTAACTGCTTGGCGACAAGTCCGCGTGGATAAGCGTTCTTCCTGTTGTGGCCTAGCACTACAGTTGCATATTTTAGCGATCTCCGGATCTATGGGTGAGCCAGATCCGGAGGTCCTGCATGACAAGGGCATCGATCGAGACGATGCTAGAATTGTGGGCGGCGGCGCTGCGGGATGCCAAAGCGCGCATACGGCCGTTGTTCACGCAGGAGCGTGTGGCGGCCTCGGCGGGGTTGTTCCTGGATAGCCTGCTCGGGAATGAGCGGCGCAAGACCGGGTGGATGCGGGCCGAGGCGGCCGGCGATCCCGGCCCGTGGCGGCAGCAGGCAATCCTCGGTCGCGGCCGCTGGGAAGCCGATGGGCTGCGCGATCTTGTGCGCGATTATGTCGTCGAGCATTTGGCGGACGAGGATGCGGTCCTGGTTCTTGATGAGACCGGATTTCTGAAACAGGGCAAGGCGTCCTGCGGGGTTGCCCGGCAATACACCGGTTCGGCCGGCAAGATTACCAACTGCCAAGCCGGGATCTTCGCTGCCTACGTTTCGCGCCACGGCCATGCTTTTATTGATCGGGCGCTGTATCTGCCAAAATCCTGGACCAACGATCCGGCCCGCATGTGGGCCTTCCGCGGGCTTGACCCGCGGGAGCCGCCCATGTGCCGCAAGGCACCGGTTTTGCCACCAAACCGGCGCTGGCGTTGCGCATGATCGCGCGGGCGCGGGCCCCCACGGGTCGAGCCCGTGGGCTGAAGGCGCACGGCGTGCCTCCTGAGCTTGTCGAAGGGCCGCTGGGTTTCGAGCGACAGCATCTACGGCGTGAGCGAGATCGAGATGGATTTGCGCCGCACCGGCACAGGCTACGTGCTCGGGGTCGCCGCCAATCATCACTTTTGGTCCTGGCACGACAAGCCGGCGGTCGCCGGCACGGCCGAGGAGATCGCCCGCGGGCTCGATGCTGCGGCTTGGCAGCGCCTTTCTGCAGATGCCGGCACGAAAGGCGCACGGCTCTTCGACTGGGTCTATCTTGAACTGGCCGATCTCGAAGCTGAGCAGTTCGGCGGCACAAGCACCAGCCTGTGGACGCGCGGCCTGTTGATCCGGCGCACCATCAGCGATGGCAAACTGGCCTGTTTTTCGACCTGGTGTCCGGCCGGAACCGGGATCGCCACGCTGGTCGCGGTCGAGGGCCACCGCTGGGCCATCGAGGACGGTTTCGAGACGGCCAAGACCGAGTTCGGTCTCGATCACAACGAGACGCGCTCCTGGCACGGCTAAGAGCCCGTTTCGAAACTCTGCCCCGACACGAAATATAGTACCTCGATGCGGTATTGATCACGATATGTAGCAGTTCTGGGCAGTTTCGAAACGGGCTCTAAGCAGGATCCTATTGGTTCGTACACACGGCAGCCTCGTCCCCTGTCATCCCGGCACGGGTCCGCGCTTTGCGCGGCCCGAGGATAAACTCCGGCCGGGATCCACCCTTCCGCTCTACGAGCCGGTGATCGTTGGCACGACAGTGCTGTGCTTGAAAGGTTCGGGGCAGCGGAGCCGTGGGTCCCGGCCTTCCCCGCGGGTCAAGATGGTATGGGGCGAGCGGCGAGCCGAAGGCACAATCGTCGCTGAAGCAAACCGACGAGGTGCCCCATGCCCCAGCCGAACGACTTGAGCAGGTCGCTCACCGCTCTCGACCAGGATAGCACGATGA
>DATFCQ010000154.1:0-8156 GCA_035252905.1 Allostellaceae bacterium | reverse complement strand
ATCGCCAGGCCTTCGCGGGCGTGCGGATCGGCGCCGCCGCCCGGCGCCAGCGCCGCGAGCGCCCGGTTGAGCCAGCCGCTGTCGAGGGCGCCCGGCCTGGTCGCGCCGGTCTGCAAGACGTCCTGCCCGTCGAAATGCGAGCGGTCGCGATAGGGCGTCGCCGCCGCGTGCACGATAATCGCCTGTCCGCCGCGATAGAGCCGGTAGAGGTTCGGCATCGCCGGGTTCAGCGCGAACATTCCGTCGAGCGGCAGGCCCGGCGCTGCGCCGTCGCGGGCGAGGGCGTCCTCGCCGCGCAATTCGCGCCAGTGCGGATCGCCGACCGGCGCCACTGCGGCGAGCCCGTCGAGGGCGCCGCGCAACACGATCACCAGGAGGCGCGGATCGCGGGCTTCGGCCTGCGCAAGACGCGGGAACTGCGCCCAGGCGAACACGGCGCCCGCGCCGGCGAGCAGGGCGCGGCGGGTCGGTGCTGCCGAAATCATCGGGTCATCTCCGCAGGAATTCGGGAGCCATCAATGCAAGGACCAGCCCCTGCGGCCGATCCTCGGCGCGGGCGATCGCCTGGTGCGTCTCGCGAGAGGCGAGCGGACCGAGCGCGGCCTCCGCAACCGCCGCAGGATCGAGCAGCGGGCCGAAGCGCCGGGCAAAGGCGTTGGCGATGTCGAGGCGCTCCGCCACGCCGTCGAGCCAGGCAGCGTTGTCGTCGGAAAAACCTTTCGGCGCCGGCGGCCGCCACAACGGCTCGCCAAGCAAGGCCTGGGCGCCGATCAGGCGGCGGATGTCGACCTCCTGACCGGTCGCGCGCAGCCCCGCGACGAGCCATTCGCCGGGACGCTTGACCTTTTCCTGCTGCGGTCTCCAGGCTTCGGGAGCCGCGATCAGCGCCTTTCCGACTTCCTTGAGGTCGCCGTCGGTGTCGCGAAAGCGCCGCGCAAGGCGGTCGATCAGCGCCGCCGGTGGATCGTCGGCAACGAAATGGATCGCCAGTTTGGCCGCGATGTGCCTGGCCGTCGCGGGATGGCGCGCGAGGTCGGCGAGCACCGCGCGCCCCTGCATCAGGCCGGTGTCGGGGTAGGTCTTGCCGAGTATGGTCTCGGGACCGGGCTCGTGCGTGCGCGGGACGAACACAAAGCGGCCGCCGATGTCGGGGTCGGTGACCGGCGGCCGCAGGGTCCAGCCGGTCAGCGCCTTGGCGAAACGGATCACGTCGGCCTGGGTATAGCCGCTGCGCACGCCGAGCGTGTGCAGTTCCAGGATCTCGCGCCCGAAATTCTCGTTGAGGCCCTTGCCGCGATTGATGCCAGCGACCGAATCGGGGCCGATCGACTGGTTGTCGTTCAGATAGATCAGCATCGCCGGGTGGCTCTCGGCGGCCTCCAGCATGTCGGCGAACCGGCCCAGAACATGCGGGCGGATTGCCTCGCGCTCGTAGCCGCCGGCCATGATCGACGTATAGAGGCTGACGCAGAAATGGTTCGACCAGAACCACACGAGTCGCTCGACAAAGCCGATCTCGGCTTCGCGCGCGGCGTCGAACCGCGCCTTGGCCTCGGCAAGAAGGATCCGGCGCTGCGGCGGCGCCGGCTCGGGCGCGGACTTTTCCGCCTCCGCCATCCCCAATTGACCCGCTGCGGCGGCGAGACGCGCGCGCTTCGCCCGCGCCCTGCGCGCGGCATTGAATTCGAAAACCGCGCGAAACGCGGCGTCGCTGCTCGGGAGGCCGGGATCTGCGATCTGCCCGGCGTTCGGCCGGTCGAGTTCGGCGGCGAGCGCCCCTTGTGGATCGGAGGCGATCGCTGCGATCGTTCCGGCGCGCGGGCCGAACCCGAACCGATGCAACGCCAGAGCTGCCTTGCCCGGATCACGCGCCATCGCCGTCGTCCCCAACCCGCCGCTGTCGGCCTCGGATTATGCGTTGCGGTGCGACGGAACATCCCCGAGATTTTACGCGCGGGGCGTCAGCTCGCGCTCCGCCTGGGGGCACTGACAAGCATTGAAGTTCTGTAGCCCAGGGGCTACATGTCGCCATGCTTGAAATCCGTCAAACAGACGAATTCGAGGACTGGCTCAAAAGACTGAGAGACCGCACCGCACGCGCCAAGATCCTGGTTCGGATCGATCGACTCGCCCTCGGCAATCCGGGCGATGTGCGGCCGGTCGGCGGCGGAATCAGCGAAATGCGGATCGATTATGGGCCGGGCTATCGCGTGTACTTCACGCAGCGCGGAGCGGTTTTCGTGATCCTCCTGTGCGGTGGCGACAAGAGCTCGCAAGCCCGGGATATCAAGCGCGCGAAAGAGATTGAAGCTGGATTGGAGGTCTGAGATGGCGACCAAAACCAAGGCGTTCGACGCGGCGACCTATCTCGAAGCCGAGGAAGACGTTGCTGCCTATATGACCGAGGCGCTCGCGAGCGGCGATGCCGCGATTGTCGCGCACGCGCTCGGCGCCGTGGCCCGCGCCCGCGGCATGAGCCGCATCGCCCGTGAAACAGGATTGTCGCGCGAAAGCCTCTATCGCGCGCTCAGTGCCGACGGCAACCCGGAACTGGCGACCGTGCTGCGGATCATCGATGCCATTGGGCTGCGCCTGACTGCGGAACCCGCGACCAAGGCGGCGTAGCGCGATTGCGGTTAGCGTACGGATCGCGCACCGATAGCAGGTATCGTGGCCGGCCTCCTCAGACAAGCGGGAATCCGGAGTTTTCAGCATCTTACCCGTCGTCCCCGCGAACGCGGGAACCCAGAGGCCATAGGGCAGAAAGCCTTGATATATGGCCCCTGGATGCCCGCTTTCGCGGGGACGACGGGATAGAGGCGTGAAGATTTGTACGTACCCTGGCGCTTTCGCCGGAACGACGAATTCCGCCAACGCGATCGGCGATTTGCCCTAACCCGACCGAATACCCGACACGATCCACCATAGGCTAAAAACGGCTACAGCTATCAGCGCGATCTCCGCCGTCAGCGACAGCGTCGGGGCGATCGGACCCGGCGAATTTTCCGACAGTTGCGGTTTGATGACGTAGGCGCAGGTCCAGAATCCGAACCACAGCCCTGCCAAGCTTATGCCAAGCCGCAGAAATCCTTGGCGCAGTTTCATTTCTCCGTCCGCACCGCCGCCTCAATAGACATGCTGGCCGCCGGTGACGAAGATCTCGGTGCCGGTGACGTAGGCGGCGTCCTCGCTGCACAGAAAGAAGATCGTTGCGGCGACGTCGGCGGGGACGCCCAAGCGATGCAAGGGGATGCGCGGCAACAGGACCGCAGTTTCGGGCGACAGCATCGCGGTCTCGATCTCGCCGGGGGCAACGGCGTTGACGCGCACGCCCAGTTCGGCGAACTCGACCGCCATCTCGCGCGTCAACGCCGACAGCGCCGCTTTCGAGGTCGAATAGGCCGAGCCGGCAAAGGGGTGCACGGCGTGCCCGGCGATCGAGGTGACGTTGACGATGGCGCCCCGGGCGCGCGCCAGCGGCGCTGCAAAGGCGCGCGCCAGGATCAACGGCACAAAGAAATTGAGCTGGAACACCGCGCGCCAGGCGTCGATCTCGCCGTTGAGAACGCCGAGCCGCTCGTGGATCGGCGTCTTCGGCGAGACCCCGGCATTGTTGACGAGCGCATCGAGCGCGCCGTCGAGATGCCGGTTCGCCTCTTCGACAAAATGCTCGACCTCGGCGGGGATCGCCAGATCGGCGGTGATGTGGTGGGTCCAGTTCGGGTCGCGTTTGCATTCGGGCGGCACGGCGTCGCGCGAGCAGGTGACGATGCGCCAGCCGGCGTCGCTGAAGCGCTTGACCGTGGCGTGCCCGATGCCGCGGCTTGCCCCGGTCAACAGCAGTGTCTTCTTGCGGTTCATCTGGCCTCGATTTTCGACGGAAAGCGTTGGCGCGGCTCCTCGACGCCGGCGGGGTCCTGATGGATCAGGATCTCGGCGTGGGGATAGGCGCGGCGCAGTTCCGCCTCGACTTCGTCGGCGATCTGGTGCGCGCGCAACAGCGGCAGGCTGCCCGGCATTTCGAGATGGAGCTGGATGAAGGCGGTCGGACCGGCGGCGCGGGTGCGCAGATCGTGCACGGCGCTGACCTCGGGATGCGCCTCGGCGATCGCGCGGATCTGAGCGCGCTCGACGTCGGGCAGTTCGCGGTCCATCAATTGCATCAGGGACAGCCGCGCGAGTTTGACGGCGCTCCAGATGATCCACAACCCGATCGCCATGCCGAAGGCCGGATCGAGATAGGGCAGGCCCCAGAGGCCGCCCAGCAGAAGGGCGAGGACGACGCTGCCGCTCAAGATCAGGTCGCCGCGGTAATGCAATTCGTCGGCGCTGATCGCGAGCGAGCCGGTGCGGCGCACGACCGAGCGCTGATAGGCGACGAGCGCCGCGGTCACGACGATCGAGAACCCCATCACCGCGAGGCCGACCGGCGCGTCGTCGATGCGGGCCGGCAATACCAGCCGCCGCGCCGCCTCGGCGAGCAACAGGATCGCGCTGCCGGTGATAAAGGCCGACTGGCCGAGCACGGCCAAGGGCTCGGCCTTGCCGTGGCCGAAGCGGTGCTCGCGGTCGGCCGGGCTCATCGCGTGTCGGACCGCGAGCAGGTTGACGATTGCGGCGACGATGTCGAGCAGCGAATCGATGAGGCTCGACAATAATGCGACCGATCCGGTGACGAGCCACGCGAGAAATTTGAGGCCAATGAGGAGGGCCGCGACCGCAACCGAGGCCCAGGTGGCGCGGCGGCGCAGCCGGCCCGCTTCCGTGCCGCTCAGGGGTAGAGGCGCTGCCGCCGCCATGTCTCGCCCTCGCGGATGTAGAGCCAGCGGTCGTGCAGCCGCGACGGCCGCTCCTGCCAGAATTCGACGCGCTCCGGCGCGACCCGGAAACCCGACCAGAAGGGCGGCCGCGCGACCTCTTGCCCGGCAAAGCGGCGGGCGACCTCCTCGGCGCGGTGCTCCAGTTGCGCGCGGTCGGCGAGCGGGCGCGACTGCTCGGAGGCCCAGGCGCCCAATTGGCTGTCGCGCGGCCGGCTCGCGAAATAGGCGTCGGCCTCGGCGGCGGAGGCCGGCGCGGCGGCGCCCTCGATGCGCACCTGCCGACGCAGGTTCGGCCAGAAAAAGCACAGCGCCGCCCGCGGATTGGCGGACAATTCCTCGGCCTTGCGGCTGTCCAGATTGGTGTAGAAGACAAAGCCGCGCTCGTCGAAGCCCTTCAACAGGACAAAGCGCAGGGAAGGGCGTCCGTCCGGCGCCGTCGTCGCCAGCGCCATCGCCGTGGGGTCGCGCTCGCGTTCCGAGGCTTCAGCGAACCAGCGCCGGAACGGGACGAGCGGTTCGGGTTCGGAAATCTCGTCGATCATGCTGTCCTTCCCCGGCCCGCGGCCTGAAGTGGCGGAATGCAATCCGCTTCGCCGCGCTGTTTCGCCTTACATATAGAGCGTAGGGCGGAACAGCGTAGCGTATTCCGCCGTCGTCGGCACGACGGCTCCTACTCCGATCCGATTCGCTCCGCCAGCCGCGAGATGCGGCGCAGGCGGCCGCGCCGCTGCGGCGCCGGCTCGCCGATTTCGGCGAGCAGTTCGGCGATGCTGATCTGCATCGCCGCGCTCTCGGCCCGCACGATGCGCTCCATCACCGGCGCCACCTGACGCTGCCAGGGAGCCGAAACCTCGCCGCTCCAATGCCCGGCCAGCGGCAGGCGCAGCGCTTCGTAGAGGTCGCGCAAAGTCGCCGAGGCGGGATCCCAGGCCAATACCCAACTGCCGGCCTGCGTCTGCGCGGCAAAGCCGGCCTCTTCGAGCGGCTTCATGTGCTCGTCGACGACCGTCGTCGCAATGCCGAAATCGGCGGCGAGCGCCGGGGTGCTGCGCGTCTCGCCGTGGCGCTGCGCCCGCGCCAAGGCGGCGATCAAGGCGAGGCTGAAGCCGAGCCGCACCCCGCCCGCCGGCATATCGCCGATCCGCTCGTCGATGCGCCAATTGGGCAGCGCCGCGGCGACGACCGCGCCGAGGAGCACCGCCATCCACGAGATGTACATCCACAACAGAAAAATGGGGATTGTCGACAGGGTGCCGTAGACCGTCCGGTAGTACGAGACCGCGCCGATATAGATTGAGAACCCGACCTTCAGGATCTCGATCGCGACGGTCGCGATGACCGCGCCCAGGGCGCCGTCGCGCCAGCGCACCGCGCAATTCGGGATCACGCAGTAGAGCAAGGTGAAGGCGATGAACTCGAACAGTGGCGGGGTCAGCCGGGCGAGTCCGTGAAACGAGCTGCTGGTCATCAATTCGGCCGCCTTGTGCCCCAGCCCGTGCTGCGCCGCGAGCGCGAAATAGGTCGACAACGACATGCTGACGCCGAGCAGAACCGGACCGAGCGTGATCAAGGTCCAGTAGGCGAGCACGCGCTGCACCCAGGGCCGCGGCGCCGAGACCCGCCAGATCAGGTTGAGCTGGTCCTCGACGGTGACGAGCAGCAGGACCCCGGTGGCGGCGATCCCGGCGATGCCGATCGCCGTGCTCTGCGTCGCCGAATCGGTGAAGGTGCGCACCCATTCCGCCGCCTGTTCGCCGACCGCCGGGACAAAGTACTGGAACAGCGAGGCCAAGAGCTTGTCGCGCACCTGGGACAGGATCGGGATTGCGGACAAGGAGCCCAGCGCGATGACGCCGAGCGGCACCAGCGAGACCAGGGTCGCATAGCTGAGCGCGCCCGAGGCGGCGAAACAGCCGTCGCGGAAGAAGCGTCGAAAGACATAAAGCGAAAAGGCGCCGAGCGTCGCCCCCCAGCGGCGCAACAGGCTTTCTATGCGGCCGGCGCCCTCAGTGTTTCTCATCCAGCGAACCTAGGGTCGGCGGTTCCGATAGGCAAGCGCGGCCCCCGCGGCGATTGTCCCTTATCCCGGGCGGCGGCGGGGAGCGGCGCCCGGATTGGCCGAGGCGAACGCATTCGTGTAGGATGGCAGCGGGCTTTTCTGCTGTGGAATGGATCGGATGATGCCGCTGATGGCGGGGAAAAAGGGCCTTGTCATGGGCGTCGCCAACGAGCGCTCGCTCGCCTGGGGCATCGCCAAGGCGCTCGATGCGCAGGGCGCGGCGCTCGCTTTCACCTATCAGGGCGCGGCGCTCGGCAAGCGCGTGCGCCCGCTCGCCGAAAGCCTCGGCAGCGATTTCATCATGGAGGCCGACGTCGCCGCCGAGGACAGCCTCGATGCAATGTTCGCCACCCTGGCGCGGCGCTGGGGACGGCTCGACTTTCTCGTGCATGCCATCGCCTTTTCCGACAAGGACCAGTTGAAGGGCCGCTACATCGAAACAACCCGCGACAATTTTCTGCGCACCCTCGAAATCTCCTGCTTCTCGTTCACCGACATCTGCCGCCGCGCGGCGCCGCTGATGTCTGCGGGCGGCAGTCTCCTGACCCTGACCTACGCCGGGGCGGAGCGGGTCATGCCGCATTACAACGTGATGGGCGTCGCCAAGGCCGCGCTCGAAGCGAGCGTCAAATATCTCGCCGTCGATCTGGGGCGCGACAACATCCGCGTCAACGCCATTTCGGCCGGCCCGATCAAGACCCTCGCCGCCTCCGGCATCGGCGATTTCCGCTATATTCTTAAATGGAACCAGCTCAACTCTCCCTTAAAGCGCAACGTCACGATCGAGGACGTCGGCGGCGCCGGCGTCTATCTGTTGAGCGATCTGTCGGCCGGGGTCAGCGGCGAGATCCATCACGTCGATTGCGGCTATCACGTGGTCGGCATGAAGGCGGTCGACGCCCCCGACATCTCGGTGGTGTAAGCGGCGATGGCCGGGAACTCCTTCGGCACCCTGTTCCGCTTCACCAGCTGGGGCGAGAGCCACGGGCCGGCGATCGGCGTCGTCGTCGACGGCGTGCCGCCGCGCCTGCCGCTCTGCGAGGCCGACATCCAGCCCTGGCTCGACCGGCGCAAGCCCGGCCAGTCGCGCTTCACGACGCAGCGCCGCGAGGCCGATCTCGTGCGCATCCTGTCCGGCACCTTCGAGGGCCAGACCACCGGCACGCCGATCCAGTTGATCATCGACAACACCGACCAGCGCTCGAAGGATTATCGCAACATCGCCGACCGCTTCCGCCCGGGCCATGCTGATTACACTTATTGGCGCAAATACGGCA
>DATFCQ010000153.1:0-18885 GCA_035252905.1 Allostellaceae bacterium | reverse complement strand
CGGCGGCGCCATCGGCGCCGCGTTCGGCCGCGGCGCCCGCATCCGCGCCGAGCAATGGCTGCAGCAGCAGCAAAGGCGGGGCGGCATCCTGCTGTGGGTGCGCACGCCGGATGCGGAGGCGGAAAGGAGGGCTGCCGCGATCCTCGCGCAACAGGGCGGCAAGGGCGTCCATATCATCAATCTGCCCTACCGCCCGCCGCAGCGGCGGCGCGGCGTCTCGGGCCAGCTCGCCTGGGTCGACAAGCCGCTCGGCGAGACGCTCACCCGCTGAGAACCTGTTTGAGCAGGAAGGCGGCGGAATGCGCTCCGCTTTTCCGCCCTACGGTACCCCTATCAGGCGCCGAGCGTAGACAGGCGCTTAAGTGGATACGCCAATGGATACACCCGCATCGATGGACGTGGCCACGCAAAGAGCCTTGCAGGGGGATGATCCCGGCTTCAGCGTGCAGGCGGTCCCGGCGCATGCGCGCGATCCGGTGCGCACGATCGCGCATATCCTGCGCGCCACCGTGATCATCCTCGGCCTGTGTGCGCTCTTATGGATCCTCGCCAGCGCCTTTGTCGTGATCATCCTGGCGGTGATCCTGGGAGTCCTGCTGCGCGGGCTCGGCCGCGCCCTCCATGACTACACCCGCTTGAACATCCACGCCGCGGTCTTGCTGGTGTTTTTCGCGCTGGTCGTCGCCCTGTGCGGGCTCGGCTATTGGATCGGGCCGCGCCTTGTCGCCGAAGGCCAGAAGCTGTGGAACGAGGTCTCGGGAGGGCTCAGCAACCTTTCCGACCTGTTCGGCGCGCATGGCGGCACCGGCGCCGCCGGGCCGGCCGGCGCCGGGGCCGTGATCAATGTGGCCAAGGGCCATACCGCCGCCATCACCGGCTTGATCAAGCTCGTCGCCTCCTCGACGATCGGGTTTCTGGCGGCGATCCTGGTCATCGTCGCGACCGGCGTCTATCTTGCGCTGTCGCCGCAGATGTATATCGACGGCGTCGCCCATCTGACGCCGGTGTGGTACCAGAACCGCACCCGCTCGATCCTGATCGAGATGGGGTTCGCGATGCAGGGCTGGATGCTCGGCCAGTTGATCGACATGATTGTCGTCGGCGTGGTGGTCGGCGTCGGGCTCGCTCTGGTCGGCACCCCGCTCGCCGGGGTGCTCGCGGTGGTTGCCGGGGTGTGCACCTTCATCCCCTATTTCGGCACGATCATCTCCGCGATCCCCGCCATCATCGTCGCGCTGACGGTCGGCTTCAGCGAGGTGGTCTGGGTCATCGCCGTGTTCACCGTCGCCCATGTCATCGAGGGCTATGTGGTGTCCCCGTTTGTGCAGCGGCGCACCGTGCACCTGCCGCCGGTGCTGACCCTGTTATCCTTTGTGGTGCTGGTCGCCATCTTCAACATTTACGGCGTATTGATTGCGACCCCGCTGATGGCGGCGCTGATGGTCGGCGTCACCCGCGTCTATGTCGAGGACATCCTCGGCGATCAGGCCGGGAAGCGGCTCACCGTGCGCACCCGCTGGTACTGGTTCACGCCGCCCGACGAAACCGGCTGAGAGCCTGTTTGAGTGTGGAAAAGGGCGGAATGCGCTCCGCTTCGCTGCCCCCGGCTTTCGCCGGGGCTAAAGGCTTTCCCGCCCTGCAATGTTCGCGACAGTCGTGGAGCATAGGGCGGAATAGCGCGTGAGCCGAAGCCCGCGGGCTTGACCCGCGGGGTATTCCGCCGACCCTACGACACGATGGCGACGCAAACAGGCTCTGAGTCGCTTCCGCCACCGCCGTTACCCGAAGCGGCGGGTGCGCACCTCTGCGGACGCCGCAGCAGAATGCTCGGACAATCCGCCGCCGCTTCCGGCCGGACGCCGGCGGGTCGAACCCGGCGGCTGATAGCGGGCGATCTGCGCCAACATCTCTTCGAAGGCGCCGCCGTCCCGGGCATAGCCGAGTTCGCGCGCGGTTTCGACAAAGGCGAGAAACTGCCGCCCGGGGCCGGCCGGAGCCTTGGCCCACGGCACCTCCTCCTGCTCCTCTTTCGGAGTGTCGTGCGCGCCGCTTCCGGCGCGCGCGGCCTCCTCGCGCTGCGCCTGCGCCGTCATGCTGGTCCGCCAGCGCACCCGCCGGCGCAGCGAATCCGCGCCGCCCGCGGCCGGGTCGCCGTGCCCGATCGCCCGCGTCGCCTCTTCAAGCCGGTGCACCATCGCCAGCGCCGTCTTGTTGGTCACCTCCAGCCGCAGATGCAACTGGTGAGGACTGATCCCCTTGTGCGTCGCGGTCAGCAGAAAGCAGGCCTGAAACCATTTGTGCAGCGGGACGTGGCTGCCTTCGAACATCGTCCCCATCGTCGCGCGGAACTGCTTGCGGCAATGGCAGCAGAATTTCAGCGCGCAACGGGCCCCCTTGCCGGTGACCGCCCCGATGCGCTCGGCCCCTCCGCAATGCGGGCAAACCGGACCGTCCGGCCAGACCAGCCGTTCGAGTTTGGCATGAGCGGCCTCTTCGTCCCAGAAATAGGGTTGTGTGATGATGGCCATGATTCTGTCTTCTGCCAGCCCCTGCGCCCGGCAGGTGAAAGCCGGATCGGGTCCCGATCCGATGCCACCACCCCTAGGGCGCTAGAATCGATCATAGACGGACCCGCGCAAATTGCAACCAGAAATTTGTCTTATAAGAAAGTAGCTCTCATTTTTGAACTGTGCAATTTGGTTTGTAAAATGCGCAACGGGATTCTCCTCGGGTTATAGGAACCAGGGATTGCATCCGGGCTCCGGGCCCGGCCGAGCCGTCCGCTCCCCCGTCGCGAGGGCGTCTGCGGGAGCGGCGGACGCGTCGCGCCGGCGGTTCCCTCTTCCGGGAGAGGGGGCTGATCCCGCATGATGGAGCCCGGCCGCAATCCGTAGGGGATGACCATGAGGCTTTTCGATCTGTCCGGGAAAGTGGCGGTCATTACCGGGTCGAGCCGCGGCATCGGCCGGGCCATCGCGGAAGCCTTTGCCGAGGCGGGCGGGCGGGTCGTGATCTCCGGCCGCAAGCCCGAGATGTGCGAGGAGGCCGTCGCCGCGATCACGCAGAAGGGCGGCGAGGCGATCGCCGTTCCGGCGCGGATCTCGGACCGGGCGCAGCTTGACAACCTCGTCGCCGCGGCGCGGGGCGCCTGGGGGCGCATCGACATCCTCGTTTGCAACGCCGCGATCAACCCGCATTTCGGCTCGCTCGAAACCCTGACCGATCAGGCGTTCGAGCGGATGATGACCAACAACGTGCTGAGCAATCTGTGGCTGGCGCGCCTCGTCGCGCCGGAGATGAAGGAGCGCCGCGACGGCGTCATCCTGTTCATCATCTCGATCGCCGCCCTGCACGGCTCGTTGCAGCTCGGCATGTACGGGGTGACCAAGGCGGCCGACGCCGCGCTCGCGCGCAATCTCGCGGTCGAATGGGGGCCCCACAACATCCGCGTCAACTGCATCGCCCCCGGTCTGATCCGCACCGAATTCTCGCGCGCCTTGTGGGAGAACGACGAGCGCCGCGCCGCCCGCGAACTGGCGACGCCCCTGCGGCGGCTCGGCCAGGCCGAGGAGATCGCCGGCGTCGCCCTGATGCTGGCCGCGCCCGCCGGCGCCTATGTGACCGGACAGGTCATCGTCGTCGACGGCGGCGTCACGATCACTTGAACCCGCGCAGGAGGCCGCCGATGTCGCTGAGCCGGGAACTTGCCGGTTTTGTCGCCGCTCTCGACTATGGCGACCTGCCCCCGGCGGTCGTCGACCGGGCCAAGGGGGTCACCTTGGAGGCCCTCGCCTCGGCCCTCGTCGCCCACGACATGCCGGCGAGCCGTCAGGCTCTGGCCTTGATGCAGGAGGAAGAGGCCGGCAGCGGCGGCATCGCCACCGTGCTCGGCAATGGCGCGAAATTGACCAAGGCCGGGGCCGCCTTTGTCGACGCCGAAATGATCTTCGCCGGCGGCAAGTGGGACACCTTCCGCATGCTGACTCATCCCGGCACGGCAATCCTGCCGGCGGCCCTGGTCGCGGCGGAAGCGGCCGGGTCTTCCGGCAGGGAGTTCCTGACCGCGATCGCCGCCGGCTATGAGGTTATGGAGCGCATGGCCGCCGACTTCATCCCGACGGTCATGGCGCGCGGCTTTCATGCCGGCCCGGTGTTCGGCATTTTCGGCGCCGCCATCGCCGCGGCCAAGCTTGCCGGCCTCGACGCCGAGCGGATCCACGGCGCGATCGCCCAATGCGTCAACCTCGCCGCCGGCAATCTCGAAGGGGCGCGCAGCGGCGGGCGCTCGTTGCGCGAGGGCGGGGCGGTGCGCAACGCCTTCCTCGCCGTCGCCTTGGCCCGGCACGGGGTTCCGGGCGGCGAAACCGTGCTCGAAGGCGAGGCCGGTTTTTATCACGCCTATGCCGGGAACAATCTCGGCCTCTTGCGCTACAGCTTCACCGGCGCCAATCGCGCCGATCTCGCCCGCATCACCGCAGGGCTCGGGCGCGACTGGATGTTCCTCGAAACGCTCTACCGCATCTATTCGACGGCCGGCTACAACATCGCCCACATCGAGCTGGCGGCGCGGCTGTGCGCGGAGCACGACCTTCGATACGAGGACATCGACCATATCGAGGCCGTCGTCAACTGGCTCGAAACCGAATATCCGAGCCCGGCCTTCCCGACTCCCGGCAGTGACGGCCGGCCGCGGGTCGGCAGCACGCAGTATTTTGCCGCCTGGGGCGCAGCCCGGCGCGGCTATCCCGTGTTGCGCGGCGCCGGCCCCGGGCCCGGCGAGAGCGACCCGCCCGAAGTTCTCGATCTGATGCAGCGCGTGAGTTTGATCCCCGCGCACAACCGTACCCTCTTCGGCCCGCGCGTCACGGTGTTCACCAAGGACGGCCGCCAGTTCACCAAAGAGGGGACCGGCCGCGAATTCATCTGGGACTTCGAGGAGGAGGCCCGGCGCATCCGCCCGGTCGCCCCGGGCTTGGCGATCCCCGAGGCGCAATTCGACGCGCTGATCGACGCCTGCCGCCGGCTCGACACGCTCGACCGCGCCGCCGAAACGCTCGTCGCATTGACGATCCCGAGGTGAGCCGCGCCATTGCCGACTCCGCTTGACGGCACGCCTGATCGTGCTATGAACGCAATTTCATATTGACAAATCGGCATTGATGGCGTAAACTTCTGCAAGCTGCGACGGGCAGGATCGGATTTTCGTCAGGCGTCCCGCAAATTAGTGGCCGGTGGGGGCGGCGCCTGTTTTTCACCTGAAAAAACAGGCGGAACAGGCGGCTTGCGGCGGGGACGGCGCCGAGGGTCGTGTCGCAGGACAGGGCTTGAACCTGGGATCGGAAGTCGCATCTCCCCCCTGGCATGGCCGAGCGCACCGCTGTCTGTTCGGCTGAGCGGAGATCGGCGTGGACAGGCAAGACCAGTCGTTCCGTCAATTCCCGACCCGGCGCGGCGTGCGGCGGACCGAGACCTGGCTGGAAGCCGGCCTGTTCGCCGGCCGCTGGCTGCTTGCGCCCGTCTATGTCGGGCTTCTCGTCGCCCTCGGCATGATCACCGTCAAGTTCGTGCAGGAACTGGTGGTGACGATCCCCGGCCTCCTCGGGATGAAGGAGCGCGAGCTGGTCATCTTCGTCCTCAGCCTGGTCGATTTGGCATTGCTCGGCAATCTGCTGCTGATGGTGGCCTTTGTCGGCTACGAGAACTTTGTCTCCAAGCTTCACGTCGAGACGCACGAGGATCGCCCCGGCTGGATCGGTCTCGTCGATTTCTCCGGCCTCAAGATCAAATTGCTCAGCTCGATCGTCGCGATCTCGGCCATTCACCTGCTGCGGACCTTCCTCGACCTGGGGGCAATCCCGAAGGATGACGTGGCTTGGCAGCTCGCCATACATCTCGGTTTTGTCGTCTCCGGGCTGTTGTTGGCCTGGATGAACCGGCTGCTCGGCGAGACCCATCCGACCCATCCCAGGGGCACCTGACAGGCGCGCGCGGCCGGGGAGAGGGGCTTTTCCAGGCCCTGTCGGGCGTTTGCACGGCGGCCGCCATGCGACGGCGCCCGCGACGGCAGAAGAGAAGGTGCGATGAGCGGTACGCGGTCTCCCGAACAGGGCTCCGGCCCCGTCGTTCTGACACTGGCGCGGTTCGCGGCCGTGCTGTTCGACCTCGACGGCGTCGTTACCGACACGGCCCGGATCCACGAAGCCGCCTGGGCGGACATGTTCGACGCGTTCCTGCAGCGCTGGTCGCAGCAGCACGGCATTCCGTTCGAGCCGCTGACGCGGCAGGACTATCTGAAGTATTTTGACGGCCGGCCGCGCAGCGAAGCGATCCGCGCCTTTGCCGCCGCCCGCGGCGTGCCGCTCCCCGAAGGCGCGCCGTCGGATGGCGCGGAGCATGATACGGTCCAGGGACTTGCCGCGCGCAAGAACCGGATCTTCCTTGACCGCATCCGCGATCGCGGGATCGACGTCTATCCTTCCACGGTGACGCTGATCCAGCGCCTGCGGGAATTCGGCGTCAGGATCGCCTTGGTGACCGCGAGCCGGAATTGCGCCGAGATCCTGCGGATCACCGGGCTCGGGCCGCTGTTCGACGCGACGGTCGACGGGAACGATCGGGCAAGGCTGGACTTGCGCGGCAAGCCCGCCCCCGACACCTTTCTTGAAGCCGCGCGGCGGCTGCAGGTGCCTCCGGCGCGGGCCGTCGTGGCCGAAGACGCAACCGCCGGCGTCGCGGCGGGGCGCGCGGGCGGGTTCGGACTGGTCATCGGCATCGATCGCGCCGACCAGGCCGAGGCGTTGCGGGCGCACGGCGCCGACGTGGTCGTGGCCGACCTGTCCGAAGTCGAACTTCGCCCGGAGCGCACGGCGCCGGCCGGCGCGGCGCGTGCCGGGCGTGAGCCCGACGTGCATCGCCTCGCGCCGTTTTGTCAGCCCCGGTTGCAGCGGCGCCATTTCCGCGCCGCGGCCGGGCGCGATCCTTGGAGCTTCGCCTATGACGGGTTCGCGGCGGGGATCGAGGGCCGGCGCGAAGCCCTGCTGGCGCTCGGCAACGGCTATTTCGTGACCCGCGGAGCCGCCGCCGAAGCGCGCGCCGACGGCATTCATTACCCGGGCACCTATCTCGCCGGCGGCTACAACCGGCTGACGACGTCGATCGGCGGCCGGACGGTCGAGCACGAGGATCTCGTCAACCTGCCGAACTGGCTCCCGTTGACGTTCCGCATCGACGACGGCGAATGGTTCGACCTGGGGAGGCTCGACATCCTCGCCTACCGGCAGAGGCTCGACCTGCGGCAGGGCTTCTGCGAACGCCGCGTCCGCGTCCGCGATCCGGCCGGCCGGGAAACGCGGATCGTCGAGCGCCGGTTTGTTCACATGCGGGACCATCACCTCGCCGGCCAGCACGTCGCGCTGACCGCCGAGAACTGGTCGGGACGGTTGACCCTGTGCACGGGGCTCGACGGGCAGGTCGTGAATGCCGGCGTGCCGCGCTACCGCCCGTTCAACGGCGCCCATCTGCGCGTGCAGAGCGCCGCCGCGGCGGACTCTGAAACTCTGCTGCTCGAAGCCGAGACGACGCAATCGCAATTGCGGATCGCGCAGGCCGCACGGATCCGCATTGCCGCGAACGGGCGGACAGTCGCGGCCGAACGCCGGGTCCTGTCGGAGCCGGCTCGGATCGCCCAGCAGATCGCCCTCGATCTCGCGGCGGGCGACCGCGTCGAGATCGAGAAGATCGTCGCGCTCTACACCTCGCGCGATCGCGCCATTGCCGACGGCCCGACGGAAGCGCGGCAGGCGGTCGAACGCGCCGGCACATTCGACGATCTGCTCGACACCCAGAGGCTCGCCTGGGCCCATCTGTGGCGGCGCTGCGACATGGATCTCGTCGAGGTCGACGCCGACCCGCTGCGCGACACCCATCGGATCGTCCGCCTTCACATCTTTCATCTGCTGCAGACCGTCTCGCAGCACACCGTCGAGCGCGACGCCGGCATCCCGGCCCGCGGCTGGCACGGCGAGGGCTATCGCGGCCACATCTTCTGGGACGAACTCTTCATCTTCCCCTTTCTCAATCTGCGGATGCCCACCCTCAGCCGGGCGCTGCTGCTCTACCGGCATCGTCGTCTGCCGGAGGCGCGCTGGGCCGCGCGCGCTGCGGGATACCGCGGCGCAATGTTTCCCTGGCAGAGCGGTAGCAACGGGCGCGAAGAAACCGACGTCAAATTTCTCAATCCTCTCTCCGGCAACTGGATTTGCGATCATACGCACCTGCAGCGGCATGTCGGCGCCGCGATTGCCTACAATGTATGGCAGTATTACCAGGCCAGCGGAGACGCCGAATTCCTGTACATCTATGGCGCCGAATTGCTGTTCGAGATCGCGCGCTTCTGGGCGAGCGCCGC
Source organism: Allostellaceae bacterium (assembly GCA_035252905.1). GTDB lineage: Bacteria > Pseudomonadota > Alphaproteobacteria > ATCC43930 > CGMCC-115725 > AP-15. The sequence continues at coordinate 10,478 of DATFCQ010000153.1, read as the reverse complement.
ACAATGGAACGAGGCGCGCGGACGCTACGACATCCGCGGCGTCATCGGACCGGACGAGTTCCACGACCGCTATCCCGACCGCGACGCTCCGGGTCTGGACAATAACACCTATACCAATGTCATGGCGGCATGGTGCCTGGCCCGCGCCCTCGATCTGTTCCGGCTCCTGCCGGACGAGCGGTGCCAGGAATTGCGCGAGGCGCTGGCCCTGCAGCAGAGCGAGATCGCGCACTGGGACGAGGTGAGCCGCACGCTCTACGTCCCGTTTCATCGCGACGGCATCCCCAGCCAGTTCGAAGGGTATGACGATCTGGCGGAGTTCGACTGGGTGGCCTACCGGCGCAAATACGACAACATCATGCGTCTCGACCTGATCCTCGACGCGGAGGGCGATTCCCCGGTGCGTTACAAGCTGTCGAAACAGGCCGACGTGCTGATGCTGTTTTACCTGTTCTCGGCCGAGGAACTGGCGGAGCTTTTTGCCCGGCTCGGATACGGCTTTGACCCTGCTCTCATTCCCAAGACCATCGACTACTATCTGCGGCGGACCTCGCACGGCTCGACCTTGAGCGCGATCGTCCATGCCTGGGTCTTGGCGCGCTGCTCCCGGCGCCGCTCCTGGCCTCTGTTCACCGAGGCGCTGCACAGCGACATCGGCGACATCCAGGGCGGGACCACGCCCGAGGGAATTCACCTCGGCGCAATGGCCGGGACCGTCGATCTGTTGCAGCGATGCTATACCGGCCTCGAACTGCGCGGCAACGAATTGCGCTTCAATCCCGTATTGCCCGACGAGCTCAACCGGCTCTCGTTTCGGATCCGCTACCGCAAGCATTCGCTGACGGTAGACGTGACGGCGACCACCTTTACGATCGCCAGCGATCCCGGCGATGCCGAGGCGATAACGGTCGCGGTCGAGGACCAGAGCCTGATCCTGCAGCCGGGGACGCAACGCTCGGTTCGCCTGCGGACGAGGCAAGAGGCGTCCCGCTGACGGCAGGCGCGCCGGGCAGCGGATCAAAAAATCGGCGGAACGGGCGCTGCATCACCTTAACCGCCCGTTCATCATTGCCTTGCGATACTCGGAAGAGACGGCGGACAGGCCGCGAACGCTCTTGAGATTGGCAGCGCAATGCAGATCAACCGCACCGGCAACATGGCAGCCTTCCTGCCGGAGAGCGACCGCCGGCTGCCGCCGGGCGCTGCAATCCTGGTCATCGGCGGGATGAGCGTTGCGCTCTGGTCGGCCATTATTGCCGCGGCGATACAGCTCCTCTGATCGACCTCGCGGCCATTCCGGCCGGGTTTGCCCACCCCGCCGCCGTTCAGACCGGAGGGATCGCGACGGCGGGGCGGAAGTAGAGATGGATCGCCGTGCCGACGTCTTCGGCGGTCTCGACGCGGACAAAGCCGCCGAGCCGGCGCGCCATGTCGCCCGCTCTGACGATTGCCGGGCGGGCGGTCGCGAGGGGATCGAAGACCTGCGCAAAGGCGGTCTCGGAAAGACCCCGGCCGTTCTCGCGAATGGTGAGCCGCACGTAATCGCCCGGTACGGCGTCGGGGGATTGCGCGGCGTGATCGGCGTCGACCCGGAAATTCCGCGCGCCGACCACGATGCTGCCGCCCGCGGCCAGATTCGCGGCGGCCGCGCCGGTCAGGTCGATGACCGCCGCGGCAATCGCCTGCCGATCGGCATGGCACGGCCACAATTCGGGAAGCAGCGAAAGGCGGAAGGGAGTGCGCCGCGGCAGTTTGCGCCGGATCGTCGCTTCGAGCCCCTGCAATAGCACGTTGAGATCGGCCACCCCGGCGCGGCCCGCGTCGGGGATTGCACGATCCGGCACGGCCGCGGCATCGGGACGGCCCCGTCGCTGCCGCAGAAAGCCCAGGCCGATCAGCGCGGTGGCGAGGGCGGCGGTGCCGAGATCGCCCGTTGTGCGGGGCAGGCCGTCGCGGGCTGCGAGATGCCGGGTCGGTGCCGCAGTCCGGGTATCGGCAAGGCGCCGCGGCCTCGCCGGGGCGGCCGGACGGGATGAGGTCTTGACCGGCGGCGCGGCAACCGGTCCCGCCGTCTTCTGCTTTTCCCGGCTCGCCGCGGGCGGTGTGGCCGGAGCCGGAGGTTGTTTGGCCTGCTTGGCGGCCGCCGTCTTCTCGCCGGGCTTGGCGCTCTGCGCGGTCTGCGGAGGGGTCGCGGCCTGCCGGCGCAGGGCGTCGGGTTCGGCTTCCTTGCGAGGCTCGGCATTTCCGCCGCGCGCGGCGGATCGTTCCGCCTTGTGACGCTGCGGGGCGGCGGGCAAAGCGCCGCCCTGCTCCTCGGCAGGCACGCCTTCATTGGCGAAATAGGACGGCGTGCTGGGGGCCGGAACAAAGTTCTTGGTGGTCGCGAACGAGGCCGCCTGCGCCGGCCCGGCGCCAAGCCCGCCGATCACAGCGAGCGCGCCGAGGAGGCGGGTCGGCCGGACCGCCCCGCAGCGGCAAAAGCCGTCCGCGCTCATCCTTATGCCGCCAGTTCGAGAATTTCGCGGACCTGTTCGGGGCCGGCGATCGGCCGCGGGTTGCGCGGCACCCAGGGCGTGTGCATGGCCGCTTCGGCCATCCGGGCAAAGTTCTCCGGGCCGATCTTGACCGCGCCGAGGCTGCGCGGCATGCCGAGCCCGGCGATAAAGGCGTCGAGCACATCGCCGGCGTCCTCGCCGGGCTGCCCCATCGCCGCCGCGACCAGCGCCTGCCGCGCAGCATTGACCGGCTTGTTCCAGCGCATCACCGCCGGCAGCATGATGCACGAGGTATGCCCGTGCGGAATGTCGAACAAGGCGCCCAAGACATAGCCGATGCCGTGGCTCGCCCCCATCGGCACGCCGCCGGCAAGCGGACCCATCGACAGCCATGAGCCGATCTGGCAGTCGAGCCGCGCCGCGAGATCGTCGGGATCGGCCTTGACCCGCGGGAGGCCGCGGGCGAGCAAGGCGAGGCCGTGCAGGGCCTGGGCGTCGGCATAAGGATTGGCCTCGCCCGAACAGAGGCCCTCGACGCAGTGGTCGACCGCGCGGATGCCGGTGGAGAGCCACAGCCATTCCGGCGTGTGCACGGTGACCGACGGGTCGAGCACGACCGCACGCGGGATGATCAACGGATGAAGGAACAATTCCTTGACCCGGCGCCGCTCGTCGGTGACGCCGGCAATCGCGCTGAACTCGCCGGCCGACAATGTCGTCGGCACCGTGATCTGCCGGACGGCGGGCGCCCGGCACGCGGGCGGCGGCGCGAAGGCGCCGTCCGGTCCCTTGACCGGGCGGCACTCGTCGAGCGCCTCGGCGGTGCGGATGTTATTGGCGAGGCAAAGCTGCACCGCCTTGGCGCCGTCGGTCACCGAGCCGCCGCCCAGGGTCGCGATCAGATCGGCGCCCGCCTCGCGCGCCATCGCCGCGGCCTCGATGACGGCATGGCGGGGCGTGTGCGGCGGCATCCGGTCGAACAGCCCGGCACAGCGGTTGCCGAGCGCGCGGCGCAGCGTTTCGACCTCGTCGGTGCTGCGGTTGAGCGTCCCGCTGACCATCAGAAAGACCCGCTCGGCGCCGCACCGCTGCGCCTCGGCGGCGACTTCCGCGGCAGCCGGCCGGCCGAACGCCACCGCCTCCATGGCCCCGAACGCAACGCGCCCCGATTGCGGCATGGTCCGTCCTCCCCCTTGTCGCGCGGCATCCTATCACCAGGAGCCCAAAGGCCGGCATGACATATGAAGCATTTCTCGGCCGCGTTCCGGCGCGGCGCGCGTCCGGATACTCTCACGGGACACAACGGGAAGTCATCGCCTCATGTCGAAGGCGATCGGCGCCGGCGTTCTCAGCGCCATGTCTGGAGCCCGACTGTGCCCGCGGCTTCGGCCGGAGGCTCCGACAGGTGCAACGGCCGCTTGATCGGCGCCAACACAGCTCAATGGCTGTCGAAGATCGTTTGATAGGCGGCGACCTTTTCGCGAATGGCGGCGGCTTCCGCAGAGGTCGGATGGTCCGGATCGGCCGCCGGCGGCAGGCTGCCGAATTTCATCAGGCAGGCCATCAGCAGGAGCCGGGCCTTTGTCGCGGTCAGGTTCGAGCCGCCGATGAAGACGGGGTCGTGCAGCGGAACAAACCCCTCGGGGTTGCCCCGTCCGACGCGGACGACCGGAAGCCCGCTGTGCACCGCGCGCACCATCACCCGATGCCGTGCGTTCGAGACGCTCCGGCCGTAGGGAGCAAGCCCTTCGACGACAAAGCCGGCGAGCGGCGCCGATTTCAGCATGTGTCCGAGCAGCGCGATCAGATCGACTTCCGCCTCGGGATCAACCGTGCCGTCCTCGTCCCAGTAGCTGCCGTCCTTGGCGATTGCGACCTTGGGGATCGCGCCGTCGCGCAATAGGCCATCCGGCCCTCTGACGGCGACGGAGACGGCTTCGATATGCGAGCCCTCTCGGCGTACGCCCCTGACCTCGGCCGGCAGCCGGGTGACGTTCACCTCGGAGCGCCAGGTATGCCGCGCGGTCGGCAGGTAGTGGAGGAGCGGCGGCCCGTCATGGCCGGCCGCGCCCAGGATCCCGCCGTGTCCGCCGGTGGCCACATAGCCGCCCGGCCGCGCGTCGGCTTTCTGGACGGCGCGGGCGGCAAAGACCCGCTGCTCCTGGATCAGAACCGCGCCGGCCTGGTTGCGGCCTTGGTCGTCCGCCCACACCCGCGAGGCAATATAGGCGACCGAGTCGACGATGTTCTTCGGGCCGTCATGGCTGATCATGCCGTGCGGCCGCTGCGCGGCATTGCCGCAGATCGGCAGGGTCGTGTCGATCAGAAGATTGAGCCAATAGATCGTCTCTTCCACTCTCGGGCTGCCCTCGGTCCAGATGGCGCCGTCATATTGGCCGCTCGCCAGGATCTGTTGGACCGCATTGGTCGCCCGCGCCAAGGCCGGCCGCGGCGCCGACGCGGCGAGGTGCGCCGGCTTGTAGGGAAAGAAATCGACGCCGCGGCGCTCCGGCGCAATGTCGCCGGCGCCGGCATCGGTGCGCCGCTCGGCCGGGAGACCCTTTGTGTACCCCGACGGCGGCAGGACCCGGTAGAAGTCGATCTCGGCCTGGGCCGAGATCAGGTTTCCCGTGCCGCCCTCGCCGATCTGCAGCCGGTCGATTTCCTCAAAGCTGCGCGAGCCGTCCGGGAAGAAGCCTTGCCGCGCCCGCGCCTCGGGAGCGTTGGGGAACGCGCATTCCTCGTCCCAGGCGGCGCCGTCGGCCTGCCTCGCCATATAGGGCAGAGGATAGAGCCCGTCTTCGGGACGCAGTTCGACCTCATAGACGGGCTTGTCGTCGGCGCTTTGCCGCTCCTTATGCACATGCCCGGCCTTGTCGATGTAGCCGTCCGGCGGACCGTATAATTCGGCCGCATCCGCTTCGAGGGGATGCGCGCTGAACGGCTCGACATAGAGGGTGGCGGGCGCCGCCAGGCGCTGCGGGCGCAATACGTCGAAGCGCGCCGGCGAGCCGTCCGGGTTCGTCAGCGGGGGCAGCCCGTGCTTCGCCCGCGCCTTGTTGGACGTGACCAGGGGAGGGGTGTTTTGAATGGTCGCATTCGGTCCGGCCAGATGAGCGATCCGCGCTTTTCCCGTCATGACGTTCGACCTCCCTGTGATCGGTTTTCCAAAGTTCCGGCTGCCTGAGGCGCCGGCGGGCTATTGGCCGCTCGCGGCATGGAAAGGGCCTTGCTCAGAGCCTGTTTGAGCGAGGAAAAAGGCGGAATGCGCTTTAAGGTTAGGCAAAAATGTCAATCGCCGCCTCTTTTCTCGTCACCCCGGCGAAAGCTGGGGTCCATTCCTCCGCAGCACGAGCCGGTGATGGCTTCTAGGACATTGCCTTTACCTGAAAATTCTGAGCAGCGGAGAAATGGGTCCCGGCTTTCGCCGGGACAACGAGAAGAGAATTTGTCAATTTCTGCCTCTATCCGGAATTCTTGCCCAGCCTCTGCGCTCTTCCGCCCGATACCGCATCGTAGGGCGGAGGAGCGCAGCGTATTCCGCTCCGCAGCGGCGATCAGTGCGACGCCGGCGGGGACGCTTTCGCCGGCGCGACCTGGCGCAACAGCGGAACCAGCAAGGTCGCGGCGATGAAGGCGACCATGATCGCGCGGAAGGCGTCGGCGAAGGCCAGGGTCGAGGCTTCGCGATAGGCGAGCTGCCAGAGCCGCTTCAGGGCGGCGACGTGGCCCGCGTCGAGGCTGCCCGGGATTGCGGCATAACGCGCTGCAAGGCCGGCGATCCATCGTTCCATCGGGCCGTTCGCCGGGGTCAGATGCGAGGCGATCACATCGAAGTGAAAGTTGGTCCTGGCGTTGAGGATCGCGCCGCACGCGGCGATGCCGACCGCGCCGCCGAGATTGCGCATCATATTGAAGAGCCCGCTCGCATATTTGAGGCGCTCCGGCGGCAGGCTGCCGAGGCCCAGGGTCACCGCCGGGGCGACCGCGAAGACCTGCGGAAAGCCGCGCAGGACCTGCGGGATCAACAATTCCCCGCCGCCCCACTCGTGGGTGATGAAGCTGAAGCTCCACATGGCGAGGCCGAACGAGGCGAGCCCGAACATCATCAGCCAGCGCGTGTCAAATTTGCGCGCCAATGCAATGTACACCGGCACCCCGACGAGCGAGGCGGCGCCGGTCGAAAAGACCGCGATCCCGGTCTGCCAGGCGCTGAACCCGCGCACATAGCCGAGAAACAGCGGCGTCAGATAGATCGTCGAGAAGATGCCGATGCCGGTGACAAAGGACAGAAAGCAGCCGAGCGCGAAGTTGCGGTTGGCCAGCGCCCGCAGATCGACGACCGGGCGCGCGAAGGTCAGGCTGCGCACGACGAACAACAGGCCGGCGATCGCCGCCATCCAGGCGCAATTCCGGATCGTCGCGTCGTCGAACCAGTTCCAGCGCGAACCCTCTTCCAATACGTATTCGAGCGTGCCGAGGGCGACCGCCATCAGGGCGATGCCGGGGTAGTCGGCGTCCTTCAGCAGTTTCCAGTCCGGCTCGTCGATCCTGACCAATAGTGCGGCGAGGATCGCGACCGCGGCGCCCGGCAGCAGATTGACGTAGAACAGCCAGTGCCAGTTCAGCGTGTCGGTGATCCAGCCGCCGACGACCGGTCCCGAGGTCGGCGCGACCGAGGCGATCGTGCCGATCACCGCGGCGGAATAGACCCGGCGCGGTCCCTGGAAATAGTGAAACGACGAGGTGAAGACGGTCGGGATCATCGAGGCGCCGAGGAGCCCCTGCAGGGCCCGAAACACGACCATGCTCTCGATGTTCCAGGCGAGGCCGCAGAGGAGGCTGGCGACGGTGAAGCCGGCCGCCGAGGCGGCGAACAGCCAGCGGGTCGAGAACACGCGGGTCAGCCAGCCGCTGAGCGGGATCACGACGATTTCGGCGATCAGATAGGCGGTCTGCACCCAGCCGATCTGGTCCTGCGCCGCCGACAGGCCGCCGCCGATGTCCTGCAATGACGAGGCGACGATCTGGATGTCGAGGAGCGCAATGAACATGCCGACGCACATGACGACGAACGGCAGAAGGCTCCTGAGCCAGACGGCAATCGCCGGCATCGCCGTCACTCCCCGGCCGGCGCGCCGGAGCGCGTATCGATGCTGACCGTCGCCGACAGGCCCGGCCGCAATGCGCCGAACCGTGCGTCGTCGAGCGCGATGCGCACCGGCACGCGCTGCACGATTTTGGTGAAGTTGCCGGTCGCGTTCTCCGGCGGGATCACGCTGAACACCGCCCCGGTGCCCGGCGCCAAGCTCAGGACATGGCCGTGAAAAACCCTGCCCGGCAACACGTCGGCGGCGACCGTCGCCCTCTGTCCCGGCCGTATCTGCGCGAGCTGATCCTCCTTGAAATTGGCGTCGACCCACAGCCCGTGCGCCGGGATCACGCTCAGCAGGTACGCTCCGCTCGCGACATAGGCGCCGACCTGCGCGGCCCGGTTGCCGACATAGCCGTCGATCGGCGAGCGGATTTCGGTGTAGCCGAGAGCGAGGCGGGCGGTTTCGAGATCGGCCTTGGCCTGGGCAATTCCGGCGCGCGCTTCGGCGGTCTCGGCGTCCAGAACCGTCAATTGCTGGCGGGCGGCGGCGAGCCCCGCCCGGGCGGATCCGGTCGCGGCCTGCGCCGCCTCGGCGGCGGCCGAGGCGCGCTCGGCATTCTGCCTTGTGCCGAAGCGGGTCAAGGCCAGATTGCGGTAGCGGACGGCGTCTTCGCCGGCAAACGCGGCCTGGGCCGTCCTGGCGTTGAGATCGGCCTCGGCCCGGCGGATCATCGCCTGCTGCAACAGGTATTTCGCTTCGAGCCCGGCGAGCGCGGCCCGCCGAGCGGTCGCGCTCGCCCGGGCGCGGTCGAGAGCGGCCTGGAAATCGCGCCCGTCGAGGCGGATCAACAACTGACCGGCGCGCACATACTGGTTGTCCGACACGAGGATCTGCGCGACAAAGCCGGCGACATGCGGCGACACGGCGGTGACGTTGCCGCCGGCATAGGCGTCGTCGGTGCTTTCGATAAAGCGGCCGGTGGTCCACCAATAACGGCCGTATTCGGCGCCGCCCGCCGCGAGGGCGATGGCCAGGCCGGCAAATGCCAAGGTCTTGCGTCCGAATTTAAGCCGGTTTTTCGCCCGGGCGGCGGTTGCCGCGCGTTTGAGGACGATGGTCTCCATTGCGGTCTCCATCGCATGAAGAGGATTGCGCCCGATTCCGATTCAGGAGACCGGCTTGTCGGCCGATTGAACAGATGCTTGAGGCTCGGCGAGAGGGACGTGGCGCTGCCGGGTACGCGCGTCGGCGGCCGGTCCGGCGGCCGAGCGGAATGCCGGGGCGACGAGCGGGCGCCCGCTCTTGCGGTCGACCAACAGGGGCTCGGCTTCCTCCCCGGTCCGGCTGTCGACGATCACGACGCTCTTGCCTTCCGGGGCGAAATGCCGGTTGCCCCAGGCAAGCAGGGCCCACAATACCGGCCGGAAGTCGCGCCCGGCCTCGGTCAATACGTATTCGTCGCGCGGCGGCCGCTCATTGTAGCGGCGGCGTTCCAGGAGGCCCGCCTCGACCAGGGAACTAAGCCGCCGCGTCAGCATGTTGGGCGCGATCCCCAGGCTTTCCTGGAACTGGTCGAACCGCGTCAGGCCGTGAAACGCATCCCTCAGGATGAGGATGCTCCACCACTCCCCGACCCGCTCCAGGCTGCGGGCGATCGGGCATTGCATGTTGCCAAAGCTCTTGCGCCGCATCGGGCCGCTCTCCGTTCGCTTGCATATTGCAAGCTACATAGGAGAGCGACTTTCATCGTGCAAGCTGTTTTTTGCGATGCCTTATGGCCAAGGCGCAAATCGCGCCGTCAGGCGGCGTCGACCACGATCACTTCCGCGTCTTCGATCCCGACGATCGCGACCTCCGCAACACCCGTGATCGCGGCGCCGTCGCGCGCCGCGATGCGGACGCCGTCCACTTCGACCGCGCCCGCGGCGGGCACCAGATAGGCGTGCCGTTCGGGATCGAGATCGAGGGTCACGCGCTCGCCGGCCTTGATCGTCGCGCCGATGACCCGCGCATCGGTCCGGATCGGCAATGCCTCGTCGTCCCCGGCAAAGCCGCTGGCCAGGGTCACGAAGCGGCCGGAACGGTCCGCCTTCGGGAACGGCTTCGTACCCCAGGCGGGCTTGCCGCCGCGGGTCGTCGGGACGATCCAGATCTGGAAGAGGCGGGTCGTCTCGGCTTCGAGATTGTATTCGGAGTGGCGGATGCCCGATCCGGCCGACATGACCTGGACGTCGCCGGCCTCGGTGCGGCCGGCATTGCCGAGCGAATCCCGATGGGTGATCGCACCGTCGCGGACATAGGTGATGATCTCCATGTCGGCATGCGGGTGCGGCGGGAAGCCGGACCCCGGGGCGATCTCGTCGTCGTTCCACACCCGCAGCCGGCCCCAGCCCATCCGCTCGGGGTCGCGATACCCGGCAAAGGAGAAATGGTGCCTGGCCTTGAGCCAGCCGTGGTCGGCGCCGCCCAGCGCGGCAAACGGTCTGCGTTCAATCATCTCTGCGAACCTCTGGTGCGGAATTGGGGCAACGGCCCCGCGTGAAGCACTAGATGGCGCTCGACGCCGGAGAAGAAAATGGAAAGGATGGAAAGTCATTCTTTCCATCCTTGAGGATCGCGATCATGCCCCTTCCGGATCTCGAAGCCTGGGCCATCTTTGCCAAGATTGCCGAGACCGGCTCCTTTGCCGGCGTCGCCGCCGAATTGGGGCTTTCCGGCGCGACCGTGTCGAAGGCCTTGCAGCGGCTCGAGGCGCGCCTCGGCGAGCGGCTGATCCATCGCACTTCGCGCCGCTTCGCGCTGACCGAGACCGGCCGGGCGCTGGCGGTGCGCGCCGCCCGGATCCTGGCCGAGGGCGAGGCGGCCGAAGCCGAGGCGCAGGCGACGT
>DATFCQ010000152.1:0-7824 GCA_035252905.1 Allostellaceae bacterium | reverse complement strand
CGGCGGGGCCGGATGCGGGCGCGCCGCCGCGCCTCTCACGACGAGATCCGAACGGCCGGTGAAGATCACTCTGTCGCCCTTGTCGAGGATGCGAAAGCCTTGCGCCCTGACGGTGCCCCATGGCCCGCGCCCCGCGACCGGATCATGGCCGTCGGCCGCATTGGTCGAGAAATCGATATGCGCGCTCTCGGTCGAAAAGCGCGTACCGTCCTGTCGGACGATCAAAACCTGTTGAAAGAGGTCCAGCAATTTGGCCTGCGCTTGGTAGATCCCGGTCGCGGCCGTAATGGTGACGGCGCCGCGGCGCATCGCGATCTCGGCCTGCGGTCCCGCGAGCGAGACCAGATCGGTGCGCTCCGGCACCTGGCGACCGATCGCCGCGGTCAATACATAAGGCCGGTTCTGCCGATCGAGGCCGGCATAGCGCGGATTAACCATTTTCAGCTCGCGCGCCTCGCGCAGATCGATTGCGGCAAAGCCGACGCCGACGCTTTCGAACAGGGCGGCGAGCCGCGGCCAAGCGGCGACGAGCAGTAACAATGCTAATCCGATCGCCGGCAACAGCAGCTTCAAAAGCGCGACGCGCCGGCTGTAGGGATCGCCGGCCGCTGGCCGAAAGCGGTGGAGCCGGGTGCCGGCAAGGCGCAGATGCGCCGCCGGGACGACCGGACGCCAAGCCTTGCCCGATACGGGCCGCCAGCCGCTCATGCGACCCCGGCACGCAGGCAGTCGTGCATATGCAGAAAGCCGATCGGCCGCTCCTCTTCGTCGACCACAAACAGGGAGGTGATCGCGATCCGGTTCATCAGCCCCAGAGCTTCCGCCGCCAAGGCGGTCGCGGCGACGGTCTTGGGGCCCGGCCGCATGACCTCGGCGACCTTGCGCGACAGCAGCGCGGCGCTCATGTGCCGGCGCAGGTCGCCGTCGGTGACGACCCCAACGAGCCGCCCCGTTTCGTCGCGGGCGCCGACGACGCCAAAGCTTTTCGCCGTCATCACCAGGATCGCTTCCGACATCGGATCGCCCGGCGAGACCAGCGGGATCGCAGCGCCGGTATGCATGATTTCGGCGACCCGCAACAGGCGTCGGCCGAGCTTTCCGCCAGGATGAAACAGCCGGAAATCGGCCGGGGTGAACCCCTTGCGCTGCAACAATGCGATCGCCAGCGCATCGCCCAAGGCCATCATCATCGTCGTCGAGGTGGTCGGCGCCAGCCCCATCGGGCAGCCTTCGGCCGCTTCCGGCAACGGGAGCACGATGTCGGCGGCGCCGGCGAGGGTCGAGCGGCAGCCGCCGGTGATTGCGATCAGCGGGATCTTGAAGCGATGCGAATAGGCAATGATTTCGGCCAATTCGGCGCTCTCGCCCGAATGGGAAAGGGCGAGGATCGCGTCTCCCGGCCCGATCATGCCGAGATCCCCGTGGCTCGCCTCGGCGGCGTGGACGAACTGCGCCGGCGCCCCGGTCGAAGCCAGGGTAGCGGCGAGCTTGCGGCCGACATGGCCGCTCTTGCCGACCCCGGTGACGACGATTCGGCCCCGGACGCGCGCGCACAGATCGACCGCGTCGGCAAAGGACCCATCGAGGGCCTCGGCAAGGCACGCCAATCCCTTCATCTCCGCCAGGATGACGCGGCAGCCGACGGCGATGTCGCCGCTCTCGGGCAGGCGGGCGGCGGCAAAGAGGCTGGGCGCCGCCGCTGCGGCAAACGGCTCGCTCATCGCAAAACCGCGCCCCGCGGCGCGGGCAGACCACGACGGAAAACTGTCACAAGACCCCCCTTCCCCCGACCTTGCCGCCCGCGAGGGCGCAGCGGCGCGCCTAATGGGCGAAGATGTCTTGCTCCGCCCAGCCGCCGAGATCAAGCCTTACGCGATCGGGCAGAAAGCCGAAACAGGCACGGGCCAATTCGATGCGGCCCTCCCGGATCAGGATCGCATCGAGCCGGTCGCGCAGCGCATGCAGATGGAGCACGTCGGCGGCGGCGTAGTGCAATTGCATCTCGGAGAGTTCGGGCGCGCCCCAGTCCGAGCTCTGCTGCTCTTTGGCCAGTTCGATGCCGAGCAGGTCCTTGCACAAATCGCGCAGCCCGTGCCGGTCGGTGAAGGTGCGTGCCAGGCGCGAGGCGATCTTGGTGCAATATATCGGCGCTGCCATGACCCCGAGATAGCGGTAGAGCATCGCCAGGTCGAAACGCGCGAAATGAAACAATTTGGTGGTTGCGGGGTCAGCGAGCAGGCGCTTGAGGCGCGGCGCCGCATAGCCGCCCTGGGACAGTTGCACGAGATGCGCTTTGCCGTCGCCTGCCGAGAGCTGGACCAGACACAGGCGGTCGCGATAAGGGTTGAGACCCATTGCCTCGGTGTCGACGGCCACCACCGGCCCGAAATCGATCCCCTCGGGCAGGTCCCCGCGGTGCAGCTGATGGCCCATCAGGAGCGCGGGCTCCTGGGGTATCGAAGGGCCCGCGTTCCGTCGTGCGGCGCGGCTGCCCGCAAATTGCGCGATGGTGCCCAGGAGAAGACTCGAACTTCCACGAGCTTTCGCTCACTAGAACCTGAATCTAGCGCGTCTACCAATTCCGCCACCTGGGCTTTCAGCAGGGGGCTCCAGGAGGGCGGGACATAATTCCCCCTCCCGCCGATGTCAACCGGCTCGCCGCATAGGGTGGAGCACCGCGTTCACTTCCCCGTCGGGACGTGAAAAGTGCCCTCGACTTCGAGAATGTCGTCGTCGTTGAGGCGGTGGACCTCGACGATCGTGCGCGGCGGGTAAGGGCCGTTGCCCCAAAGCTCCTGCTGCACCCTGTTGACGATCGGCCGATAGCGGTACATGTCCGTCGTATAGACGACGATGCGCAGGCAGTCGCGCAGCCCGGCCCCCTGGCTTTCGGCGATGTGCCGCATATTGAGGAAGGCTTGCCGGATGCGCGACTCGGCGCCATCGACCAGAATGTTGGTTGTCGGGTCGATGCCGCGCATGCCGGCGACGTAGAGCGTGTTCGTCGCGCCGTCGAGCGACGCCAAACCCCAGGGACCGCTCGGCTCTATCGAGCCCAGCGGCGAGACCGGCAATACCGCCGACGACCTCTGCTGCGCTGTCATGGCGTATGATATTGCCCGAGCCTGCAGCTTTTGCTAAGGCCCGCAAGAGGAGCGGGAGGACGGGCAACCAGAGGGCGACGCGCCGCGGGAGAGGACATGAGAAATCGCCGCACCGCAGTGCTCGGCGGATCGGGCTTTATCGGCCGCTATGTGGTCAAGCGCCTGGCGGCGCAGGGCGAAGTCGTCACCGTTGGCTGCCGCCATGCCGAGGAAGCCAAATTTCTGCAGCCGATGGGGAATGTCGGCCAGATTGCGGTCGTCAATCTGTCGATCGGCGACGACACTCTGCTGCCCGCCTTTCTCGCCGGCAACGACGCGCTGGTCAATTGCGTCGGCACCCTTTACGAGCGAGGCGGGCAGACCTTCGATCTCGTCCATCACCTGGGACCGGCGCGGCTTGCCCGCCTGGCGCGCGAGGCCGGGATCGAGCACTTTGTTCACCTCTCGGCACTGGGCGCCGATCTGCGCTCGACATCGGCTTACGCCCGCAGCAAGGCGGCCGGCGAGCAGGCAGTGCACGACGCCTTTGCGACCGCGTCGATCCTGCGTCCGTCGGTCGTGTTCGGGCCCGAGGACCAGTTCTTCAACCGCCTGGCGGCAATGGCGATGGTTGCACCGGCGCTGCCGCTGATCGGCGGCGGCCATACCCGATTTCAGCCGGTCTATGTCGGCGACGTCGCCGAGGCCGTCATCCGCTGCCTCAGCGATCCGGTGGCAGCCGGGCGCACCTACGAACTCGGCGGTCCCAAGGTCTACAGCTTTCGCGAACTCGTCGAAGTGCTGCTGCACGAGATCGGGCGCCGGCGCCTCCTGATCGATCTGCCGTTCGGCCTTGCCGAATTGCAGGCGCGGCTGTTGTCGCTGCTGCCGACCCCGCCTCTGACCCCCGATCAGGTCGAATTATTAAAGCGCGACAACGTCGTTTCCGCGGGAGCGATGACCTTCGAATCTCTCGGCATCACCCCGACCGCGCTCGAAGTGATCCTGCCTACCTATCTCGACCGCTTCCGCCGCGGCGGCTGGTACGATCGGCCGCGGGCCTGATGCGGCCGCGGCGCAGCTACCGCCACACCGCTTTCGTCGCGGCCCCGGTTCGGCTAAGGTCGGGCCGCAGCAGACAGCGCCAGAGCATCATCATGGGAGGCGGCAGATGGCCACCGATCTCGAAAACACGCTCGAAATGGAACTCGCGTCCGGCCATGTGACGATCGCGATGCGGCCCGATCTGGCGCCAAAGCATTGCGCGCAGATCAAGCGGCTGGTACGCAGCGGGTTCTATGACGGGCTCGTCTTTCACCGGGTCATCGCCGGCTTCATGGCGCAGACCGGCGACCCCAGGGGCAACGGCACCGGCGGCTCGGGGAACCGCCTCGAAGCCGAGTTCTCGAACGAGAAGCATCTGCGCGGTACCGTCTCGATGGCCCGCGCCGCCGACCCGAACAGCGCCGACAGCCAGTTCTTTATCATGTTCGCTCCCGAGCCCTCGCTCGACGGCAAATACACGATCTGGGGCCAGGTCACCTCCGGGATGGAGCATGTCGACCAGATCAAGAAGGGCGATTCGGCAAGGAACGGCACGGTCGCCAACCCCGACCGCATCGTCAGGATCCAGGTCGCCGCCGACGCGCAGCCGGCGAACCCGAGCCCGTGACGTCTGCCGCGCCGTTGCGGAAAGCCCCTCATCCCACCCCTCTCTCCGTGATCCCCGGGCCACCCCCGGGTTTAGCACCGACGGACCGTCGCAAGCGTAGCCCGGGGGCGGGGAGGAGGGGAGCGCCGGCCCGGTGGCTCGCGGCGCTTGCGGTCTATCGCGAGCCGCGGCTCGTCGCCATCCTGCTGATGGGTTTTTCGAGCGGTCTGCCGCTGGCCCTGACCTTCGGGACCCTGTCCTATTGGCTGGCCGAACTCGGCGTGTCATTGACCGCGATCGGTCTGTTCGGGCTGGTCCGCACGTCTTACAGCCTTAAATTCCTGTGGTCGCCGCTGATCGACCGGCTGCCGATCCCGCTGTTGACGGCACGATTGGGACGGCGGCGCAGCTGGGCCTTGGTGATCCAGATCCTGCTCGCCGCGGCGATCTTTGCCCTCGGCTTCACCGACCCGCGCCGCGATCCGGCGATGACCGCCTTGGCGGCGGTCTGCGTCGCCTTTCTGTCGGCGAGCCAGGACATCGTCATCGACGCCTACCGAATCGAATTATTGCGGCCGGAGGAACAGGGTGCCGGCGCCGCCGCGACGCAATGGGGCTATCGCTTCGGCATGCTCGCCTCGGGCGCCGGCGCGCTCTATGCCGCCAGCTTCGGCGGCTGGCATTTCGCCTATTCGCTGATGGCCGCATTGATGCTGGTCGGCATGGTCACCGTGTGGTTCACGCCCGAGCCCGGCGGCATCAACCCGCCGGAGCCGCTGCCCGGCCGGACCCTGGCGGAACGCGCCAAGGCTTGGCTGACCCGGGCGGTCGTCGCCCCCTTCCTCGACCTGTTCGAGCGCGCCGGGGCGATCCAGTTGGCCGTGATCGCGCTGTTCATCGTGTTGTACAAATTCGGCGACGCGCTGGCGGGCTCGATGGCCAACCCGCTTTACGTTGCGCTCGGCTTCACCAAGGTCGAGGTGGCGACGATCTCGAAGGTGTACGGCGTCGTCGCCACCCTTGCCGGAGTGGCGCTCGGCGGCGCGTTTGTCGCGCGGCTGGGGATCTTCCGCGCGCTGCTCGTCTGCGGCGGATTGCAGGCCCTGTCGAACCTGATGTACGCGCTGCAGGCCTGGGCCGGGCACGAAGTCTCGGTCCTGACCGTCGCGATCAGCGCCGAGAACCTGACCGGCGGGATGGCCTCTGCTGCCTTCGTCGCCTACCTCTCGGAATTGTGCAGCCGCGACTTCACCGCGACTCAGTACGCGCTCTTGTCGTCCTTGGCGACGGTCGGGCTCAACGTGCTGGCCGCGTCGGGCGGGGCGCTGGCCCAGGCGCTCGGCTGGATCCCGTTCTTTTTCCTGAGCACCGCGACCTGCCTGCCGAGCCTCCTGTTGCTGGTGTGGCTGATGCGCGGCAGGGGACCGCTCGCCGCTCGCGCCGACCTCATCGGCTAGAACAGAAAGCCGGCTTCGATCAGAAAACGCGCCTGCGTCGTGCGGTTGCCGCTCTTGCCGAAGGCAAGGCCGGGGGTGACGTCTTCGGCTTTGACGAGCGATCCCTCGCCGCGCACGAAAAAACGGCCGATCTGCCAGGTCGGGGTCGCGGTCAGCGACAAGGCGTAGCTGCCGGGGCCGTACAGCAGGTTTGGCGCTCCGTTCCCGCCATACCCGGTAGCGGCGATGATCTCGGCGCGGGCGGCCAGATTGAAGCGCGGCGTTACGGCGTAGTTGACCAGCACCGCACCGCCATAGGTCGAGGCGGGAGCGTAGAGATCGAGGCTCCTGATCCTCGGCACATGGGTGAATTGGAAATACGGGGTGATCGTCCACGGCGCGGCGCTGTAGGTATAGATCAGGTCGAGGATCGCGCCGTTGTTCTGCGGCAGCGGCGTCGCGATCGTCGCCGTTGTCGAGCGCCCGAGATTGCCGCCGCTGACCACGGTCAGCGTGTTGCTGCCGTTGATCGTCCAGGCCGCCGAGCCGACCAGCCAGTTGAAGCGGTCGGAGTAGAACCCGTCATTGAACGAGGCCGAGAGCGTGAGCGGCCCCGCCGTGTAGTTGGCCTGCACGCCGCGGCTGATCGCCGGTTCTTGGTTCCACAGGAGCCCGCGCTCGATATTCATGTTCTCGAAGGTGAAGGTGTATTCGGCTCCGATCAGGCTCGGCAACTTGCCGCCCAGGATCGCGAATTTATCGGTCGGCGCCAGCTTCAGATAGCCTTCCGGCAGCGGCCCGAAAAAGTCGCTGTTCGCGGTGCTCGCCCGGATATAGGGCGTGCCGAGCGCGGGCAGCGCATAAATTCCGGCTTGTGCATAAAATTGCAGCACTCCGTCGATCTTCTGCGCGATTGCCTGGCCGTTGCTGATGTCGAAACGGCCGGTGCGGTCGCCGAGAACGGGATTGGTCTGCGCCAATCCGAGGCCGGTCAATACGCCGGTGCCGTAGATCGGGCCGAATTGCCCGAGGGCAAATTTGAACGGGGTTGGATTGAGGACGAGCGGGCCGGCCATCGCGGTGGCCAGCGTCGGCGGCGGGCTTGGCCCCGCCGCGTCGGGCCAGGCCGGGGGCGCAAGGAGGCTTGAGCCCGCCCACGCCGCGGCCGCCCCGCAGAGCAGCGCACAGCCCGGAAATACGCGGCGGCGGCCATTCCGGCGAACGGACAGGATGCGTCTCTTCACGGCGGATCGGCCTCCTTCCCCTTTGGTGTGCAACAGCCGCGAGCGTGACGCGCGCGACGGGAGCGCCGATCCAGAATCAAAATTCGTGCCAGTCGGGGGACCAGGTGAGGCGCCGTCGCCTATTCGCGCCCGGCCGCTCCGCCATAAGACAGGAGTTCCGCCCGGTGCTCCTTGAGCCAAAGACGGGCGGCCGCGCTGTCGGGATACAGGCTGTCGACCAGCCGCCAGAAGCGCGGGCCGTGATTACGCTCGACGAGATGCGCGACCTCGTGGGCGACGACGTAGTCGAGCACGCTCTCCGGCGCCAGCACGAGCCGCCAGCAGAAGGATAGATTGCCGGACGCCGAGCAGCTCCCCCAGCGGCTGCGGGTGTCGCGCACGCCGACCTGCGCCACGGAGCGGCCGAGCCG
>DATFCQ010000151.1:0-11482 GCA_035252905.1 Allostellaceae bacterium | reverse complement strand
TGGAAGCGCAATGCGGCGCTGCTGCTCCGGGCCAGCGCCGGGTGCAGCCGCGCCGCAGCATGGCGAGAGCCGGCCCGCAGTCGCGCCGCCGCATAATGCAAGCCGGCGCGCAGCAGAATATTTGCCCGGCGCGCGACCCGGTGCAGCAAGGCAGCCAGCGCCGCCGCAAGCAGCCGCAGCGCCGTTCCCAGTTCGGGCTCGGCGGGAGGGGATGCGGGATCGGTCGACGAGCCCGGTTCGCGCCGCGGCGGCGAGCCTTCGCTCATTCCTCAATCCCGGGGATGCCCGGCTGATCGGGTAACCGCCCTGCCGGTCGACATGCCAAATGATCTCGAACCCTCATGCGATCTCCGCGCTCGGGCGCGGGGGCGGCTCGCGGCGCGACCGAGTTTGGAACGGTCGAGCCGGGCCTTTGTTCCCCGCGCCGCCGGCCCTTGCGGCTCGCCAGCTTACAGCGGCCAGCTTACAGCGAATTAATGCCGGCGAAAGCCGGCTGTCATTTTCTGCGGCCATGTGTCGGCGGGCGCGCTCCGGCGGCCGCAGGTCGGTACGTCCGCTGAAGAAACGCGCTTCGGGGAGACCCCCGCACCTTGGAGGATAGGATGACAGGATGTTTCGCGGATGCCCGCATGCGGCAACGCCACTTGCGACGCGCCGCCGCCCTTTTCGTCGGGCTTGCAGCCGGGCTGAACGGGACGGCGCTCGCCCTCGCGCCCGCCGCCTCGGCGGCAGGCGCTGCGGTCGCCGGCGCCCCGCCGGTCGACACTTCATCTGGGGCACCCCCTCAGGGGGCACTGGTCCAGCAGCAGAGCTTTTCCCCCCTGGTCAAAAGGGTGCTGCCCGCCGTAGTCAACATCTCGGTCACGCGGACCGGATCGGCGGAAGAGGAGATGTCGCAAGAAGGACAGCTCGCTCCGTTTCCGAATTTTCCCGAGTCGCCGTTTGACGAATTCCTGCGCCGCTTCTTCAAGCAGCAGGACCCGGACGGTCCGCATCCGTTCTTTCCTCATACCCCTGGCCCGGAGACCCGGCGCATTGCGCTCGGCTCGGGCTTTCTGATCGACCCGTCCGGCTACGTCGTCACCAACAATCACGTGATCGGCAGCGCCGGCAAGGTCGTCGTCGTTCTCCAGACCAACAAGAAATACGAGGCGAAGATCGTCGGCCGCGATCCGAAAACCGACATCGCCCTATTGAAGATCGATGCCGGCGCGCCGCTGCCCTATGTCACATTCGGCGACAGCAGCGCCGCCCAGGTCGGCGACTGGGTGATGGCCGTCGGCAATCCGTTCGGACTGGGCGGAACGGTGACCACCGGCATCATCTCGGCGCGCGGGCGGGACATCCACTCCGGCCCGTTTGACGACTTTCTGCAGATCGACGCGCCGATCAACCGCGGCAATTCGGGCGGTCCCACCTTCAACCTGAGCGGCCAGGTCATCGGCATCAATACCGCCATTTATTCGCCAAACGGCGGCAGCGTCGGCATCGGCTTTGCAATCCCCTCGAACGTCGCCAAAACCGTAGTGGCGCAGCTCGAAAGACACGGCAAGGTGACCCGGGGCTGGCTCGGCGTGCAGATCCAACAGGTCACTCCGGCAATTGCATCAAGCCTCGGCTTGCCGAACGAAAACGGCGCCTTGGTCGCGCTGGTGACCCCGAACAGTCCGGGGGCCAAAGCCGGTCTGAAGCAGGGCGACGTGATCCTGTCGTTCGATGGCCATACGGTCAAACAACTGCGCGACCTGCCCCGCCTCGTCGCGGCCGCCGCCCCGAATTCGCCGGCGACCCTGTCGGTCTGGCGCGACGGCCGCCGGCTCGCGCTTGAAGCAACGCTCGGCGAATTCCCCAACAATCCCCAGCTCGCCGCGGTGCACGAGACCCAGCCCGAAGAGGAGGCGGGAGCCTCCGCGTCGGGGATGCATTTCGCCATGCTGACGGAGCGGCTGCGGCGCACTTTGCGGGTCGGCAAGGATGCCCGTGGTGTCGTCGTCACCGGGGTCGACAACGGCAGTCCCGCCGACGAGGTCGGGCTTGCCGAGGGCGATGTCGTCGTCACCATCGATCAGCAGCCTGTCCGCACTCCCGAACAGGCAGTGCAGAAATTGCGTCAGGCCGAGAAATCGACAAAGAAGAGCGCGCTATTGCTGCTCAACCGCCACGGCGTGACGGAATATGTCGGATTGCCGCTCGGCGGCGACAAAGAGGGTTAAGCCGAGATAAGGCGATCCGAAAAGCCTGAACCGCACCTTTCCTTTGACCCTCTCCCCTGCCGATTCCCGGGTCGCCCCCGAGGGGAGAGGGTCAGGAGGGAGAGGGTCATAAGATCACGCGCACGCCCGTTACGGCTGGATGCGAAAGCCTTGCCCGGAGCCGATCCGGCTCCCGCTCCAAAGCCGGTTCAGCGCTGCCGCCAAGCCGGCACCGCCGCTGCGGGCCGCTCGCGCGCAGGCAATGGCAGCCGCGCCTCGAGCCGCTCGAGTTCGATGCGCGTGCGGGCGCCGGCGCGCAGCAGGCGGTCCGTCGCCTCGCGAAGACCGGCGCGGCTCGCCGGCGTGTCTTCCGCGAGGGCGGCATCAAATGCGGCGATAAAGACTGCGATGTCGGTGTGCACCCGCTCGCGCAGCGCCCGATCAATGGCGCCGCCATCCTTGGACTGTTGCGGGTCGGCCGCGAGTTCGCGGTCTCCGTGCCCAACCCCGCGCGATTCATCGCGCGGGGACCCCAAGGGTGCGCTATCGCGCGGCTGGGCCTCTACCCCCGGGGGGAGCCTGTCTTCGGGCCGCGCTCCGCGCGGGCCCGGGGGCTCGCGGCGGTCCGCCGAGGTCCAGCCCGGGAGGGGCGGCTGGCTCGCTTGTGAGCGGACGGGCGCACCATTTCCAGGCTTATAGGCCGGCGGAGGGGGTTGGCGCGCCGGCTGAAAGTAAGAGGGTTGAGCCGCAGCGGATTGCGGCGCAGAGGCCGGCCGGATGTCGAGGTCGTGGCCGGAGAAAGTCTCGCCATTCCGCTCGGGTCCGTTCGCAGGGCCGGTTGAAAGATGCAAAGTGCGCCGTGCTGCGCCATTCGCGGCGCCATTGGGCGCATTGCCGGGCGGAACGGGCGGTCGGGGAGGGTAAGGGTTGGCTGTCGCCGCAGCCTGT
Source organism: Allostellaceae bacterium (assembly GCA_035252905.1). Classification (GTDB taxonomy): domain Bacteria; phylum Pseudomonadota; class Alphaproteobacteria; order ATCC43930; family CGMCC-115725; genus AP-15. The sequence goes on along the minus strand of DATFCQ010000151.1, from coordinate 8,342 downwards.
TCCTGGCTCGGCAAGGCGCCATTGCCCTGCCTCGGCGCCGGCGCCATTCTCGCCGACGCCGTCGGCGCAGCCTGCGGCCCGAGATCGGAGGAAGGGCCGGCGCCGGGCGGGGGGATCGCGACAGCGGCGTCTTCTGCCGCCGGTGCAGCGGCGGAGATCGCCGCCGCAGCCGTGGCGCGCGCTCGACTGCGGCTCAATATATAACTGATCGCTGGAGGCGAGCAGTCATAAGTCCGGGCGATACTTGCCAATGTTTCGCCCGCTTCGTACCGTGCAATGATCGATGGCCAATCCTGTTGTGGGATTTTCCCCCTTTTACTGGATCTTTCCATAGTTAGGACCTTCGGGTTCCAATTTTGTATTCAAACTTTCCGCGCCTCTAAGCCCTGAATATGCAGGCGTTCTGCCCACTTCCGAGCCAGCGCAGGGAGACAAGATCGAAGAGACAACGGTAAAAGCGATGATCGAGCCGCGCTATACGCCGCCCCCACGGGAGAACCGCAACCGATCCCGCTTTTTCTGACGGCGCATAGTAAGGGCACAACCGTTAACAGTGAAGCGATTTATTTGTTTCCGAGCACATTTGCCGCGTGCGGAATGCCGGCCGGCCACGGTCGGGCCCGGGTCAAAGGGCGACAATCTTCCCGGGGTTCAAGATATTGGCGGGGTCGAGAGCCCGCTTGATCGCCTGCATGACGCCGACCGCCTCGCCGTGCTCAGCGGGAAGGAAAGCCATTTTGCCGTAGCCAACTCCGTGCTCGCCGGTGCACGTGCCTTCCATCGCCAGCGCTCGCGCCACCATGCGGTCGTTAAGCCGGCCCGCTTCGGCAATCTCTTCCGGCCGATTCGGGTCGATCATGAAGACGAGATGAAAATTGCCGTCGCCGACATGCCCGACCAAGGCCGAAGGGATCGGCGAGGCGGCAAGGTCGCGCTTGGTTTCGCGGATGCATTCGGCGAGCCGCGAGATCGGCACGCAGACGTCGGTGGCCCAGCCCTTCGCGCCGGGGCGCATCGAGAGCGCCGCGTAATACGCATCGTGCCGGGCCTGCCACAGCTTCGAGCGCTCCTCCTGCGTCACCGCCCAGCGGAAATCCGCGCCGCCATGTTCGCCGGCAATGGCCTTGACCGCCTCGGCCTGCTCGGCGACCCCGGCGGGGCTGCCGTGGAACTCGAAAAACAGGGTCGGCGCGATCTTGTGATCGAGCTTTGCGTATGTGTTGATGGCCGCCATCTGCGCTTCGTCGAGCAGTTCGATTCGCGCCACCGGCACGCCGCTCTGGATTGTCAGGATGACGGCGTCGACCGCGTTCTCGATCGCAGGAAAGGCGCACACCGCGGCCGAGATCGCTTCGGGAATGCCGTAGAGCCGCACCGTCACTTCGGTGATGATGCCGAGCGTCCCCTCAGAGCCGACAAAAAGCCGCGTCAGATCATAGCCGGCCGCCGATTTGCGGGCGCGCCGCGCGGTGCGGATGATGCGGCCGTCGGCCAGGACGACGACGAGCGACAGCACGTTTTCGCGCATCGTGCCGTAACGCACCGCGTTGGTGCCCGAAGCGCGGGTCGCCGCCATGCCGCCGAGCGACGCGTCGGCCCCGGGATCGATCGGGAAAAACAGCCCCGTGTCGCGCAAATATTCGTTCAACTGCTTGCGCGTGACCCCGGCTTCGACAGTGGCGTCGAGATCCTCGCGATTGACCGCGAGGATGCGGTTCATTTGCGACAGATCGATGCACACGCCGCCTTTGAGCGCGGCGACGTGGCCTTCGAGCGAGGTCCCCGTGCCGAACGGGATGACCGGGGTCCGATAGTCGCCGCACAAGCGAACGATCGCCGCGACCTCCTCGGTGCTTTGGGCAAAGGCGACCGCATCCGGCGGATGCGGAGCGTGATAGGATTCATCCTTGCCATGCTGGGCGCAGACCGCCGCCGCGGTCGACAGCCGCTCGCCCAATAAGGTCCGCAACGCCGCAAGGAGCGCGGGATTGAGCGGTTCGCGAGGAAGGGCGGGTGCGGTCGTCATGGTGCCGTACCTCTTGGTCTGAGTGCCGATCTCTGCATTACTCCCACGCCGGCAGTCCCGCAACCGACCTTCCGGGCGGAATGAGCACATCCAAATTGGGGCGATCGCATGTGCGAGCGCTCGGGCACCCTTGCACGCACCCTTGCACTTTGTATCATCTTTGATACAAACAGGCACGTGACGACACCTGAGATCGGCTTTAGTCGCTTGGACGATTTATGGATCAAAGTCGATAGTCTAAACTTCTGGTTGAAATTCATTGTTTTAGAATTTACGTCATGAACAGACAGCATCGAGCTAAACCGAAGCCCGTAACCTTTCTCGGGAGCAGCCAAGCTGATCTTCGCGCTTTCCCGACGATGCGCGCTTGGAAGCCGGCTACCCGCTCGACCGCGTGCAGCGGGGGATAGAGCCGAAAAGTTGGAAACCGATGACGATCATCGGTCCAGGCGTGAAGGAAATCAGGGTCAGCGAGGAATCGGGCACGTTTCGGGTGTTTTACTTGGCGACCTTGACGGATCGCGTGCTGGTACTGCACGCATTCCAAAAAAGGAATCAGAAGACACCGCAGAGGGATATCGACTTAGCGACGAAGAGGCTGAGGGAGTGGAAAGCGAACAATGGAAAGCGAGACCTATGATAGCGTATGGGACGCTCTGGCGGATACCAAACAGGAAGCGGCGAACCTGAAAGCCCGCTCGGCTTTGATGATAGAGATCAGCAAACGAATTGAAGGGTGGAACCTACCGCAAGCGGAAGCCGCCAAGCGGCTCGGCCTGACGCGGCCTCGGCTCAACGACCTGTTGCGCGGCAAACTCGGGAAGTTCTCGCTGGATGCACTGGTCAATATCGCGACTGCTGCACATCTGGACATCGAAATTCGAGTCAAGGAAGCAGCCTGAAACCGGGCTTGGGAAAGCTTGGCTCCGGTAAGTGCAAACGGTCAAGCAGAACCGGGCTGCCCGGATCACTCCGTAGCGGAGATCCTATGCCGGCCCGCCGTCATTGAGCCGGCGCCGCGGAGCGACTACTTTTTCGGGACGGCGGAAGGCACCGGAGATCCCCGATGGCGCTCCAAGCGGTCACCCTCGACGACAAATATGCGCTCGACAAGGGCCGCGTTTATCTGACCGGCACCCAGGCGCTCGTCCGATTGCCGATGCTGCAGCGCCAGCGCGATGCTCTCCGCGGCCTCAACACTGCCTGCTTTGTGTCGGGTTATCGCGGCTCGCCGTTGGGCGGGCTCGACCAGGCGCTGTGGCGCGCACGCCCGTTTGTCGAAAAGAGCCAGATCCGCTTTCAGCCGGCGATCAACGAGGAACTGGCCGCCACCGCGGTCTGGGGCAGCCAGCAGGTCGGCCTGTTCCCGGGCGCCAAATATGACGGCGTGTTCGCGCTGTGGTACGGCAAGGGACCCGGCGTCGATCGCAGCGGCGACGCGCTGAAGCACGGCAACGCCGCCGGCTCGGCACGAAACGGCGGGGTGCTGCTGCTCGCCGGCGACGACCACACGTGCAAATCCTCGACCCTGCCGCATCAATCCGAATTTGCCTTTGTCGATGCCCTGATCCCGGTATTGAACCCGTCCGGCGTGCAGGAGATGCTCGATCTCGGCCTTTACGGCTGGGCGATGTCGCGCTACTCGGGCTGCTGGATCGCGATGAAGACGATCGCCGAGACGGTCGACAGCTCGGCCTCTGCGGCGATCGATCCCGAACGCGTCCAGATCGTCCTGCCTGAGGACTTCCCGATGCCGGCGGGCGGGCTCAACATCCGCTGGCCCGACCAGCCGCTCGACCAGGAGGACCGGCTGCACCGCCACAAGCTTGCCGCCGCCCAGGCCTTTGCCCGCGCCAATCGGCTCGACCGCATCGTCCTCGACGGTCCGCGGCCGCGCTTTGGCATCGTCACGACCGGCAAATCCGCTCTCGACCTGCGCCAAGCCCTCGACGATCTGGGCCTTGATGAGAGCGAGGCGGCGCGGATCGGCCTGCGCCTCTACCAGGTAGCGCTGTCCTGGCCGCTCGAACGCGAAGGTGTGCGCCGTTTCGCCGAGGGGCTTGAAGAGATCCTTGTCGTCGAAGAGAAGCGCGCGCTGATGGAAGGCCAGGTCAAGGACGCGCTCTACGACCTGCCGGCCGGGCGCCGTCCGCGCGTCTTCGGCAAGTCCGCCGAAGACGGCAGCTCTCTATTGCCTTCGACCGGCGAACTGGCGCCGGGCCAGATCGCCCGCGCCTTGGCGCGCCGCCTCGCCCGGTTCGACGACTCGCCGCGCCTCGCCGAGCGCCTCGAAGCGATCGAGGCGCGCGAGCGGCGGCAGGGCAATGTCGTGCCGTTTGCGCGCACCCCCTATTTCTGCCCGGGCTGCCCGCACAACAGCTCGACCAAGGTGCCGGAAGGGAGCCGCGCCCTCGCCGGCATCGGCTGTCATTACCTGTCGCAGTTCATGGACCGGTCGACCGCGACCTTCACGCAGATGGGCGGCGAGGGCGTGCCGTGGATCGGCCAGGCGCCGTTTACCGAGACCGCCCACGTCTTCGCCAATATTGGCGACGGCACCTACACCCATTCGGGCCTGTTGGCGATCCGCGCCGCGGTCGCCGCCGGGGTCAACATCACCTACAAGATCCTGTTCAACGACGCCGTCGCAATGACCGGCGGGCAGCCGATCGACGGCGGTCTCGACGTGCCGGCCGTGACCCGACAACTCGCCGCCGAGGGCGTGCGCCAGATCGCCGTCGTCACCGACGAGCCCGACAAATACGCGGGAGGCGCCACCCCCGTGTCGGGGCACGGGGCAGGCTTCGCGCCGGGCACAAAGGTGCATCATCGCGCCGATCTCGATAAGGTCCAGCGCGAATTGCGCGCCTGTCCCGGCGTCACCGCGCTCGTCTACGACCAGACCTGCGCCGCCGAGAAGCGCCGCCGCAGAAAGCGCGGGCGTTTTCCCGATCCGCCGCGGCGGGTGTTTATCAACGATCTCGTCTGCGAGGGCTGCGGCGACTGCTCGCAGACCTCGAACTGCCTGGCGGTCGTGCCGGTCGAAACCGAATTCGGCCGCAAGCGCGCGATCGACCAGTCGAATTGCAACAAGGATTTTTCCTGCCTCGACGGGTTCTGCCCGAGCTTTGTCACCGTCGAGGGCGGCGGACCGAAAAAACGCCGGCCCGGCGACCTCGACGATACGCAATTGTCGGTTTTGCCCGAGCCCGCCCATCCGGCGCTCGACCGGCCCTACGGCATCCTGATCGCCGGCGTCGGCGGCACCGGGGTCGTCACGATCGCCGCATTGCTGGGTATGGCGGCGCATCTCGAAGCGAAGGGCTGCACCGTGCTCGACATGACCGGCATGGCGCAAAAAGGCGGCGCGGTCTTGAGCCATGTGCGGATCGCCCGCACTCAGGACGAAATCCACGCCGTGCGCATTGCCGCCGGCGGCGCCGATCTGCTGCTCGGCTGCGATCTCGTCGTCTCGGCCGGCGCCGAGGCGCTTGGCAGATTGCAGTGGGGCAGGAGCCGCGCCGTTGTCAATACGCACGAGACGATGACCGGCGAGTTCACCCGCCATCCCGACCTCGCCTTTCCGGCGCGCGATCTGCGGCAGAGCATCGTCGAGGCGACGGGCGCGGAGCGGGCCGCATTTGTCGACGCGACGCGGCTCGCGACCGCCCTCTTTGGCGATGCGATCGCGACCAATCTGTTCCTGCTCGGCTATGCCTATCAGCAGGGGCTCGTGCCGGTATCGGCCGAGGCGATCGAGCGCGCGATCGAACTCAACGCCGTTGCCGTCGCGTTTAACCGGGGCGCCTTTCGCTGGGGGCGGCGCGCCGCCGCCGATCCCGCTCTCGTCACCGCGCGCGCAATGCCGGCCGCTTCCATCCCGGCAAGCCACCGCCTCTCCGAAACCCTCGACGAAGCCGTCGCACGCCGGGTCGCGTTCCTGACCGACTATCAGGACGCTGCTTATGCCGAGCGCTATGCCGCGCGGCTCACCCGCGTGCGCGCCGCCGAAAGCGCCCGCGTCCCGGGGTCAGAGGCGCTGGCCGAGGCGGTCGCCCGCGCTCTGTTTCAGGTGATGGCGTACAAGGACGAATACGAGGTCGCCCGGCTTTATGCCGAGAGCGATTTCCGGGAGCGCCTGGCCGAGCAGTTCGAGGGACCGTACAAATTGCGCTTCCATTTGGCGCCGCCCGTCCTCGGCGAGCGCGATCCGGCGACCGGGCGCCTCAAAAAACGCAGCTTCGGGCCGTGGATGTTCGGCGCCTTCCGCGTATTGGCGCGGCTTAAGAAGCTGCGCGGCACGCCGTTCGACCTCTTTGGCAAGAGCCCGGAGCGGCGGATGGAACGCCGTCTGATCGGCGAATACGAGAGCGTGATCGAGGAAATCCTCGCCGGCCTCACCCCGGCCAATCATGCCCTCGCTGTCGAACTCGCCCGATTGCCGCTCGATATCCGCGGCTTTGGCCATGTTAAGGAAGCGAACTACCGGCGCGTCAAGGCAAAGGAGAAAGAACTCCTCACCCGCTTCCGCTCGTCCCCCGCCCCTCAGTCGATCGCGGCGGAGTAGATCCGAGGCTCTGGTCGGGTCAAATCATTCTAAATGTTATTTATTTTTAGGCAGCGTTCGCAGTACGTAGGATGAGTTGACCTCGGCGCAGGCCGAGGGAAACCCATTTCCGCTGGATCAGCGCCATACGTCCTTCGAGGCCTCGCTTCGCGAGGCACCTCAGGATGAGGGCTTTTCTTAAGGCCATCAAGAACATCCCTCATGCTGAGGAGCGCCCTTTAGGGCGCGTCTCGAAGCACGTACGCAGTCGATGCAGCCTTTTCCCGAGATTCTTGCCCAGCCTCTGCGCTCAACCCGCCCTACTCTCTGAAAAGCATTTTCGCAAAACGGCTCACCCCGCCACCGGCAGCGCGATAAAGCGGGTGCTGGCGTCGCGCTGGATGCGGACGAGAAGCTCCTTCCTCCCCTTTTTCTGCGCCGCGGCGGCGTGATCTTCGATCTGCTGCGGGGTCGCCACCGGCTCGCGTCCGACGGCGATGATCAGATCGCCGGGCTTTAATCCCTGCGCAGCGCCGGGCCCGCTCGCCGGGACGGCGGTGATGACGACGCCCTTTGCCTCCTCCGGCAAGGAGAACTGCCGGCGCAAGGCCGGAGTGAGGCGGGAAAGTTCGAGCCCGAGCGCGGCGACGCTCGGCGTCGGCTTGGGCTTCGGCGGCTCGGGCGGGGCCGGCGGATGGTTCGGGCCGAGCGCCGCGACCTTGAGCGCCGCCTGCCGCTTTCGGCCGTCGCGCCAGATCACCAATGTGACTCGCTTGCCGGGCGGCGTCGCAGCGACGAGCCGGGGCAGCTCGCGGCTGCGGTCGATTGCTTGGCCCTCATAAGCGAGGATGACATCGCCCGGTTCGAGCTTCGCCTCCGCCGCGGGGCTCCCGGGATCGATTGCCGCGATCATCGCGCCGTGGCTCTTGTCGAGCCCGACGGCGTCGGCGATATCCTCAGTCACCGGCTGGATGCGCGCGCCGATCCAGCCCCGCTCGACCTTTCCGGTCGCCTTCAATTGATCGATGATCGGCCGGGCGAAGGAAGCGGGGATCGCAAAGCCGATGCCGATCGAGCCGCCCGAGGGCGAGAAGATCGCCGTATTGATGCCGATCACCTGCCCCGCGAGGTTGAACATTGGCCCGCCCGAATTGCCGCGATTGATCGAGGCGTCGGTCTGCAGGAAATCGTCGTAGGGGCCGGAATGGATGTCGCGCGCCGTCGCCGAGATGATTCCGGCGGTGACCGTGCCGCCGAGGCCGAACGGATTGCCGATCGCCAGCACCCAATCGCCGACCCTGGCCTTTGCCGAATCGCCCCAGCTCGCAGCCGGCAGCGGCTTCTTCGCATCGACCTTTAACAGCGCGAGATCGGTCACCGAATCGCGGCCGATCACCTCGGCCTTCAGCCTGGTATCGTCGGACAGGGTCACATTGATCTGCGCAGCATTGGCGATCACGTGATCATTGGTGACGATCAGTCCCGAGGGGTCGATGATGAACCCGGAGCCGAGCGAGGAGAATTCGGGTGCCGGCGGATTGGGGCCGCCGGGCGCGCCTTTCTCGCCGAAAAAATCGCGGAAGAACTCGTCGAGCGGCGAGCCCGGCGCAGGCACCCCGCCCTTTTGCGGCGCGGTCGTGACCGTCTTGGTCGTCGAAATGTTGACGACGACGCCGGAGAGCCGTGCCGCCAGCTCCGCGAAGACCTGCGCAAACGGCGCTTCGGGCAGCGCAGACGGGCGCGGCGCCGCGGGGGCAGCGGGCGCCGCCG
>DATFCQ010000150.1:0-54692 GCA_035252905.1 Allostellaceae bacterium | reverse complement strand
TTCGTATCGTGCGCCATGGCGGGGGCGAACTCCGTTTGGCTCCGGATGATCCGGCCTCAGCAACCAAATCATACCAGACCCTTGCGGCTCGTTCCGCTCCCGCCACTCCCTCTTCCGGTCTCGTGAATTATCCCGGTTAGCCGCTCGCCCTACCCCCGCTGGCGATCGGCCGCGGTCGGGATCGGGACCCGCAAGGCGATCATAAAGCCGCAGCCGTAGGCGCAACAGGAGATCGGCGGCGGCATCGATCACGGATCGGAACATGCGGATTTTCTCGCCCGGACATCACGGGGTGGTAGCGCGGACATAGTGCCGACAGGCATTGATCTTCGAGTGATCAGGAAGACAGAATCCGACGCTGTGGACAGATTTGCGGAACTATGTAGACATCTCACCTTGAGAAAATCCAGCATTCAAGCCGATTTTATGAAGAATTTGTCAATATCTGTAAGCAATCTCGTGTAGACCGCGACAGCAATAGCAGGTATTATCTCGCTGGATGGGACCGCCTCCCATCCTGTGTATGCTTCGTTTCGCATCCCACTTTAGAGCCCCGTCGAAGGCGGGGCTTTTTTTTTGGAACGTTGTCCCCGAGAGCCGGCCAGAAAATGGGTCCGTCGATGCTTGCTTCCGGCATCGCGCCGAGCTGACGGCCGCCGATCGCCGAGGCCTCGCCGTCAATAGCATGGAACTATTGCTAAGGCGTGCTGTTTCCCGTGCGGCTCAGCTTGGATAGCAAGCGGAGTTTTAAGGAGAACAGAGGATGGCGACAAGCACAATAAACAAAAGTGAGTGTGAGCGAGCTATTCGTTTTCTATTCCATCGATGGTGTAAGTCCCATATTCTTTCTAAAACTCAAAAAGACGAATTGGTATTCTCAAATTTCATTTCATGGATCAGACAAAATTATCCGCGATATCTTAAATTTCGGACAAGAACTTCCGTTGATTACGACGCCCAACTGTGGTTCGATCAGGAGCTTAACCAAACGTGGCGGCGGCATGTCCGCAGCTGAGCGGCCAGCGCGACACTAGCACCAGATTCGACAATCACCTCGTACGCTGCTCGGACTCGATCCGCAACGGAGGCCGCGGCGCGCGCCGACTCACGCGGGGCCAGCGCACACTAGCCACCGCCTGACAGCTCGGCCCAGAAACACGAAAAGCGCCACCCATCAGCGGGATCATTCCGAACCAGTGTCGGCCGCTTCCAAGCTTTCTGGTGCAACTCCGCAATGTGCCCGCCGCTGAGCCCTGGCTGCTGATGAAGCCGAGCGGCCAAACTCGGCAATCACGAGGAAGCAACGCCGGTAGATCGGCCACCGCAGCAGGGAATATAAACCGGGCCAAAACCGTCTTAGGGATGAGCGCGCATCGGATGCCGATAGCGCGCGGCAAGATGGGGCCGCTGAGCGAATATCCCGGCGGCCCTTTTGCTGTCCCGATGTTGAGCTTCCCGCGGCCTTACTCAGAGTTGTGGAGCCGCTAATCCGCTGCCTCGGCGAGAATACTCTCGCGGGCCTCTATCCGAGCGGCCAGTCGCTCAAAACCTACAGCCAGCCTGAGCAGATCGTCGCGGATCTCCGGGTATCTCGTCTTCCGCGCGAGCAGCCGCAAGGTCGCAGCGTTGTTCCAACACTCCTCCGCTCTCGACGCCCGCACCAAATCCGCCATAGCTGAACCTGCGCGCGACCTCTCCCCACGCGCAGAACACCATCGTTAACGGCCGGTTCCGCGGTGTGTCGATTGGCTGCCACAGCGTTGCATTTTGGATACTCTCAGCCGGGTTGCACGCAGATTTGGATAGCGATGGGCTAGACCGCCACTCAGCCCCTCGCTGCTCTTTCCGACGTGGCTCTGCCGAATCAGGGCGTCCAGCGCGACGAAGGGCAGCGCCAATAGATCGGATCAGCGCCAAGGATGCGGCCAGAAACGGAAGAGGCGCGGAGCCATCTCTCGGGTTTCTCCGCGCCTCCTCGCGTCTCCTCCAGCCGGTAAGCCTACTTTGACCGATCGCGACGGAGGGTAACCTAGAGGGCGCGATCGGGCCGAGAGACCGGCTTCCTTATGCTACCTATGGTCGTGTAGGAAGCCTTAGATACCGTTAAGCCTTTTATGAACTGAACTATTCGCGATCCAAGGCGGTCCCGCTCCTCCCGCAACATGACGAGTTGATCGCCGATCTGTCTAGGTGTGCTGCGGCGAGCGCCAGCGCCACGTGAGGGACGGGGCAACATTGTCCCGGTGCCGCCCACCAGCGCACGATGCGAACCACGCCGCAGCAGCCCCAAACAGCAAAGACACGGCTGCGGCAAAGCCGAGGATCACGGCGCTTCGGCGGGCCTTGTGTACGGCTACCGTGGCTCCGGCAATCGCATCATCCACCCGACGTTCGGCGGCAGGCTGCGCAATGCCGGTCCTGGCCATGATCAAGCGCACCAAATAGGCCCGGTCATCCGCTGTGGCCCCTTGCCGCCCTGCCGCCCTAAGCAGAATGCGCCCGGCCTCGGCGCGGCTGTATGTGATATCACCCTCAATCGGCCGGCGATCTCCTCGAAATAGGCGATCAAGTTCATAGGCGATCAGGGATTCGCCCCTGGTCGTCTCCGGAGATGCAGTTGGCTGCACTGCCCTTGAGACGATGCTCGTGGCCGAGGCCGCCGCGACAAGCCCGGTGATCACGACTGCGAGAGCCCAAGCCACCACGCCATGCGTGCCATCGCGGAACTCAACTTCGTTGGTGTGCGCACCAGGATGCCAGCGTTCCCGGAGGCGCCCAGCTACATAGCCACCGAGGCCGAAGCTCACAATCGCTGTCAGCAGCAGATACACTGCGGAGAGGAAAGCCAGCGCCGGCGACGCATCCCTCCAGGTCGGGGACGAAGAGACAATTGAAAGACCGATGGCCGTACCAAACGCGATCAGGATTACTGAGACGGCCGATGCCACGAACGCGCCCGCGACAACGGGCGTCCACTGCAAGAAAGGAGGGGGCACTGTTTCAACCGGCACGGCCGTGACACGTGAGGTTTCCACGGGAGTTGTCCTTTCCGTGCGGCAGCGATCAGCGAAGGCCGAAGAAGGCTAGAACGGCCATGATTACCACAATCAAACCGACCAGGTAGATCAAGCCATTCATGGATTTGCTCCCTAGTTGGGTGTAAGCCGCACGTGAAACGGCAAACGGCTCCGGAATGTTCCCGCTTCGATGATCAGGCTCCGAAAGAGAACCGCCGCGGGAAGGTGCACGGCGTCACGCCAGCGGCGCTCACCCCGGCCGCGATTGCCGATGCGCCCTCAGGCATTCGGGTTGGCAGGCGGCCGTTACCGTAATTGGCAAGAGGGCGTTACGGAGGCGGCTGTTCACGAAGGTGATGCAGTCCGCGGCCGATGCGAAACTTCGATCATCCATTGCTCCGCAATCCGCCCGACCAACTGTCGTGCGTCTCTCAAGCTCATTGGTTTTGGCGGCTCATGCCGTGGATGACGATGATAGTCGGCGGTGAGGTAGAAAGCGTCTAGCTCGCCCTTGTTTGCCCATTTTCGGTTGAGGATGCGCTTGTCTCCCGCTTTCTTCCCATCACCAGTCTGATTTAGGTCTAGTCTGATAATCTCCATGATGCTGTATAGGTCGAACCAATCAGGAGAGTGAGCGAAGTAGCGTAAGACATCGCCTACAAGAGGATTGCCGGACCGATACGCGAAGAGAACTACTGCTAGCTCAAAAGTCATCCTCGGCTTAGCTCCTTCTTTTCCTACCCCAGTACCCAAGCCGACACTGATCGAAACTGGAGGCGCATGGGGAGGATACTTCCTTATGGTCCCGTTATCGAATATGCCAACTATGTTAACAATCTCTAGCTTCGATGGGTTTTGCTTTATCTTCATGGCGCCTGTTACCATTTGGACCCATTTTCGCGCGTCGCGTAAAACAGCCACGTAATCGGTGAGACCGTCAAATGTGGACGATGTGAGCTTTGCAAACTCTGGCCCTTCCTCATCCAATCGTTCGATTGAGAACGGGCCGGGCGTGGCAGCAAAGGCCCAGACGTAGGCACTTATCGACCAAGGACCATCCGCCGTCCCTGTCTCGTCCAATGAGGTAGCTACCGCCTTTAGGATCGCATACCATTGTCGCGGTGCTTTTTCTTCGCCCATGATCTCTCTTCTGCGGGTCATATGTCGGCGGGGAGCTATTCTGCCACGGCGAATGGCAGCCTGTTGAGTGGTCCGGGCTCAGCATGGTGTCGGGAGCCGCTGCGTCAGGCGCGCTGCCGGAATGCCCCTCTCGCAACGCGCGCAATGCGCCTGATGGGCAAAGCGCGCCGGGATGGGAGGGTGCCTCAGCCTCGAAATAGCGCGCGGTGAGGCTCGGCGGCCGTCATATCAGCGCCCCTACATTCCGCTGCCACCCCTATCCCCTCCGCCGCCGCGCAAATCCAAGTGGTCATCGAGCGGGTAGGGCGTGTAGTGGCTTTGCCCCGGCCCAGCCGCCGTGGAGGCGCATCCGGCGAGGGTCAAGATGATGAGGAGCGCCACTTTCCAACTGGCCCAGCCCATCGCGTCCATCCTCTCGCTCTGCCCTGTCCTAATGAGGCTGGCCCTTCGGCGGCGCTTGGAGTGCCGCAATGACACGCATAATCCGCATCCACACAAGCTGCTCATCGCGGTCGCCGCGGTCGAGCATCAAATCGGCCCGTCGGGCCGCGACAAGCTCAGCATCGGCGCCATGAAGGCGGATCAGGAGATTCGCGGCGCGCCAGATGTCGAGATCGGAGATGACAGGCACCTTTGGCATAGTCCTTTCCGGCATTCGGGCACAGATGGGACTAATTACCCATGATTGTCTATTTGGGACATCATACCCTCCTGAGGAGAGTGGCTTTTCCGCATTAGATCGGGTATTCTATCGCCGATTGAAGATGAGGGAGGCCAGAAGATGGCGCGTGCAACGATTCTGATTGCCGCCATTGTTCTCGGCTTGTGTCAGGGTAGGAGCTTCGCCACAGAATGCTCAGAGAACGCCATACATCAGGAGACGGTGGCCTGCTACAACCAATGTATCCAGATAATGGATATGAATCGACGGCAACAATGCACTCAGCAATGTGTCGACAACCAGAATGCGGAGCGGGCGAGCTGCCCGAATATTCGTTGCAAAATCGTTGCCGGTTTCAAAATCTGTGAATAGTTTCGAGCAAAAACGGCCCTTCGAGGGTGTATGACTCTTCTCAAACCGCGCCAACAAGGGTGTGACGAACATGCCTTTGTGCAAACTGATGCTTGCTGCCGCAGCTGCGATAGTGATTGGCTCCGGAGCGGCCAATGCTCAACAAGCAAACCCACAGAACTCAGTCAACGGCGCCCTAGCCCAGTCACTCGGAAGCATTAACGAATGTTACCATGGAATGCATAGTCCGTCGCCTTGTACTAAAAATGTGTATGTGATATCAGGATTAATTTATGGTAGCTGGAAGGCGGAAGGAAAACCGTGGATTCTGAAATTTTCCCCCAACAGTATTTCCAATTTTACCAGTGGAACCATCTCAATGGCCACTATTGGACCCGCCAAGACCGGCAAATATCGAATCTCAGATGATGTCTCCGATTCGGATTATGCAATCATTACAATCGATATGGATAATGGCCAACATTTTAGATCAAGAATCGCAATGCTTGGCGCTCGCAAATTGATTATAGTCGATGGAGATGAGTCTACGACCTTTGATCGCTAATTTTAGTAAGCATCAAGGTCACGCCAAAACTTAGCCGAACACCGAGTTATTGCTTCCGGCGGCAGCTTGCGCGAACGGACACGCAGCCTAACGGACCGTTACAGCGCCCTAATTCGAGTCGATCGGCGGAATCACGATATGCCCTTCCATGCTGAGAACGAAAGCGCCGCCTGCCTTCTTGATCCGCTCTGGCAAGTCCGGATGGCTCGCGATCACGATCCCATCGTGATTATCCCGCTCGCACTCACGGCAAATGATCAGGTCGCCCCACTGCGAGACCGACCTGCCCGGATGGGGACTCTTCACGAATTGAAGCTGTTCTCCGCATACGCAGCAGGTTCCTTCGATGGAGCGTGGCATCAGCGTTGCGCCTTTCGATGCTCGGCAACGATCGCCTTTGGCACTCGACCCGCTCCATCTCCTCGCGAACGTGACGCTCGGCTTGGGCAAGTTTGGATTCGGGTTCGGCCATGAGCTTCAGAATATCACGGGATGGAGGTGCGGACATAATGTCGGTAGGCATCGATCCAGTTCCGCGCAATCGCCTGCCGTGCCTCGTCGAGCGATAGTTGGCCGGAGCAGACAAGGCGATTGAGGCGCCGCTCTAGGATATCCTTGCGGGTGCTCCCCCATCCTCCAAGGGGAGAGTGCGGCTCCGGCCAAAGGTTCTTCGGATCGGTCGGCGAGCCGCCGAGTTCGATCGGGATCAGATGGTCTTCTTCAAAGTGGCCGAGCTTCTGATCGGCATAGCGCCATTCCCGGATCTGCTGGCGCTTCAGCTTTCTGGTGTAGCTCTCGGGCGGCCGGACCGACTTGGCCCAGCCGCGCTTGCAGATCGTCTCCTTGATATTGGCCTGCGTGACCGCGGGATTGACCGCTCCCGGCGTGCGGGCCGGATTGGGGAGCGCAGATTGCGCCAAGGCCGGACTGGCAGCCAGTGCGAGATATAAGACCGTTGGGAATACGAGCTTCATCCAAGGCGACCCCCGTATAGCCAGCGGAATTGCCGCTGGGCCTCATGCCGGGCAAGCGTCGCTTCGTCCTCCCCCTCGTCCAAAAGGCCGAATGCCCGGCCCTCTTCCACCAAGCGCCGGAGCCGCGCCGCGCGGAGCCTGTCGGCCCCGGTTTCGGGGGACGGGCCATAGAGCCAATCGGCGAGCCAGAGGTGCGCCTGCGTGATCGTGTCGGCCGCGCGGTCGAGGAGTGCCCGGAGGCATCGGGAGAGAAGGTTCTGCATAGCTCACCGTAGCACGACCGGGGCGGGGTCGCATGCGCTTGCAACGCACGGCAGCAGCACAATATCTAGAGAATCTCATACCGTGCCCGGCAATTTTTCAATGTTGAACGCTGACGAGCAAATTCGCAAACGGATTATGAAGCAGATTGTCACCCACACTCGAACACAGTTGCAGTTTCCGCGCCCTCCTGCTGAACTTCGGGGCTATGTCGCCGCGTTAATGGATGTGTTCGGGTGCAAAGATTTGTTCACGCGGCCCGAGTTAAACTTTGTCCGCGAAGCATTTGTTGCGGCAAAAGTGGGAATCATCCGAGATGCATCCTCTGCCGCTTTGATCGATGCTGCCCGGCCCGACTTCGAATTGAGGGTTGCAAGCAGGACAGAACTTTATGAATTGGTTGAGGCTGACACCCTCGACCGCCGACGCAGCGATGAGTATAAGGCCGGGAATCGAATCCAGCACTGGCCCGAGCCTACATCCGGTGAGGAAGCATTTCGATTAATACACAAAGCTGCCAAAGCTAAAGCAAAAAAAGCAGCCGAACTTATCGCCAAGGGCACTCCGTATCCCAATGAAACCCGGCTCTTATTTTATTTAAACCACATTTGGAATTTCGGTGGATCTGACGATGAGATCGAAATTATCTTTTCGGCCGCTGTTGAGCCAGCCCGGAAGTGGTTTTCCTCAATATGGCTCCTGTGGAAGGAAGCAGTTTATCAAGTCTGAGCGACAACACATAAATAAATTTGTCGTCCTGTTCCTCGTGTTCAGTGCAGTATTAGCTACACCGACCCAAGCGCAGAAGGTCACCACTCTTGGCAGTGGTGGGCTCTCGTGCGGCACTTGGACTATGCATAAGCCGGGTTCAGTCGGATGGATAGATCAAGGCGCTTGGGTTTTCGGGTTTTTGAGTGGTGCGGTGACGTATGGCAACCCGCCCGGCGACCCGCTTCATATTGTCGATGCCAATGGCATTCTTGCGTGGGTCTCCAACTACTGCACCGCACATCCTCTCAATCATGTTGTCGACGCGGCCAAGGCGCTTATGTCCCTTTTGGTCCAAAAGTCCTCCCAAGCCACTGGACCACCGGCAGCGGCCGACAGAGAGAGCCTTACTAAGCCGTAACCCTGGATTTGATGGCGCGTGACACAACAACGGCCGCCGAGCGCGCTCTGCGCCCGGGCGATCCACGGCAGCGCATGGCGGAGGACGACAGATCGGGCGCGGCATGATCTGATCATCTCCAATCCGGCCCAGAATGCCCCTAGGACAACGCGCGCGCTGCTTCTGAGGAGGGGAACGGGCTGGGAGGGGGGCACAAGCCCCCACACCTGATGAACGCGCTTGTTGAGGCTCGGGGAGCGTTACCCGACTCTCGACAAGCTCCCGCTGCGCCCGCCAGTCAATGGCAGCACATGGTGGGTGATGGCAGGTCGGGTGCCGCGGACCTGCCATATTTAAGGCTTTGGAATAAATAAGATATTCCACTCTATGGCAGTTGTTGCAGTTCCTCTTTTTCAAGAAAAAAGGAATAGAGAGACAGGAAGGGAGGGGCCGCGGACCGACGCGACCCCAAATCCTTTCCACAACTGCCATATCTGCCATTCCTGCCCGAAAGCCGCAGAAACGCTCGCTTTTGGAATGGCAGTTGGGAATGGCAGATCGCGCCCAGACCCTACATCCGCATCCGCCATGCCTCCTTTATGCTCTGGCCCACAAAGTTATCCGCGTCCCTGCCGTCACCCGTTCCCGCTCCATATTCACGCCGTGCGCGCCCAAAGCGGGTTCTATCCGGCGAAGAGCTTTCCCGAGTACCGCGGCGTTTTGCGGAAATTCGAACGCGCGCGCGGCCTCTCCCGCGGTATTCTTGAGCCTAGTCCACAATTGCTCGGTGGTCCCTTGCCAAGCTTTGTCCGGCAGCCCTTCCAAAAGGTTCAGAATGTGCGGTGCGATAGGGTCATCCTCAATAACCGCCTCGAATGCCTCATTACGATTCGCACGGTACGCCCGCTCAAACCCCTCCACGCTCCACCCAACTGCTGGCGCCACCGCGTAGCCCCACCTAGCGAAGTCCGCCATGCGCGGGAGCCTGCGCCGCTCTCTGCGAACGTCATCCAGCCGCCGCAAGCCCGTTACGACCATATCTAACAGCGCGGCCAGAATGCGCGGATGGTCGAGGGCGAACGCTTCCCGTATCTCCGCATCGGTCCGTCGCTCGGCCTCCGATATCCTATCAAGGCGGACCATGATCGACCGGTCCGCGAGATCCCCGCGCGTCGCCACGTCGTTGATACCCGTCAGAATGATCGGCCGTTGCGCGGTAAAGGTGGCTTCGGCATTATCGGTATAGAGCCGGCGCCCGCCCAAGCCGCCGCCAGTCGCCAGGCGGCACAGATCATCGGCCAAGCTCGGTTTTATAGCCGAAAGGTTATCGAAGCACAGGATAGGATTGTTCTTTGCGTGGGCTGCGAGGTCTTGGCCGCGCGGCATTCCTATCATTGGCACTTCGTTCGGGTCGATCGTTGTCCGAACCAACTTCGCGAATGAGGATTTGGCCGCGCCCGCCGGTCCGCTGACCGCGATCACCGGATATGGCTGATCCGGGATGATGATGAACGAGAGCCATATCAGCAGCAGCCGGAACGTGTCCTCATTGGGCAGGTTCAATACTTTGCGTAAGAGGCTCACATCGGCTTCCCCCCGCAATGGTCTAGGTAGCGGCCTCATATTAGGCGGCCGGAAGAACTTTGGCGCCACTTTCCCAGCGGGAACGACGAGCCAGCCTTCCTTGTCAATCCGTATCGCCCGGTTCTCCGCGTCCGCCAAATCGAGCCAAACCGCGCCGTCTTGCTGCGCTACTCGCAAATGAACCCGATGCTGCGGACCTTCGAACAGGGCTTTGGCTGAATACGTATTCACAAACTCGTCGAGCCTATTTCGGCCGACCGGTCCTCCGTTGAGCTTGAAGAACTGCCCTGAAAACCAATGGCGGAACTCGTCTGACGGGACGGGGTAGTGTCGCCCGAAGACCGTCGCCCAAGCCTCCCGGTTCGGCGTATGCCACAGAGCATTGGGCTTCGGCGCTACGATACGGTCATTGCTCTGCGACTCCTTTCCGGCTCCGCCACCGTCGTCCGCCATGTCGTTCTGATTATCGGCCTTGTCGTGCGGCTCTGGCCCTTTCAATGCCAGAGCCTCTCCGTTGTGTCCGGGTAACGCATTGCTTCCCGGAGGGTTCGTGTCGTATGATAGGTCCACTCAGTAAAGTCCTCGTTTGGGTGCCGGCTGTAGGGGCCGGCACCCTTTAAGGGTTGGGAACGAGCGCAGCTATCGCAGGGCCGGCACATAGACGCACCGGGCCTACGTTTAACTGTCGCTGTTGTCTTCGGCCCTGCGGCTCTCTAGCCGGCGCCGGGCCGCACTATTGCCGGGGCTCGGAAGCTGATCCGGCCGCGAGCGTCAAGGGTGCGCTTCGGCCACTGAGTATGCCGGCTGCTGCCGCGGGAGTAAGCGCGACTTGAGCGGCCTCGGCGGGATAAACTCCGCGTCAACATCGCCAGCTTCCCAGCCCCTTTCGGGGTCGCCGCCGCGAGCGGGATGGTACGTCAGGCGAAGGGTCCAGCCATTGGGGAGTGCAAAGTTCATTGCACCCCCTTCCTTATCTGGCACATTCCGGGAACCCTTCGGGCCGAACAGCCCCTTGCGGAGGTCGCGGGCGTGGCGGCGCTTCATTCTCAGTTTGAAGCGCCCCAACCTTGGATAGTAGTTGCTGCCGAGTAGCTGAGCCAACTTCGGGTCTTCGGGGAAGCAGGGGGGATACGGCTCCTTTACCCATATCGGACGAGGCTCAATCATGCTGCCTCCACGCTGGCGGTGGCTGCCTTCCGTTGCCTGCCTTGGCGTTGTCCGTCGGACGCTTTGGCGGGCGGCGCGGCTTGCTCGGTTTGCCGTTCCATCCGGGCTCGCCACTCGGCCGCGGCCTCGGCCGAAATCAGAGTTCTGCGGGCCACCTTGGTTAAGCGCGGCCCCTGACCCTGTTTAAGCAGGCGATAGAACAGGCTTCGGCTTACACCATGATCCCGACAGAAGACCGGGACAGAAAGCATATATTCCATACGGCTCCTTACCTCGCTCGGGAGATCGCTGTTGATCGCCCTACTTGCTGGATCGTAGCTGAACGGCCCCCCACGTCTGCAAGCCGAACCCTCCCCCGCCCGCGGTTCATGGCCCGCGGGACGGGAGTGCGCTCGGGAATGCGCTGAATTGCGCCGTTAATCGTCGCGGCGCGGCGGGCTCATGTCAGGAAGGCAGGGGGTCCGGTCGGGGTCCGGTCCCTCGCCAGCTTAAGCGGCAGAAATAGCCGCCTCTTGCTCCATCCTGCGGCGCCACTCCTCGGCCGCCTCGCTGCTGATTAGCGTCCGCCGGCCGATCTTCACCGCCTTCGGCGCGCGATTATCGCCAAGGAGCTTGTAAAAGGTGCCGCGCGATATGCCGTGCGCGTGACAGAACTCCGCGACCGAGAACATCATGGTCACTTTCGAACTCCTGTTTCAGAAAGGGCAATAGTCGCGCTAGCGCCCACTCGCATTCGAGTAGGGCTCCGGCGAATTGCTGTGATCGGCAGTATAAACATAAAGGCAGGAGCGGGCCAGGCTGAGCCGCGTCACTCTGCCGCAGCTTTCTCAAACGTTTGGAGTTCTTTCGGCGCGCGGCGCTGAGTTCGTCACAACCGAACGCCTTTTCGGTGCTGCCCCGATCATCTGCCGCGCTCGCGGGGTGCGGGGTGAGCTTTGCCGTCAACCCGCCCTACGCCCGCGCTCCGCTCGCTGCTGACAAACTCACTATGTCGCCAGGGACCTTGCGCGCCTCGCAGTGCTTCGCCCAAGCCTCCATCAGTTGGCGCCGCTTCTGGAACAGATCGCCGCGGCGATATGCGGCTTCGACTTTGTCCGGGACGGTATGTGCCAGCGCCATCTCGGCGACTTCGCTCGGGAAATTCGTCCGCTCAGCGGCCCAATCGCGGAACGTCGAGCGGAAGCCATGCGCGGTCAGATCGCCGCGGCCCATGCGCCGCAGGGTCATCAAGAGCGCCATATCAGAGAGCGGTCGACCCGCCCGGCCGCCAGGAAAGACGAAGTCGCTTTGCCGGATCGCAGCCATCTCTTCGAGGATCGCGAGCGCCCGACCAGACAGCGGGACACGGTGTTCCTTGCCGGCCTTTATGCGCTCGCCTGGCACGGTCCATGTCCGCTCAGTGAGGTCGAATTCCTCCCATCGGGCACCGATGACTTCGCCGGTGCGGGCCGCAGTCAGAATGGCGAATTCGAGTGCCCGAGCGGCGATCCCGTCCTGTTGCCGCAGCGCCGCCATGAACTCGCCGATCTCGCCATATGGCAGGGCCGCGTGGTGCTCTACCCGCTGAACCTTGCTCTTCTTCGGCAACAGGTTTTCGAGATGACCGCGCCAGCGCGCCGGATTCTCGCCCTTCCGGTAGCCCCGCGCCGTCGCCCAGTCCAAGACGCTCTCTATCCGCCCGCGCACCCGACTTGCTGTCTCCGGCTTCGCCGTCCAAATCGGCTCCAACGCCTTCATGACGAGCCCCGTATCGATCGCTTGAACCGGGAGGTCGCCGAAGATCGGATAGACATAGGTGGTGAGGGTGGAGGGCCATTGCGCCGCGTGCTTTGAGTTTTTCCAACCGGCCTTGTGCGCGGCGATGCACGCCTCGGCGCACTCCCGGAACGTCATAGCCGTTGCTGCGGCGAGCCGTGCTTCGGTTTTCTTCGCGTTGCGCGCTTCGATCGGGTCGATACCCTCAAGGCGGAGCTTCCGGCACTCTCTCGCCTTCTCTCGCGCTTCGGCGAGAGCGATCGTATGGAGCGGCCCCAAGCCCATTTCGCGAGCCCGGCCGTTGAGCATGAATCGATAGATCCATGTCCTGGCCCCGCTCTCTGTCACTTGCAGATAGAGCCCGCCGCCGTCCGCGTGCATACCGGGCTTGAGCTTGGGCAGGGCAACCGCCGCAAGTCTCCCCGTTTCGCGCGCCATTTCCGCCTCTTTCTTGCCCACGAATCTACCCACAAACATAGCTGAGATTGGGGCGATCTTCAAGAGACAGACAGAGACGCAGAAAGACAGAAAGCCTTTCTGTTCTTATAGTTAATAGGGCATTAGGGGACGGCTAGGGACATTGGTAGATGGGCGGAAGGCGGACGCCCCCTCCGCCAACTCCGCGCTTATTGCGCAGCGACATCGAGGACCACGAAACCCTCTTTCCGCGCCGCGCCGGCGAGACGCTCGTCGAGCGTGACCACCTGGAGCGAGGTCGGACGGTGTTCTGCGGCGACAAAGGCCGCCGCGAGCTGGAGCGCGTCGGCGGCCCGCAGCGGGTGCACGCGCAGGAACCGCGTCGCAGTCTCGCGAACCGCCTCGGTCGGCTCGATCTCGTGCCAGCCATCAGCGAGTTGCTTCAGCCGGTCAAACGCCATTGCCGCCGCATGGGTATCGAGTGCCGCGGCCCGTTCGAGCCGGGCCAGCGCCGAAACGCATTCGACCCCCGACCCCCACCACACCAGCATGTCCGGGTCGCGCGCTGCAAGCGTTTGCAGGCTGTGCGTCGCCGCTTCGGCGATCAGCAGCGGTACGATCGCCGAAGCATCCCAGAATATCACCGTCCTTCGCCGCGCTCATCGAGGAGCGCGTCGACTGCCGACGCGCCCGGCTTAGCGCGCGGCGGCGGATCGCTGAACAGGGTCATCGGCGGCGCGGCGCGGCGCGGTCGCACAAGGCCCTCGCGGACCAGTCGCGAGAGCCTCCCGTCCTGCCCGCCTCCGCAGCCGGACGTCACCGGCTCCAGCCGCGCAACGGGCCGTCCGCGATCGACGATCAGGACCGGCGACCCGCCTTTGAGGCCGTCGATCAAGGCGCTCAGATTGTTCTTGGCTTCAGTGATGCCGGCGGTCTTCATCAGGCCATTATGGCTTGGACATATGAGCTATTCAATCCGATGAGGTGAGCCCGCTTCGAGGCAGGGGTAGACTGCGTGGGCGCCCGGCGAGCCTTGTGTTTGCGTATCGGTTTCCTTACTCTTACATGTAAAGGTAAGGAAGAATCGATGCATATTACCTCAAAAGAGCAGGTGATCATTCCAGCCGACATTCGCGAACGGGCGGGTCTGCTGCCGCATACGGAGGTCACATTCGAGTTTGACGGCGAGGTCGTGCGGATCGTCCGAGCCGAGGCCCGGAACAAGGACGGCCGGGGCACTCGCCTCGTCGCTCATCTGCGAGGTCGCGGCGATGTGGCGATGAGCACCGATGCCATCATGGCGCTGACCCGCGACGACTGAATGGCCGCCGTATTGGTCGACAGCAACGTTCTCCTCGACGTCATGGAAGCCGCCTTTCTCGCAGGCAAGTCCTTTTTGGCCTACCGGCGCGGGGGAGGGACGAAACGCTCGCCGCTTCCGGATTTTTTCATCGGCGCCCATGCCGCTGTCGCCGGATATCGGCTAATGACGCGCGATGCCGCGCGCTACCGTACCTACTTTCCCAAACTGGCCCTGATTGCGCCGGATCGGGCCTCACCGCCACGGTAGGGGTGCGGCATAGGCTTGGTGTTCCTCGGCATCAGCCATGCCCACCAGCCTGCCGCGAACGGCAAAGCCTTACACCAGATCGACCCGCGCATGGTGGCCGGAGGCGGCGGCGAGGTGCCGGTCGCGCGTGACGAGCGGCGCGTCGAGCGCTTCGGCGAGGGCGACATAAGCGGCGTCATAGGCCGTAAGGTTGTGTCGCAGCTCCCAGATGCGCGGTAGCAGGAGATCGTGCGGATACCGGCGCAGCGGAAAGTCGGCCAGGTCGGCGAGCGCCGCGCGGCCGCGCTCGGCGTCGATATCGCCGGCCGCCGCGTAGCGGCGGACGACCTGGGCGATCTCGACATCGAGCAGATGAGGTGCGTGCAATGTCCGGCGCGCGTCGAACAGCCGTTGTTCCACCGCTTCCGCCGCCGGCGTGCGCAAGAGCGCCTCGATCAGGGCCGAAGCGTCGACGACGATCATCGGCGGTCGCGTTCGGCGCGGACCGCCTCGGCGGGCGCCACGGAGGGCGTCACACCCGGACGGCGCTGCAAACGCACGCGCAGTTCGTCGAGCGTCGGCCGCTCGGCGATCTCGCGAATTTCACCGAGCAGGTAGTCGGATAGCGACATGCCGGCCAGCGCCGCACGCGCTTTGAGCCGGCGATGCAGCGCCCCCGGTACATTGCGGATTTGAATCATCGCTGCCATGTGCAAGACATGAAAGCATACAAATCACATGTCAACAGGCATGATGCCTGTCCTCGTCGGACGCGGCCCGCCGCGCTCATTACGCGTGTTCGCCCTTTTCCAAAGCCGGCGCCGGCGCGCCCCCTACCCCATCCCCGCCAGTCGCGCGAGAAACCGCTCCTTGCGGGCGTGCCGCTCGCGGATTGCCTGCAGACGGCGGGCAAACTCCGCGGTCGTGCCGCGCTCCTCGGCGAGACTGCGCAAATCGGCGAGAAGGCTCGCCGCCCGGTCGTAGCCGGCAGGGTTGCGGCGCTCGATCTCGCCCTCGATCTCGGCCCATACGCGCTCGCCCTTGCGCACGATGTCTTTCAGCCGTTCGCGCCGGGCCTTCTCCGCCTCCTCGGCCTGGCGCCGCCGTTCGGCCTCGGCCCTCTCGGCGGCTGCCTGCTCGCGGGCGCGGCGGATCGCTTCGGCGCGGGCGCGCAATTCGCCGACGGCCCGGCCGGCCGACACCGGCGCGGCAGGAATCGGCGTTGCGTGCTCGCGGACCGCAGCGCGCAATTCGATCGCCGCGTGGGGATCGCCCTGGTAGAGCCGCAACAAGAGGGCGGTCTTCTCGCGCTCGTCCAGCGCCGCGATGATCCCGCGAGCGGCGTCTGCCGAGACCGCCTCGGCGAGGTTCGGGGCGGAGCGCTCGGCCGCCGCCGCGACGAGGTCGGGGTTGAGACCAAAGAACTCGGCAAAGGCTTCGAGCGAGGCTGTCATCGGCCCGATTCCCGGCAGCGGCTCCGCTTCCTCCGGCTCGAACGCGTCGTCCTCGACCGCGATCAGCCACAGCAGATAAAAGAGCCGCAGATCGCCGTCGATGACGTCGCCGCGCAACGGCGCCAAGGCGGCGAGCCAGCCCGAGTCCTCTTCCTCCCCCTCGTCCCACTCCCGGTATTCCACATCCCCAGGCTCGTCGTCGCGCAGGATGTCGAGAATCAGGTAGTCGCCTGCTTCCTGCAACTCGGCGCATTCGACCTCGCGCAGAAATCGGTCGAGGCGCGCGCGGTCGACCAATCGCTGCGGCCAGCGGATCATCAGCCGGCGCGTCCCCCAATTGGCAAAGTAAAGGTGCAGGTCGAACCAGCGCTCCATCAATTTCGCCGGATCGCCCCTGAAGTCACCCCAATTGTAATGATTGGTGAAGCTGGTGGCGGTGATCCGCGCCCGCGTCGACAGGGCCCGCAATTCCTGCCGGTCCGCCGGGCTGAGCGGGCGGTCGATCGCCTGAAATTCGTAATACTGGTATTCGCTCAAGCCCGCCTCCCTGGGCTCGCACGCCGGCAAACGCCGCAGCAACGCAGGCGTCTCGCCCGCGCTCCAAAGATGTCTCGGGTTGCGCGCGCGACGGAGGTAGAATGCCGCCGTTGCGCGGAAGGGGAGCGCTGCGGTGACGGTGTTGCGGTTGTTGATCCTGCTGTTGCCCGGCTTGTGGCTCGCCGGCTGCCACGGCTCGACGCTCGATTCGATCTATCCCGGCAGCTTTGGCCATACGCCCCCGCCGGTTGTCGACCTGCCGCCGCAGGATTGTCCGAAGCCGCCGCCCGGCGCCTGGCCGCGCTGCCTCCCGATCCCGCCGGCGCGCCCGTCCTAAGCGCCGGGCGCATGGCTTTCCTGCCGATTCCGCGCATTGACGCGCGGCTTCGCACGGCCAAATTGCCGGTTGTCTTCCATCGCCCGAAATCGAACCTCGCATGCAGCCGCTCACCCCGCACAACGACCGATCCGGACGCTCGCCGCTCGATCCCCGGAAGAGCCGCTTTGGCGACGTCAGCGCCGTCCTGTTGACCCTGGCGATCGGCCTCGCGGTGTTGGACGGGACCTGCTTCGCCGCGTTCAAACTGATCCACGCCGTGACGCCGCTGATCCACACGATCCCCGGGGTCGAGCAGCCCTGGGCTCCGAACGGCGGGCAGCCCGGCGGCGGATAAGGGCGGCGGCGCGCGCGCTCAGGATGCGAACCCGTAGAGCCGGGCGACGTTGCCGCGGGTGATCTGAAAGCGCTCCTCGGGGCTCGCCTCGGCAAAGTCGCGCGCCACCACCTCCTGCGAGTGCGGCCAGGACGAGGCTTGGTGCGGGTAGTCGGACGACCACATCATCCGGTCGACGCCGATAAAGCGGCGGCTCTGCACCCCGACATAGTCGTCGATATAGGTGCACCACATCTGCCTGCGGAAATACTCGCTCGGCTTCGCCTTCATCTTGAAGCCGGAGGCGATGCGCGAGCGCTCGAACAGCCGGTCCATCCGCTGCAGGTAATAGGGGATCCAGCCGCAATTGTTCTCGGCCGAGACGATCTGCAATTCGGGGAAGCGGTCGAGTACGCCCGAGAACATCAGCACGCTGAACGATTTTTCCACTTCATGAGAGAGAACCGTGGTGCGCATATAGCGCTCGCCCCAGTTCCACTGGCTCTCGACCCCCATCCCGGTGATTGCGTGCAGGCTGACCGGCATGCGCAATTCCTCGGCCGCCGCCCAGAACGGATCGTAGAGGTCGGAGCTGTAGGGCCGGTCTTCCGGCGGCGAGCACCAGATCATCGCGCCCTTCAACCCCATCCTGGCGCAGCGGGCCAGTTCCCGGGCGCCGGCTTCGGGGTCGTAGAGCGAGATCAAGGCCAGCCCGGCCATGCGCTGCGGCGCATAAGCGCAATACTCGGCGAGCCAGTCGTTGTAGACGCGGAAGCACTGTTCCTGCAGCCCCGCATCCTTGAGCCAGAAGATGCGAAAGCCGAGCGTCGTGTAGAGAACGTCGGCCTCGACCCCGTCGATCTCGTTGTCCTTGATCCGCTCGGCCGGGTCCCAACCGCCCGGGCGGGCGTCGGCATAGCTGCCCTTGGTCAGGAACTCGGCCAGTTCCTGCGGGCTTTTGCCGGCGGCGAGGCCGATCCCGATCGGGTGCGGCGCGTAGCCTTCATAAAGAAAATAGGCGCCTTTCAGACCCGGCGGGTCGATCGCAAGCCGCGGCGCCCGCTCGCGATAGCTGCGGTCGACCCGCTCGACCCACAGATCGGGCGGCTCGCTGACATGGGAATCCGCGGAGATCAGCTTTGCGTCCGCCATCCTGGCCTCCTCCCGAGATCGGTTACGCCGGCCTTGGGGCCGTTGGAGGCCAAGAGTGCGCCCTTCGGCGGCATGCCGCAAGGGCGGGCGTGCCCGCGGGCCGCAGCAGCCGGCCCGCGGGTCGGGCCGGCTATTCCGCGGCGGTCGCCCTCGCCGCCGCATTTTCCGTCGCCGGCTCCCGCCTCACCCGGATATCGGCACGCGCGGTTTCGGCGGGCTCGCGCGGGCGAGCCATCGCTCTCTGCGCGGCGGGAGCGCTGTCCGCGGCGGCCGGAACGGTCGCCGCGGTCCACTGCCAATAATCGGACGCCCACTCCTGCTGAAGCCGGAGCAGTTCGCCGAGGCTTTGGCATTCCTGGAGCCTCTGGAGCATGCGCGAGGAGTTGTTGAACGTTGCACGGTTGAGCTGCAACCAACCTTCCAACATCACTCCCAGGTTGGCGAGAAGCTCCTTATGAGTGTTCATATAGAACTCGCTCCCCTGGACGAGAGCCGATCCAAAAAGCCGGCCGATAGCCGCGACCTCGCCCTCCGGCTTGCTGTGCATCGCATCGGTCATCTTTAATCCCCTCCCGTCATGGGCAGGCCGCGCCTGCGCGGACCAGCCTTGCTTCTCTCCAACAGATCGAGGTACGTAGGGCAAATGTTGGTATTTATTCGTCTTGATACTGTACGCCTGTGATCGCAACGATCAAGGTTTCGACGAGCCAAATCGCTTCAATGATTTCTAAAATTGTTCTTTAATTTTAATATGAGCCTGAATACGGTCGAGCAACGATCCTTAGCTCAAGGCGCAGGTCAGCGACGGGCAGGCCGATGCCGCGCGACAGCCGCGATCACGCCGTGCTATTCCTTGCACAAGGCAAACCTGCGCTGGAGATCGCGGCATGATCACAAAATTCGACAGCCTGTTCGCCGGCCATGTCGACATCGAGAATGTCGGCTACGGCGGCATTCCGGTCAATGATCGCCGCTATCCGAACGAGCACCTCGCCACCGTCTTCGACAAGGCGCAGGCGATGGCGCAATTGATGGACCGGCTCGGCTACGACACCTTCTGGATGGCCGAGCACCATTTCCAGCACGAAGGCTATGAGTGCATCCCGAACGTATTGATGATGGCGGTGCATCTGGCGCGGGTGACAGAGCGCCTGCGCATCGGCTGCGGCTTCAACATCACGCCGATGTGGCACCCGCTGCGGCTGGCCGAGGATTTTGCCACCGCCGACATCCTGACCGGCGGGCGCGTGACCTTTGGCGTCGGGCGCGGCTATCACACCCGCGAGGTCGAGACCTTCGGCGCCCCGCTCCTCGACCAGCCGGCCAACCGCGAATTGTTCGAGGAGCAGGTCGAGATCATCTTCAAGGCCTTCAACGAGGAGCGTTTCGCGCACAAGGGCAAGCACTACACCCTGCCGCCCGAGGTGCCCTATCGCGGCTATGCCCTGAAAGACCTGACCCTGGTGCCGCGGCCGTTAAAGCGCCCGGTTGAATGTTGGCAGCCGATCCAGGGCGGCTCGGAGCGCGCCCTCGATTTCATGGCGCGGCACGGGATCCAGGGCCTCATTGGCGGCGGCTCGGCCGAGGGCGGGGCGATGCACCGCACCGTGCTCAATTGGCAGGAGGCGCACAAGCGGATCGGCAAGGACATTGAACTCGGCGAGCGCCTCGCCTTCGGCTTTCATTTCTACATCGCCGACACTCGCGAGCAGGGCATCCGCGAGGCCGCCAAATATTACGAAGAGAACATGAAGATGTTCGGCGAGTTGCGTCTCGTGCGCGCCCTCAGCGACGCGCAGATCGAGATCATGCGCGATCCCCAGCGCGCGCCGCAGGCGAAACTGCCGCGCATCGAGGACGCAATCCATTCGGGCGGCTTTCTGTGCGGCTCGCCCGAGCAGATCGTCGAGCACCTGAAGAACCTGGAAAAGCGCTATCCCGCTCTCGAACGGATCTCGGTCAGCCTGTCGGTCGGCGTGCCGAAGGCGGTCTGCCTCGAACAATTGGAGCGCTTCGGCAAGGAAGTATTGCCGGCGTTCAAGCAGACTGCCGCGCGCAAGCCGGAACTGGTCAAATAGAAATAGACCGCCGGCACGTGGGATGAGCCCTCACCCACCGGCCCCGTGGGCCGGTCCCCCCTCTCCCGCAGTGCGGGAGAGGGTGCCTCGCGCAGCGAGGCGGGTGAGGGTTTTCGCCGTACCGGATGCCAAGTTCGCCTTTCTTATGCTCTGTCTCATCTTCGCCCCGGCGATCGCGGCGGCGAATTGCGGCGCTCCGGCCGATCTGCACGACGGCTGGAAGGCCGCCGCACCCGCGCAAGAAGGTCTCGATCCAAGGCTGATCTGCGCGATCGGTCCGCATCTCGAAAAACTGACCGATGCCGATCCGAACGGGGTCGTCGTGGTTCGGCACGATGTGCTCGTCTATGAGCATTATTTCGGAGCCAATCCGCTCGCCTACAATGCGACCACCGTGCATCGTCTAGCTTCGGTCACGAAGAGCGTTGTCGCAATCCTC
This sequence comes from Allostellaceae bacterium, assembly GCA_035252905.1. Taxonomy (GTDB): domain Bacteria; phylum Pseudomonadota; class Alphaproteobacteria; order ATCC43930; family CGMCC-115725; genus AP-15. The sequence goes on along the minus strand of DATFCQ010000150.1, from coordinate 33,830 downwards.
GTCGGCATCGCCTTCGACCGCGGCTGGCTCAAGAGCCTTGATGCCCCGGTGTTCTCGTTCTTTCCACAGTACGCCGACTTGCGCACACCGGACAAGAACCGCATCACGTTGCGCGACCTGTTGACGATGACCTCGGGCCTCGCCTGGCCCGAATTGGCCGTTTCTTACAATAATCCTGCAAACATTGTACGGCGGGCAGCGGCGGCACTCGACCCTTATCGTTTCGTTCTGGCGCAACCGCTCGCGGCGACGCCAGGGACGATATGGAATTACAACAGCGGCGGCGTCGAGCTGCTCGGCATCATATTGAAGAAAGTTGCCAAACGACCGCTCGACATGTTCGCCAAGGAGGCGCTGTTCGACCCGCTCGGGATCAAGCATTGGGAGTGGGCACAGTTCCACGGCAATCCGATCGCGTCCGCCGGACTGCGGTTGCGGCCGCGCGATCTGGCGAAGATCGGCCAGCTCGTGTTGGATCGCGGCACTTGGCATGACCGGCAGATCGTTTCGGCCGATTGGATCAAAGGGATGACGGCGCCGCAGCTCCCCCGCTGGTATCTTTTCCAGATCGGGGGCGCATACTCCTACGGCTATCTGTGGTGGCTGGGCCGGCCGTGGATCGACGGCCAGCGCTTCGATTGGGTCGGCGGCCTCGGCTATGGCGGCCAGCGCCTCTATGTCGTGCCGAGTCGGGATCTCGTCGTCGCCGTGACTGCCGGCGTCTATGGGCATTCCTATGCCCAGAACCTCGCCGGCAATACGACGCTCGACATGGTCTTGCGTGCGGCGCTCCAACGCTGAGCAGAAAGGAGGATGCGATGCCGCCGGAATCCTATGCAATACTCGACGAGGCCCTCGACGCGATCGCCCCTTACGGGATCGCGCTCGACAACGGCAATTTCAATCATGCGCCGATGGTGGCCGAGGCGCTGTGCGCGCTCGGCCGGCCCGAGGCGGTGATGGGGTGGATCGCGCGCTATCGGCCGCGGATGTCACCAAGGCCTGCGGCCGCGGAGCGCATCCGCGGCGACGACTGGCGCGAGGCGCTCGGCCGGCGCGAGCGCTTTGCCGATTGGAGCCTGTTCTTCACGGAGGAATTGCAGCGGATGCCGTGGCGCGCGGCGGTCGCGCTTTGGGTCGATCGCCTTGCTCCCGGCTTTTGCGCCGCGGCAACCCACGGCGTGATCCGCGTCGGCCATGCCGTGCGGGCGCTTGCGCAGGACGAAACCCGAGAGCGCCGGCGCGAACTCGCCGATGCGCTCGCCAGTTGGGCCGCCACTTATCAGACGCTCGCTTCGTCGGAGGACGGCGCCGGGGGCGGGATGACGCCGCGCCAGGCGATCGTCAGGGTCCCAATCATGCCGGCCGAGCGGCGGCGGCCCGGCAACATCACCGTCGCACTCGCCGCGCTGAATGATTTCCCGGAATTTGTTCCGGTGATCGGATGGATCGACACCGGCGGCGCGGTCGCTCCGCTGCTCGCCGAAGAGACCGAGGTATTTGCGCGGGTCTGTCTGGCCAACGCCCATAATGCTCCGACGGCGATCGCTTTTATCCACGGCGTCACCAGCCACGCCGCCCTCGGCAACCTCGCCCCCTGTCTCGGCGAAGCAACCGCCTGCAAGGCGCTACGCCATGCCTGGCAGACCGGATGCGGCCTTTATGCCTGCTACGGCGGCGGTACCGCGATGGCCGAGGACATCGAACCGCCGCGCGCGGACGGCGACGCGCTCGCCGAGCGTGCCGTCGCGCATGGCGACGAGCACGTCATCAAATTCACCGAGGCCTGCCTGAGCCGGAACGCCATCGCCCCGTCGCCGGTCTACCTTGCCGCCGCCGGGCGGATCTTGGGCCTTATCCCCCGCCGCTGACCCGACCGAACGCGACGCCGATCGAGAGCCCGGCCTCTCGGAACGCGGGCTCCCGAGGTTCTCGAAGGACCGCCCACATGCGGCCGAGACGGCCGCGTTCCGGGGTTGCGGGATCGGCGGCGCGAGAGAGCGAGATGAACAGCACCAGCCGCTCGATCCGGTCGCCATAGAGGGCGTAGAGTACGGTGCGGATAGGCTTGAGGAGCGGATCTTCGGTCGGGTCTCCGGGCGTCGTTCCCCTCCGCAAGCGGGAGGCTAATAAGGGTAGATACGGCCGAGTGGGATATGGTTATCAGCTTGATCTTACAGTAGAACTCGTCATTCCGGGACGGCGCCCCCGGGTCCGCGCTGTGCGCGGCCCGAGGACAGGCTCCGCGCCGGGCCCGGAAGCCATGAACACCGGCTTTGCCAGGGCAGGCAAAGGCCCGTGTGCATGGGTTCCGGGCCCGCGGGCTACGCCCGCGCCCCGGAATGACAGTCTTTCCACACGCCGCTATGACCCAATACCCACCCTTGTCAGGCAGGCGGGAGGGGACCTTGCATGCACAGGAGCGGCGCAAGCGCGCGATCTCGGTCGGCACGTATAACCAGGATAGGGCTGAGCGCGGCGCTCGGCCTCGTGCTGCTTCCGGCAATCGCCTTGGCCGCGCCGCCGGCAATGTGCGGCGCGCCGGCCGACATGCACGACGGCTGGACGGTTGCCGCACCGGCGCAGGAGGGTCTCGACCCGAAACTGATCTGCGCGATCGGCCCGCGTCTCGAAAAGCTGACCGAAGCCGATCCCAATGGGGTCGTCGTCGTGCGCCACGGCGTGCTCGTCTACGAGCATTATTTCGGGGTCGAGCCGTTTGCCTGGAATGCAAGCACCGTGCACGCCCTGCATTCGGTCACAAAGAGCGTTGTCGCGCTCCTCACCGGCATCGCCCTCGACCGCGGCTGGCTCAGGAGCCTCGACACTCCGGTCCTGTCGTTCTTTCCGAAGGATGCCGATCTGCGCACGCCGGGCAAGGAGCGCATCACATTGCGCAACCTGCTGTCGATGACTTCGGGTCTGTTATGGCCCGAGCACGCCGTCTCCTACCAGGATCCGTCAAACATCTGGCGGCGGATGGTGGAGGCGGCCGACCCGGATCGCCTGGTGCTCGCGCAGCCGCTCGCGGCGACGCCGGGGACCGTATGGGATTACGACAGCGGCGGCGTCGAGCTGCTTGGCGCCATTCTGCAAAAAGTCTCGGGACGCCCGCTCGACCCGTTTGCCAAAGAGGCGCTGTTCGACCCGCTCGGGATCGCGGACTGGGCATGGGGTCGATTGCGAGACGGCGAGCCTTCGGCGTCCAACGGGTTGTTATTGCGCCCGCGCGGCCTGGCGCCGCGGCATCTGGCGAGGGCATCGGATCGTCTCGGCCGCCTGGATCAGAGAGATGACCGCGCCGCACAGCCCCCCGGGCTGGCTGTTCGACATTGCCGACGGCTACGGCTATCTGTGGTGGCTCGGTCACGAAAGGATCGATACTCATGACGTCGCCTGGGTCGGCGGCCTCGGCTATGGCGGCCAGCGCGTTTACGTCGTGCCGAGCCTCGATCTCGTCGTCGCCGCGACCGCCGGCGTCCACAGGCCCAACGGTCCATCGGACGTCACCGGCGACACGGCGCTCGCGATGACGGTGCGCGCGGCCCTCACACATTGACCGGGGCCGGCGCGGGGCGGCCGCGGATCAAATCGGCGGCCTTTTCGGCGATCATGATCACCGGAGCGTTGATGTTGCCGCCGACAAGGTCGGGCATCACCGAGGCGTCGACGACGCGCAGGCCCTCGACCCCAAGCACCCGCAATTCGGGATCGACGACCGCCATCGGGTCGCTCTCCCGTCCCATCCGGCAGGTGCCAAGCGGGTGGTGGACCGTGATCCCGGTGGCGCGGATATGGGCGTCGAGTTCGGCGTCGGAGCGGCACTGCGGCCCGGGCGCGATTTCGCCGGCCGAGAACAGCGCGAGCGGCGCCGCATTGCCGATCTCGCGCACGAGGCGCAGCCCCGCCCGGAGGGTCGACCAATCCCTGTCGGCCGCGAGAAAATTCTGCCGGATGCGCGGCGCCGCGCGCGGATCGGCCGAAGCGAGCGTGATCTCGCCGCGGCTCTGCGGCCGCAACAGCACGACGCGGCAGGCGAAGGCGTCGGCATAAGGCGGCGCAAAGGGCGGCAAATAGGGGCCGGCGCCGAGCGGGGCGGCGTTGAACAGCAACTGGATGTCGGGCAACGGCAAGCCGGGCGCGGTCTTCAGAAAGGCCATCAGCCCGTGCGGCTGGTCATTGGCGATGCCGGTGCCGCGGACATAGGCGCGCATCAGGTCCAAGGCGATGCGGTCGGCGCGCATCCTCCTGTGCAATGGACCCGGCTCCCTGCGGGCATAGGCGATCGACGCCGAGACGTGGTCCTGCAGATTATGGCCGACCCCGGGCAGCGCCGTTTGCACCGCGATCCCCAGAGGCCGCAAGGCCGCCGGGTCGCCGATCCCCGACAGCATCAGCAGTTGCGGCGAATTGACGACGCCGCCCGACAGGATCACCTCGCGCTCGGCCCGCGCGACGCGGCGCATGCCGCGCTCGACATATTCGACCCCGACGGCGCGGTGTCCCTCGAACAGGATCCGGATCGCCAAAACCCGGGTCCTGATCACGAGATTGCGCCGCGCCAGGGCCGGGCGCAGATAGGCGACCGCCGCACTGCACCGCCGCCCGCGCCGGATCGTCATCTGCGAGCGGCCAAAGCCTTCCTGCTCGGCGCCGTTGTAATCGGCCGTGGTCTTGTGTCCGGCGGCAATGCCGGCGGCGAGAAAGGCGTCGACGAGCGGATCGCGGTAGCGCGAGAACTGCGTCGCGAGCGGCCCGTCGCCGCCGCGATAGGCGCCGGCTCCGCCCTCCCACGTTTCCTGGCGGCGAAAATAGGGCAACAGATGGGCGTAGGACCAATGCGGCAACCCCGCCGCCGCCCAGCGGTCGTAGTCGCCGCGGTGGCCGCGCACATAGACCATCGCATTGATCGAGGACGAGCCGCCGATCACCTTGCCGCGCGCGCATTCGACGGCGCGCCCGCCCATACTGGACTCAGGCTCGGCGAAGTACATCCAGTCGTGCCGCCGCTGCCTCAAGATCCGGCCCCAGCCGAGCGGGATGTGGATCAGCGGGTCGTGATCCCAGCCGCCCGCTTCGAGCAACAAGACGCGCGCCGCGCGGTCCTCGCTCAAACGGTTGGCGAGCGCGCAGCCGGCCGAGCCGGCGCCGACGACGACATAGGCGAAAGCCGCATCCGGCATGGTCCGCCTTCCTATAAGGGGCCGGCCTGCGCCGGCACAGCCGCCGGTCAGGCGCCCGCAAGCTCCCGCCGCACGATCGCAGCGCCCGCGGCGAGCGCCTGCAATTTGGCGAAGGCGACGTCGCGCGGCAGGTATTTCATGCCGCAATCGGGGGCCGGGATCAGCCGTTCCGGCGGCACATGGGCGAGGGCGGCGCGGATGCGGGCGGCGACGGTTTCGGCGCTTTCCGGCTGCGGGTCGCCCATGTCGATGACGCCGAAGATGATCGCCTTGTCGCCGAGTTCCTTCAGCACCGAAAGATCGAGCTTCGGCTGCGCCGCCTCGATCGAGATCTGGTCGATCCCGCTTTCCGCCAGTTCGGACAGGAACGCGTAGGAATTGGGCTTGTTGCGCGCGACATAGGCATAGCCGAAGCACAGGTGCAAGGCGGTCGGGCCGGCGATCCCGGCGAGCGCCCGTGCGAGCGCCGGCAGGGCCAACCGCCGCGCCTCCTCGGGCCGCGCCTGCAGCCATGGTTCGTCGAGCTGGATCACATCGGCCCCGGCCGCTTTCATGTCGCGCAATTCGGCATTGACCGCCGCGGCGTAATCCATGACGAGTTCTTCCTCGTCCTTGTAGAATTCGTTGACGGCCTGGCGCGACATCGTGAACGGGCCGGGCAAGGTGATCTTGATCGAGCGGTCGGTATTGCGGCGCAGGAATTCGACGTCGCGCACTTCGACCGGGCGCAGTCTCCGGATCGGCCCGACAATGCGCGGCACGACCGTATGGCCGCCGCTACGCCCGGGAACCGTGCCCGGAGTGTCGAGATCGACCCCGGACAGGGCGGTGGCAAAGCGGTTCGAGTAGCTTTCGCGGCGGATCTCACCGTCGCTGACAATGTCGATGCCGGCCCGCTCCATGTCGCGGACCGCGAGCAATGTGGCGTCGTCCTGCGCCTGTTCGAGCCAGGGCTCGTTAACGCGCCACAGATCACGGCCGCTGACCCTGACCGGCGGCAGATGGACAAGCCGCTCGCGGTCGATCAACCAGTCCGGCTGCGGATAGCTGCCGACGACGGTGGTGGGGAGCAGCCTATCAGGCATGGCAGTCGCTTTCTCCAGAGGACCAGGGGCGAAGCGTGACGGCTACTCCGCACGTGGCGACGTTGCCAGCGCTGCGTACAGCCCTGTGCGAAGGTCTTCGGTTGTGGCCACCGCTCCGGTCGTAATGGCCGCTGCGGCAGACCACAGCGCCGCCACATGCGTTGCCGACATCCGCAACTCGTTCCGGCGCAGACGGGAAAGCACTGTCGGCAGATCGTCCTCGACGATCTCGATCGCTTCGGCGCCGCCAGGATCGAGATGCGGTTCGGCCAATGGCTCGACGTCGACCGCCAGGAACGAGGTCACCTTATTGTTCTGCCGGGCCGCATTGGCGTAGCAAACCAGGATCTGCGTGAATGCTCCGCCGCCATGGCCGGTCTCTTCCAGCAATTCGCGGCGCGCGGCGGCCTCGGCGGATCTATCGTCGGGCTCGATCAAACCGCCGACGAGCCCGATCACCACATCGCCGCATCCGTGCCGGTACTCGCGGGTGAGGAGAAGCTGCCAATGGCGCGTCAACGCCACGACGTTGATCCAGTCCGCGCTTTCGATCACGTGATAGGGATCGATCACCGCGCCTTCGGCAGTCTGGCAGCGATCGCTGCGCAGCCGCAGCCAGCGGTCCTCATAGGTGATCCGGCTCGATACGATCCGCCACGGGCAGACCTTCCGCCCGCTCAAACCGGGATCTCCACATCGAGCAATGGGGCGTGCTGCTGCGCGCCGTAGACGTCGGTATCGCCGATCTCGCCGGCCGGCACGAGGCGCGGCAGGGTCGCCTTGAACGCCAGCGCCGCGTCATAGACCGTGAACAATACGTCCTCGGCGCGCACGGCGTAGAGCCGGGCGAACAGGGACGACGACAGAATGCCGGTGCGCTTCACCGTCTCGAACAGCGCCGGATCGTCGAAGACGACGTCGATCGTCAATTCGAACGGGCCGGCGTTCTTGCTCTTGCACACCTGGGCGATGTCGCGGATGCGGGGCATCGCTCACACCCTTTCATGCTCGATCGGGAACATTTCGAGCGGGTCGTCGGGGACGACCGTGTGAAAAACGCTGAAGCGGTAGACCGGCCCCGCCTCGATGTCGGAGGGCGAGAACGGGAAGGCCATGTTGCCTTCGCGGCACAGCCGTCCGGGAAAATCGGTGTGCAGCATGTTGGTGCGGGCGATCGCCAGGACCGCGGCGGCGATCTCCGGGTCGTCGGCGACGATTTCGACGACAAAGCCCAGTTCGTGGCTCTCGATCGCGCGCACCGGCTCGCGCGCCGCCATGACCCCGTCATGGCCGTAGCTGCGGATAATCAGGCGGTAGCGGTCGGGGCCGGCGCCGAAATCGGCGGCCTTCTGCGCGACATTCCTGCGCACCGCGGCGAGAAACGATTCGAGGCCGGCGATCAATAGCGGATCGCGCGTGCCGCAGATCGTGATCGCGCGCCAGCCGGCGCGCTCGGCCCCTTCGAGTTTGACCGTATAGATGTCGGAAGGCTGCCAGCGCATGCCGCCGACCCGCACCGCGCGGTCGGAGACCGCCTCGAAACGGCACGCCTCGGTATAAAGGATGCCGCCCGGCTCGACGTGGCGGACAGGGCTCGCATTCTCGTGCAGGCTGTGATTGGCGACCGAGAGCGGAGTGCAGCGGCGCTCGGGGTTGAGCGGCTCGCATTCGATGTGGTCGTCGCGCACGGTCACCAAGAGGCAGTCATGCCCCTTCGGCACCGCGGCGGTGGCGCCGCATTCGAGCATCTTGCCGGCGTACCAGGATTGCGCCGGCCCGAACTGGGCGCGCATCGCCGCCGCCGCAAACGGCGCCGGATCGGTGCTGCGCCCGGCAAGCACGATTTGCGCGCCGTCGTCGAGCGCCTTCACAAACGGCTCCGGCCCCATCATGCCGACGATGCGCTCGGCCCGTTCGATCGTCGCCTCGTCGAGCGGCGGCCGGCGCGCGAGCGGGGCGACCCGCCCCTCGCGCACGCGCGCCTTGATCCGCTCCTTCGGCTGCTCGGCATGGATCACCGCCATCGGGAAGTGCAAATTGTCTTCGCGCGCGATCTCGCGCACAAGATCGACGACGAGCTGAAGGTGCGGCGCGCCGCCGGCGCCGCCGCAGGTGCCGATCAGCATCGGGATCCCCCGTTCGACCGCCGCCCGCAGCATCAGCCGCAGGTCGCGGCGGATCGCCATCTTCGAGCAGAAGGGCTTGCCCGACCCGAGATAATGCGGCCCCGGATCGACGCTGCCGCCGTCGACCCCGATCATGTCAGGATTGCGTTCGAGCCCCGCCCTGAGCGAGGCCTCCGGAAAACCGTAGCCCAGAATGCCGCTCGTCGATAAGAGCCGGAATTCGTTCATCTGCGCCACCTCTCGGGCGTGGGGTCCCTTCCGCGGCCGGGCCCCTCACCCCGGCCCTCTCCCCGCGTTGCGGGGAGCCCGCGGGGAGGAGGGTGAGGGGCTGCGGGATCTGCTGACCGTCGAGCTTACTCCTCGCCATTCCTGGAGGGTAAGGAGAAACGGCAAGGCCGCGGGGGTTTTCACTGCTGCACGCACGCCGCATAGTGGCGGCTTTGCAGCGACGGAGGAATGAGATGGCCGACGGCGGACAAGGCGAATTGTACGACAAGGGCCTCGCGGTGCGGCGGGCGGTGCTCGGCGCCGAATATGTCGACCGCTCGATCCGCAATGCCGACGCGTTTACCGAGCCGTTCCAGAAGTTCGTGACCGAATGGTGCTGGGGTGCGATCTGGAACCGGCCCGGGCTCGACAGGAAGACCCGCAGCCTTCTGAATCTGGCGATGCTGACCGCGCTCAACCGGCCGAACGAGGTGCGCCTCCATGTCCGCGGCGCGCTCAACAACGGGGTCACGCGCGAGGAGATCCAGGAGGTCCTGTTGCAGGCGACGGTCTATTGCGGCGTCCCGGCGGCGCTCGAAAGCTTCCGCATCGCCAGCGAGGTCCTCAAGGAGGAGGACGCGAAGAGGGGGCGGTGATCCGCACCCTCACCCGCCTCGCTCCGCTCGGCACCCTCTCCCGCACTGCGGGAGAGGGTGGACCAACCCGAAGGGTTGGTGGGTGAGGGTCTGAGCGCGACGTCGCCTTCAGACACCTATCAATTGCGCCCGGCCATCGGGCGGATCGCGATGCCCGCGGCTTCGAGCCGCTCGCGCAGGCGGGCCGCCATATGCACCGCTTCGGGGTTGTCGCCGTGCACGCAGACCGTGTCGATCGTGACCGGGATGCGCTTTCCCGACCGGCTGATGATCGCGCCCTCGCGCACCATCGCCAAGACCCGCTCGGCCGCTTCCTCGGGGTCGTGCAATACGGCGCCCGGCAGTCTGCGCGAGACCAGATTGCCGGTGTCGTCATAGGCGCGGTCGGCATAGATCTCGCGCGCCATCGGCAACCCCAGTTCGGCGGCCGCGCGTTCGAGTTCGGTGCCGGCCATCACGACATAGACTAGTTCGCGGTCGACCGCGGCGATGGCGCGGCCGATCGCGAGGGCGGTCGCGCGGTCGATTGCGGCGAGGTTGGCAAGCGAGCCGTGCGCCTTGACGTGGCCGACGCGGTGCCCGAGCGCGCGCGCGACGCCCTGGAGCGCGCCGATCTGATAGACCACGGCCTTCTCGATGTCCTCGGGCTTCTCGCCCTGGATCGGCCGGCGGCCAAAGCCCCAGATGTCGAGAAAGCTCGGATGCGCGCCGATGCCGACACCGTTTTCCTTGGCGCGCGCGACGGTCTCGAACATCACCAGCGGGTCGCCCGCGTGAAAGCCGCAGGCGACATTGGCCGAGGAGACGAGCTTCAGCATCTCGGCGTCGCTGCCCATCGTCCAGGCGCCAAAGCTCTCGCCCATGTCGCAATTCAGATCGATCGCATCCATCACAGGTTCCTCCGCTCTGTTGCGCCGATTTTAGCCGCGGCGCGCGCCCGGCCAAACGTTGTTCTCGGCCTCTGGCGGCGGCGGCGAAAACCGGCGACACTGGGGCGAGCGGGTTCGCAGCGGGAGGTGCAAATGGCCGAGGATTTCGCCGGAAAGGTCGCGCTCGTCACCGGCGGCGGCAACGGGATCGGCGCCGCCACCTGCCGCGCTCTGGCCGCCGCCGGCGCCGAAGTCGCCGTGCTCGACCGCGATCGTGCCGCCGCCGAGCGGGTCGCGGCCGAGATCGCCGCCGCGGGCGGCAAGGCCGCTTCGCACGCGCTCGACGTCGCCGACGGCGCCCTGTTCCGCCGGATCGTCACGGCGGTCGAGGCCGGCAGCGGCGGCATCGACATTCTCGTCAACTGCGCCGGCACGACCGTGCGCCGCACGATCGACGCGATGCAGCAAGAAGATTGGGAGCGCGTCATCGCCGTCAACCTGACCGGCGCGTTCAACGGCATTCAGGCCGTCCTGCCCTCTCTGCGGCAGCGCGGCGGCGGCGCCATCGTCAACATCGCCTCGATCGCCGGGCGGCGGATCTCGTTCGGCGGCACCGCGAATTACACGGCGTCGAAGGCCGGATTGCTGGGCCTGACCCGGCATGCGGCCTATGAGCTTGCCCCCGACCGGATCCGGGTCAACGCCGTCTGCCCCGGCCCGACCGCGACCGCCTTCGGCGGCGCGATGCGCAACGCCGAGGAGAAAGCGGCGGCGGGACGCAAGATCCCGCTCGGCCGCATGGTCGAACCCGAGGACATCGCCGACGCCGTCCTGTTTCTCGCCGGCCCCGCCGCGCGCATGATCACCGGCGTCGCGCTCGACGTCGACGGCGGCGTATTGATCAGCAACAACGTCCCCTATGACGAGTATTTCCGCCGGAATTAGCAGATGACCCGCTTTTCCGAGGAGGCCTGGGCGCGCACGGCGGCGTTGCGGGCGGCGATCGAGGCGCTCCCGTTCAACCGCGAACTCGCCGCCGGCACATTGGCGCGCGAGCGCTTTCAGACCTACATCTTGCAGGACGCGCTCTATCTCAGGGAATTTTCGCGGGCCTTGGCGATTGCCGCGGCCAAGGCGCCGCAGCGGACGCAGTTCGAAGCCTTCGCCCGCTCGGCGGTCGGCGTCGTCGCGGTCGAACAGGCCTTGCACGAAAACTACCTCGCCGCCTTCGGCCTCGGTCACGAGGCGATCGCCGCCGCCGAGCCGGCGCCGGATTGCCTCGCCTATACGAGTTTCCTGCTTGCCGCGGCCCATCACGAGCCGTGGGAAGTGCTGGTCGCGGCCCTGCTGCCGTGCTTCTGGATCTATCGCGAGGTCGGCGTCGCGATCGCCGCCGAGGCGGCGCCCGACAACCCGTACCGGGCGTGGATCGACACCTATTCCGACGAGCGCTTCGGCGCGGCGGTCAGGACCGCGATCGCGATCGCGGACGCAGCCGGCGAAGCCGCCTCGCCTGCGGTCTATGCCAAAATGCTCGCCGCCTTTACCCGCTGCTGCCAGTACGAATGGCTGTTCTGGGACGGCGCCTATCAGCGGCGCGGATGGCCGGTAGGCTGACAGCCGGCTCCGTCACTCCTGCGGCTCGGGATTGGCTGCACGCAGCCGTGCCGCCAACGCATCGATCACGGTCAGAGCCCGCCTCAGCTCGTCCTCTTCCGGCAAGGGCTTGGCGCGATGCCTTGGCGCCGGATAACGGTAGTCGACGGCCCAACGGCTCCAGTCCTTGGCAGCAGCGACGAGTTCGGCGATCTCGGGGAAGCTCGCCTGCGCCAGGCTGCCAAGCTGCTCCAGCGAATGCGTCTTGCGGCTGCGCTTGCCGGCGAGGGTCAGGAAGCCTTTCAGGAGCTTTTCCAACGCCTGCTGACAGTGAAACGCAACGCTCGGATGCAGGGAGGGGACGTCGAGGCACGCCGCAGCGGTGTTGCGGTCAACATCGGCGACGGCCAGCCAGTCTTCGACCGCTTCCCACCGCGCCCGCGGGTCTACAGACTTCATCGACGATCCTTTCGGCGAGCCGTAGACCACGACGCCGTCGGCATCGGCCTCCGCAGCAAGGGTATTGACGATGGCGCGGTCACGCTCGAAGGCCTCGGCGCGCATCGGAAACACGTCGGCGGCGAGATCGGACCGGTGCGCCTCGTATCCCGAGCGCCAGGTCAGTTTCTCGGGCGGCGTGTCGTCGTCGACGATCACGAGGAGATCGATGTCGCTGTCGCGAGTGGCCTCGCCGCGCGCCCGCGAGCCGAACAGGATCACGCGCTGCGGCTTAAAATATTCGATGACCGGATCGAGCAATCTGCGCGGGACGAGAGGTTTCGTCATGCCCGACAGCCGGATTGGCCGAGCGCGTTCGGCCGCGGATCGCGCGCTATTCCGCTTCCGCCTCCAGGCGGAAGCCGTCGCCCCAGCGCTTGATGTGGCCGACCGAGGGCGAGGGGAAGTGCATCGTGCAGCACAGGGTCGGGCTGTCGCAATAGCGTTCGAGAAAGCGCCGCCGCGTCGTCGCCGCCTGGCGCGGATCGTAGTCGACCCGCATGACCAGTTCGGGATAGCGCGCCTGCAACGGCGAGTGGATCAGGTCGCCGGTCATCACCGCCAGATCGCCGCCGCGCCCGAGACAGACCGCAAAATGATCGGGCGTGTGCCCCGGCGTCGGCATCAGCCGGACATGGTCGTCGAGGGCGTGGTCGCTCGTCACCCATTCCGCCCTTTTGGCCTCGACGATCGGCAGGACGCTGTCGGCGATGGCGTCGATCGGGGTCTTTTTATGCTCCTCGGCCCAGTAATCGTATTCCCTCTTTGAAAAGAGATAGCGCGCCTTCGGGAAGGTCGGCACCCAGCGGCCGTTGTCGAGCCGCGTGTTCCAGCCGACGTGATCGGCGTGCAGATGCGTGCACATGACAAAGTCGACGTCTTCGAGCGCAACGCCGGCGGCGGCGAGCCCCTTCATGTAGAAATCGTCGCTCTTCTGGTGCCAAGCCTCGCGGGTCGGCCGGTTCTTGTCGTTGCCGATGCAACTGTCGACAAGGATCGTATGGTGCGGCGTCCTGACGAGATAGGACTGGAAGCACAAGACCAGTTTGTCGGTTGCGGGTTCGAGCGCCGCCGGCTCCATCCAGCCGCGGTTCTCCTCCAGGATCTGCCGGTCGAGCCCGGGCAGGAATTCGAGGATCGGGGTGAACCCCCGCTCCTGCTCGACAATGCGATGGATCGTCATGTCGCCGACGCTGAAACGGGTGCGCATCGTGCCGGCCCTCGTCAAAATTGTCCGCTGGGTTCAGCGGTCATCGTAGCCTTCCGCATGCGGCCTGGCAAACCCCTCCGCGCCGATGGACAGGGCGGCTCCGATGCGCCGCCAGTCGGCGAGCTGCTGCGGCCAGGGCCGGTTGATGAGCCCGAGCGGGCCGGGATGGCCGACGGCGAATACGCGGGTCCCGTTCGCCGCCAGCCAGCAGGAGCCCGCCGCCTGCGCGATGCGCTGCGGCGTATCGCCGAGGCCGAAGACCCGCCGCACGGCCCGCCATCCGGCATTGCCCATGCCGACGACGACCGGCGGCCGCAATAGCCGAACCAGCGGAGACAGATGCCGTTCGGTGCAATTGTCGATCCAGCCGGCGCGGATCGCCCCGTTCATTCCTCCTTCCTTGAGGCAGAGGATCGCATTGGTCAGAAAGACGCGGGCCGTGCAATCGCGCCGTCCCGGATCGCCGACGGCGATCCCGGCTTCGTGCAGCAGCCGGTGCAGATTGCGATTGGTGTGGTTGCGGGGATCGTCGCGGCCGCGGTGGCGGACAAAATAGGCGACATTGCCGAAATCCTGGCCGACCGCGAGAAGCTTCGGGTTTCTGTGGCCGAGCCACTGCTCCCAATGGCTGACGACCTCCGGATCGAAGGCGAATTCGGCGCAGCTTCTCAGCTTTCCGGGGCTGCGCTCGACGCAGACCCGACAGGCCTTGCGCGCCGCGACCAGCGCATCGAATTCGGCCGCCATCATCCTGCACCGCTGCGGAGCGGCTGCAGGGCGGGTGACGTAAGCGGCGCCAGGGCCTCGATCCGCTGCGCCAGACGACGCAAAGGACGATCGACGAGGCCGAGCCGGTCGAGATGGCAAAGGGTGGTCGCAAAATAATCGCGGCAGGTGCCGCGATGGCCGGATGCGGCGAGGATCATCCGCGCCCTCTCGTCGAGCGGCAGGAAGCCGGCATAGTCCGGGTGGTCGCGCCGGACGACAAAGGCATGGGCCGACAGCGCCGCGCCCCCACGGATCAAATCCGTGGGCTGAAGGCCCACGGCCTGCACTGCGAGCCGCCGCATCTCGTAAACGCCGCCGCCGCTCATCTCGCGCGTCCAGATCCGGTCGAGCGAGGCCGCGAGCGACTTTCCGTCGAGCCGCAGCGCCATGCCCCAGCACGCGCCGCCGCGATCGAGGCCGAGCACCAGTCCGGGCCGCTCCCGGCTCCCGCGATAGTCGTAGGAATAAAGGCAGAAGCTGCGGTGATAGCCGCGCAGCAATGCCGGGCGCGCTTCGGCGCAGGCGATTTCCGGGTTCCACATCAGCGAACCATAAGCGAAGATCCACACCGGCTCGCCGCCGTCGCGCAGGGCGGCGATATCCGGCGGCATCGGACCGGCGGCCTTGCAGGCGATCGCCGCCCAGGGAACGTGCTCCGGGGCTTCCGGCATCTCGACACGCTTCGGGAAGAACGAGGATCCAGCCTAATACCCTGTCCGCTCTCGCGGCGGAAAGGAAGAAAGCAGCGCAACGCCATCTGGCGGGCGCGAAGGGGGCCGGCTATAAGCGGCCGATGCGCCGCAAGCTGCGCCTCATCGGGGTCCCCGCGCGACCCTTCGACAAGCTCAGGATCGCGCGGGGTTGGGGCCTTCTCCCACTGCTGCTGATTGCGGCGTTCGGCGCCTATGGCGTTTATTGGTGGGTCGCGGCCGGACGAATCGAGCGGGAATTCGCTGCCTGGGCGCAGCACGCCCGCGCCGAGAATTACGACATCTCGTGGCGGGATCTGCGCGTCACCGGCTTTCCGGTCGCCTTCCGGCTGGAATTGACGCAGGTTTCCTTGCACGACGGCGCGATCAGCCCGGCGCCCCTTCTCACCCTCCCCGCATTGTCCGGCAGCGCCCGGCCGTGGGACCCAAAGAATTGGCATCTTGCGGCGCGCCGGGGGCTGACCCTCGCAATCGCTCCGCTCACTCTCGTCGCCCGATCGGCGACAGGGGCGGTCTCGGTCGGCCCTGCGGGCGGCGCGACGCTGTGGCTGACTCTGGCGAACGCCGCCGCCCCGAGCGGGACCGGCGGATCCCGGGATGCGGAGGGCGGGCGCATCGCCATCGGTCTCGCCGATTCCTGGATCGTCCTGCCGCCGCGGCCGCCGGGCGCGCAGGTCGCGCCGCCCCTCCACATCGCCGTGCATGTGCAGCAGATCAGGCTGCCGGTCGGGATTGCGCCCTTGGGCGATACGATCGAGGATCTGTCGGCCGGGCTGACGGTTACGGGCGCATTGCCGCCCGGCCCGCTGCCGCGGGCGGTTTCCGCCTGGCGCGATTCCGGCGGCACCGTCGCGCTCGACCATCTCCGCCTGCGCTGGGGGGCGCTCGGCGCGACCGGCGCCGGGACGGTCGCGCTCGACCGGGATCTCCAGCCGGTCGGCGGGTTTTCCGGGGCAGTCGAGGGCTATGGCGAAATCCTGACGGCGCTCGTCAAGAGCGGCCGCATCCGCCCCCGAGAGGCAGGGCTGGCGCGGCTCCTCTTGGCGATGGCGGCGAAAGCCGGGCCGGACGGAAGACCGGAGATCGCCACCTCGTTCACCATCGAACACGGCGAGATGTATCTGGGCCCGGCCAAGCTCGGCCCGGCGCCGCGGATCGTCTGGGAATAGACGCTACGACCCGCGGTGCGGGCGCTCGGGCATCGTTTGCGGCGCTTGCGCGCGCTCGTCCATGCCGTAGTCGCGCACGATCGCGGCGACGCGCAGCCGATAATCGCGAAAGATCCGCTCACGCCCCGCGAGCTGCGCCTCGTGGTGCTGCTGGTGCTGGCGCCAGCGGCGGATCGCCTCCTCGTCGCGCCAGAACGACAGGGACAGGATCTTGCCGTCCTGCGACAGGCTGCGGAAACGCTCGATCGAGATGAAGCCGTCGAGCTTTTCCAGTTCGGGGCGCAGTTTCGCCGCGATGTCGAGATAGTCGTCGATGCGTTCGGGCTCCGGCTCGACCTCGAAAATGACCGCGTACATCGGCTCCCTCCTGTCGGCAAACGCGCCGCCCTGCGCCCGGTTCAGGCCTGCTTGGCCTCGATGACCGAGCGCCGGATCGCGCGGGTGCGGGTGAACAGGTCTTCGAGCTTGTCGCCTTCGCCCCAGCGGATCGCGCGCTGCAGGGCGGTCAGATCCTCGCTGAAGCGCTGCAGCACTTCGAGCACCGCCTCGCGGTTGTTGAGAAAGATATCGCGCCACATGACCGGGTCGGAGGCAGCGATGCGGGTGAAGTCGCGAAATCCGCTGGCCGAGAACTTGATGACCTCGGATTTGAGGCTGTCTTCAAGATCGGTCGCAGTGCCGACAATCGTGTAGGCGATCAGATGCGGCAGATGCGAGGTCACCGCCAACACCTTGTCGTGATGGTCGGCGTCCATCGTCACGACGCGCATGCCGAGGCGTTGCCACATCAGGCCGACCCGCTCCAATGCCGGGGGCGGGGTCTCGGGCAACGGGATCAGGATGCACCAGCGCTCGCGGAATAGTTCGGCAAAGCCGGATTCGGGACCGGAATGCTCGGTGCCGGCGACCGGGTGGCCGGGAACAAAGGCGACCCCGGACGGGATGTGCGGCTGCAGATCGCGGATCACCGCTTTCTTGACCGAGCCGACATCGGTCAGGATCGCACCGGTCTCGAGCGCCGGCCCGATCCGCCGGCCGATCTCGCGATAGGCCGAGAGCGGCGTCGCCACGACCACGAGATCGGCGCCGCGCACGGCCTCCGCCGGGTCGAGAATGGTCCTATCGGCGAGATCGAGACGCCGCACCGTCGCCAGGGTCTCGTCCCGGCGCGCGCAGGCGACGATCTGCGTCCCCGGACTGTCGCGCCGCAGGGCGCGGGCGAGCGAGGAGCCGATCAACCCGATCCCGATCAGCGCGACGCGCTCGAACCACTTTTCGCTCATCGTGCCGCCCCGCCCTGCGCGCCTTCAGCGCGCGGGGACCCCGAGGCCATGAATTCGCCGAGCGCCGCCGCCACGCTCTCCATCTCTTCGCCGGTGCCGATCGTGATGCGCAGATATTGCGGCAATTCGTAAGCTGCCATCTTGCGCGTCAGGATGCCGCGCATGCGCAGAAATTCAAAGGCGGCGTCGGCGCTCTGGCGGGGATCGTCGGGAAAGCGCGCCAATACGAAATTGGCGACGCTCGGCGTCAAGTCCAGCCCGAGCGCCGTGAGGCGCTCGGAAAACCACGGCAGCCACTGCGCGTTGTGGGCGCGGGCGCGGTCGAACGCGGCCTCGTCCTCGACCGCAGCGATGCCGGCGGCGATCGCCGGCGCCGAGACGTTGAACGGCCCGCGCACCCGGTTCAAGACGTCGGCGATCGCGGGCGGACAATAGGCCCAGCCGAGGCGCAGCGCGGCAAGCCCGTAGATCTTCGAGAAGGTGCGCAGCATCACGACATTGGCGGCGCGGTCGACAAGCCGCGCGCCGGCGTCGTAATCCTCGCGATCGACAAATTCGGCATAGGCGGCGTCGATCGCCAACAGGACGTCGGGCGGCAACCCCTGGTGCAGCCGTCCCATCGCGTTCTGATTGATATAAGTGCCGGTCGGGTTGTTCGGATTGGCGATCAGGACCATTCGCGTGCGCGGGCCGACCCGGGCGAGGAGCGCGTCGACATCGACGGTCAGATCCCGCGCCGGCGCCGCCACCCCGGTCGCGCCGACCGATTGGGCGCCGATCCCGTACATCAGGAAGCTGTGGCAGCTGTACAGGACCTCGTCGCCGCTGCCGGCATAGGCGCGCAATAACAGAGTGATCAGTTCGTCCGATCCCGCCCCGCAGACGATGCAGGCCGGATCGAGCCCGTGCCTTCGGCCGATCGCCGCGCGCAATTCGGCGGCGTTGCCGTCGGGATAGCGGTGGATCTCGGGGGCGAGGGCGCGATAGGCGGCGACCGCCCTGGTGCTGGGGCCGAGCGCGCTTTCGTTCGAGGCGAGACGGATCGGGCGCAGGGCGCCCTCCGCCTTGGCTTCGCCGCCGACATAGGGGGCGATGTCGAGGATGCCCGGCCGGGGCGCCGGACCCTGCTCTTTTCTGTTCATCGGTTCAGCCTTTTGCGGCGTCGGCGTGAGCCGGCAGCGGCAGCGCGTAGCCGCCGAGCGGCCAGAGACAGCGCAGCGACTCGCCGCAGAGCGCTGCAAGGCCGTCAAGGCGAGGGTCCTGCGCCGGGACAAAGCCGTCGATCTCGATCAGGGCAAGGGTGCCCTCGGCCTCCTCGCGGGCGGCCAGCAGCGTTGCGGCGGGGCGCGTCGCGGCGAGGGCGCCAAGGATGCGGGCGCGTCCGATGCCGGGCGCGGCGGCAATGGCGAACAAGGTGCGATCCGCGCCGGTCGGCTGCGCCGTGGCGAAGCCGACGACGAGCGCATCGCCGCCCCCATTGCGGGCGTTGCCGCGCGGCCCGAACGGCAGGCGGGCGATCACCCGCGGCGCCTTCGCATCCTGCGACAGCAGGCGGCGCCACCACGGGTCGGGATCATCGGCGGCGGGCATCGGCAAGACCCCGACCGCGGCCTCGCCCGCGCCGACCGCGCGGATCACATCGCTTGCCGCGGCATGGACCGACATCGGCGTCGCACTGCCGTAATGGTCGCGCGCCAGGTCCCACAGTCCCGGTGCGTCGCCGGGGGCGAAGACGGCGACGGCAAAAGGCGTCTGCTGGCGTACCGTCGCCGCCAGCATCTCGCGCCACATGCGAACGAGCGTCACCAGCGGGAAGCGGCCGGGCCGGCGGGCGGCGAGGCGACGGATGATCTCGGCCTCGCGCCCCGGCTGATAGAAGGCGAGCCGGCCGTCCCGCTTCTGCGCCGCGACCATCGCGACGATCTCGGCGCGTTCGATCAGAAGGTCGTGCAGGCGGTCGTCGATTGCGTCGAGGCGCCGGCGCAGCCCTGCGAGATCTGGCGGGATGGCGGACATGGTCTCGGCTGTGGCGGGAGGTTTTATAGTAGTAGAGGCCACTTCCGGCAAAATCAAAGAAAACGTTGACAGGGCTCGACCGAGATCCCTAGTGGTCGGGGTCGCCAAGCCCCCACCCTTCCCTCCCCCGCAAGCGGGGGAGGGGCGTGCGAGGATGAAACCGCCGCCTTCTGTGTGGAGTTTGCAGGAAATTCCCGTGTCGCTATCGACTTCCCGCCTTCGCCCGCGTCCGGACGACGACTGGCCTGGTTTCCGCCTCGCCGTGCGCGAACCGCTGCACCTCGATTGCGGGGTCGATTTCGGGCCGTTCACGATCGCCTATCAGACCTACGGCACGCTCAATGCCGACCGCTCCAACGCGATCCTCGTCTGTCATGCCTTGACCGGCGACCAATACGCCGCCGATCCGCACCCGATCACCGGCAAGCCGGGCTGGTGGACGACCTTGATCGGACCCGGCGGCGTGCTCGACACCGAGCGCTATTTCCTGATCTGCGCCAACGTCCTGGGCGGCTGCATGGGGACCACCGGCCCGGCCGACCCCAACCCCGCGACCGGCGAGCCCTGGGCGCTCGGCTTTCCGGTCATCACGATCCGCGACATGGTGCGCGCCCAGAAGCGGCTCATCGACCATCTCGGGATCGACAGCCTGTTCTGCGTGATCGGCGGCTCGATGGGCGGCATGCAGGTCCTGCAATGGGCCGCAAGCTATCCCGAATGCGTCTTTGCCGCGGTGCCGATCGCCGCCGCCGCGCGCCATTCGGCGCAGAACATCGCCTTTCACGAGGTCGGGAGGCAGGCCATCATCTCCGACCCGGAATGGTGCGGCGGGCGCTATCTGAGCCTCGGCCGCCGCCCCGTGCGCGGGCTCGCCGTGGCCCGCATGGCGGCGCACATCACCTATCTGTCCGAGGCGGCCTTGCACCGCAAGTTCGGACGCAATCTGCAGGACCGCGAGACGGTCACCTACGGCTTTGACGCCGACTTCCAGGTCGAGAGCTATCTGCGCCATCAGGGCTCGACCTTTGTCGACCGTTTCGACGCCAACTCGTACCTCTACATCACCCGGGCGATGGACTATTTCGACCTCGCGGCCGAGCACGGCGGCGCCTTGCCGCGCGCCTTCACGGGCACGCGCTCGCGCTTCTGCATCATTTCGTTCACCAGCGACTGGCTGTTCCCGACGCCGGAAAGCCGCGCCCTGGTGCATGCGCTGAACGCGGTCGCGGCCAATGTCAGCTTTGTCGAGATCGAGACCGACAACGGGCACGACGCCTTTCTGTTGCACGAGCCCGAATTGTTCGCGACCCTGCGCGGGTTTCTGTCGGGCTGCGCCGAGCATCGCGGGCTCGCGCACGCATGGTGATGCCGGCGCAGGATCGGGAAAGGGTGGTGCCACTCGGCCGCGCCGCGCCGCTCGCGGCCGGCGCAGGCGAACTCCGGCGCGACCTGAAATTGATCGCCGACATGATCGACCGGGGCGCGCGGGTGCTCGACATCGGCTGCGGCGACGGCGCCTTGCTCGCCTATCTGAGCCGTTACAAGAACGTCGACGGGCGCGGCATCGAATTGAGCCAGACCGGCGTCAACGCCTGCGTCAGCCACGGTCTGTCGGTCATCCAGGGCGACGCCGACCGCGATCTCGCGGCCTATCCAAGGGGCGCCTTCGACGTCGTCGTCCTGAGCCAGACCCTGCAGGCGACCCGCCAGCCGCGCCAGGTTCTCGAAGCGCTGGTGCGCATCGGCCGGCGCGCGATCGTCTCGTTCCCGAATTTCGCGTTCTGGCGGATCCGCGTGCAATTGCTGTTGCGCGGA
This sequence comes from Allostellaceae bacterium, assembly GCA_035252905.1. Classification (GTDB taxonomy): domain Bacteria; phylum Pseudomonadota; class Alphaproteobacteria; order ATCC43930; family CGMCC-115725; genus AP-15. The sequence continues at coordinate 12,639 of DATFCQ010000150.1, read as the reverse complement.
CGGATGCCGATGTCGCCCTTATTGCTCTACCCGTGGTACGACACGCCCAATATCCATCTGTGCACGATCCGCGACTTTGTCGCCCTGTGCGACGAGATCGGGGTCAGGATCGAGCGCAGCATGACCCTCGATCGGCACGGCCGGCCCTATTCGCTCGATCCGCGCGGCGGCCTCGCCAATCTGTTGGCGGCGCAGGGCGTCTTTGTCCTGTCCGGGGCGCGGGCCGGCGACAATGAAGGAGGCGCGTGAATGCTCGTCGCCCAGATCACCGACACCCACATCCGGCGCCCGGGAGATCTTGCCTACGGCGTCGTCGACACCGCCCTCTTTCTGAAGCGGGCGGTGGCGGCGCTCTGCGACCTCGACCTGGCGCCCGACCTGACCGTCGTGACCGGCGATCTCGTCGACGGCGGGACGGCCGAGGAATACGCCCATCTGCGCGATCTGTTGGCGCCGCTCAAAACGCCGGTCCTGGTCATCCCCGGCAATCACGACGCGCGCGAACCGCTACGCCAAGCCTTTGCCGCCGAGGGCTATCTGCCGAGCGACGGCTTTCTCCACTATACGATCGAGGACTGGCCGCTGCGCATCGTCGCGCTCGATACCTTGATCCCCGGCGAGACCGGCGGCGCGCTGTGCCGGGAGCGCCTCTTGTGGCTTGACCAGGCGCTCGCCGCGGCGCCGGAGCGGCCGACCCTGATCCTGATGCACCACCCGCCTTTCAATACCGGCATCGGCCACATGGACCGCATCGGTCTCGACGGGATCCCCGGTTTCGCCGCGATCGTCGCGCGCTACAGCCAGGTCGAGCGCATCCTGTGCGGCCATCTGCATCGGGCGATCGACCGCCGCTTTGCCGGCACCGTGGCCGGCACGGCGCCGAGCACGGCGCACCAGGTCGCCCTCGACCTCGCCCCCGCGGCGCCGCTCGCCTTCACCTTCGAGCCGCCGGGCTATCAGCTCCATTACTGGCGCGAGGGAGAGGGGCTCGTCACCCACACCGCGTCGATCGGCGAGTGGCCCCGCCTCCACCGCGCCGGCAAAGGCCAGATGCGGGTCGAATAAACCTTACGTCGCCGCGATCAGGGCGGCGCAACCGGGGAACGGACCGCCTCCTTTGCAACCTCCGGCGCGGGTTCGGTCTCCTCCGTTCTGGTTTCCGGCATCGCAAAGAGAAACAGCAGAAACGCTGCAAACGCGATCGCGGCAAGGGCGAGAAAGGCCCTGTCATAGCCCGCGTCGACGATGATGAAGCCGGCGAGCGTGGTGCTGAGCGCGGCACCGATGCCTTGGACCGTCGTGGCGGCGCCGAGCGTCACATTGTAACGGCCAGTGCCGCGCGTCAGATCGGCGATGACGAGCGGAAAGAGCGCACCGAAGATGCCGGCGCCGACGCCGTCGAGGACCTGCACCGAGATCACGTAAAGGGGATCGCTCGACAGGCTGAACAGGACGCCGCGCACGGGCAATGCCGCAAAGCCGGCGAGAAAGAGGGTCTTGCGTCCCCATCGGTCAGCGCGATGGCCGACCAAGATCGCCATCGGCACCATCACCGCCTGGGCGACGACGATCAAGGCCGACATGAACACTGTGCCCTCGCCGGTATTGCCGAGCGCGAGCTTCTGCCCGACGATCGGCAGCATGGCGGCGTTGGCGAGCTGCCATAATGTGATCGCGGCGACAAAAACCAAGAGCGGGCGGCAGGTCAGCAGCGTCTTGAACCCCGAAGGCCCCTCTCCCGCTTTGGCCTCGTCCTGCCGCAAGCCGCGCGCCAGTTTGTGATCGATCTCGTGCGGGTCGATCAGCGTCGCCGCGAGGATGGCGAGAAGGCCGAGCACGCTGACCAGCCAGAACACCGCGGCGGCGGCGACGAGGTAGCCGGCCGCGCCGGCAATCAGGGCGGCGACGACATTGCCGCCGTGGTTGAACGCCTGCATCCGCCCCATGCGGTGGGTAAAGCGCCGCGGCCCGACGAGGCCGAGGGCGATGGCGGCCGTTGCCGGCGGGATCAGAGCGGCGGCGGCGCCCATCACGACCTGCGCTCCGGCGACGACGCCGAAACTCGGCATCACGGTCACGACAAAGGCGGCGACGGCGATCAGGGCCGCCGCCGCGATGATCGCCGCGCGCTTTCGCCGCGTCGCGTCGATCAGGGCGCCCGCCGGCGTCTGGGCGAGGATCGTGGCGATGCCGGCGATCGTCATCACGATGCCGATGCGGGCGGCGTTCCAATGCTCGGTCGCGATCAGATAGACTGCGAGAAACGGCCCGAGACCCGATTGCACATCGGCGAGAAAGAAGTTGAGCCAGTCGAGCGCGCGCAGGGATCGCGTCGAGGGCGCGCGGGCAGGTGCGCCGTCGCCGTGCGGCGGCGGAGGGGAGCCGTGCGGCGTCTGTTGCCCTCCCTGCTGGACTGCGGAGCGCGGCCGGATCGGCGTTCCGGCCTTGCGGCTCCCGTCCGGTTAACGCCGTCCGGCTGCGAAAGTGCGCCGGCGCGACAGCCCGTGCGGCGCCGGGGAATAGACGAGGCGCCGGTGCGGGGCGCGCTTTTTGGCCGGCTTGGCATAGATCTGCTTGCTCGCCTCGACCAGGACGACCCCGGAGAAGGTCGGGAAGAAGCGGCGGCCGACCCGCTCCCAGGCAAGCGCCGAGCGCAGCACCATGCGGCTCGCCGTCGGCGGCACGAACAGCGCCGTGTCGGACCCGACCGGGGTGAACAATTCGGTGCGCAGCAGCTGCGAGAGCTGCGAGAAGGTGTAGGGGCGGCCCGAGCCGAACGGGGTGCGGTCGAGACGGGCCCAGATGCCGCGCCGGTTCGGCACGACGATCAACAATCGCCCACCGCCCGCCAGGACGCGCCAGATCTCCTTCAGCATCGGCCCGACCTCCTCGCTGCTCTCGAGCATGTGGACCAGGAGGACGCGGTCGATCGAGTAATCGGCGAAGGGCAGTTCGCCCTCGTCGGCCAGGGTCGCGAGATTGCGGCCTTCGGGACCCCAGCCGAGCACTCCGAGCGAGGCCGGCATCAATGCGATCGTGCGCTCGGCCTCGGCCGAGAACACCGACAGGAACGGCGTCGCATAGCCGATCCCAATGAGCCGCATGCCGCGCAGATCGGGCCACACCCGGCGGATCGCGCGGCGGATCGTACGGCGCGCGACCTGGCCAAGCAGGGAGCGGTAGAAATCCCTCAGATCGACGACATCGGAGGACATCACTTATCCTAACATAGCTGCGGCCCCCAGCGTGCCGCGGCGGCCGTCATTGCAGGCGACCCGGCCGCCGGCAGGCTGATCGAGGAGAAGACCGATGACCACAGCGCTCGAAGAGAAGGACGCGATCCGCGAGGTTTTGGCCGAGTACTGCTTCCGCCTCGACGGCGGCGATTTTGCCGGGATGGCGGATTTGTTCACTGCGGACGGCATCTGGGATACGGCGTTCGGCAAAGCCGAGGGCCGCGCCGCGATCGCTGCGCTGGCGCGCGACATCCGGGCGCGCGCCGGGGCCGAGCGGCCGCGCGCAATCCATCTCGTCGCCAACATCGCGATCGCGCTTGACGGCGCGCGCGCTCGGGTGCGCTCGAACTGGACGGTCGCGCAGAACAGCCCCGAGGGCCCGAAGATCAGCTCCGGCGGCGGCTATGACGACGAGATGGAGAAACAGGACGGGCGCTGGCTGTTCCGCCGCCGCAAGATCGACCGCTTCATCGCCGGCTAAATCGCTTCATCGCCGGCCAAATGAGGTCGGCGGAATGCTCCAGCTTTCGCCGGGGTTTTCCGCCCTACGGTTCGATGCAGGGCGGAACAGCGCGGCGAAGCAGAGCGCATGCCGCCGCTTTTTTCACTCAGACAGGCTCTTGCCCTATCCCCCTGACAGCAGGTCCTTGATCCGGCGCGCCAGAATTTCCATCGTGAAGGGCTTGGTTACGACCTGCATGTCCGGCTCCAGATGCCCATTGCCGACCACGGCGTTTTCCGCATAGCCGGTAATGAACAGGATCCGAAGGTCCGGTCGCGCCTCGCGCGCCGCATCGGCCAATTGTCGCCCGTTCATGCCGCCCGGCAGAGCCAGGTCGGTGATCAGGAGGCTCACGCGTGCATCGGATTGCAGCACTTTCAGCCCGGCCCTCCCGTCCCCCGCTTCGATCGCAGCGTAACCGAGCCCTTCCAGGACCTCGGCGATCAGCATCCGCACGCTCGGTTCATCATCGACCACCAGCACCGTCTCGCCCGCTCCGGCGCGCGGCGCTTCGGCCGGCTCGGCCGGTGCGTCCGCTTCGTCCTTCCCGGCGTAGTGACGGGGCAAATAGAGGCACATCGTCGTGCCCTGTCCGACCTCCGAATAGACGCGCACCTGTCCGCCCGATTGCCGCATAAAGCCGTGGATCATCGAAAGGCCCAGCCCGGTGCCTTGACCCCTCGGCTTGGTGGTGAAAAACGGATCAAAGATGCGCTCAATCACCTCCGGCGGCATGCCTGTGCCGGTGTCGGTGACACACAGCGAGATATATTGTCCGGCCGGCAGGTCGCGCTCGCGCGCCGCCCTCTCGTCTATCCACTTATTGGCGGTCTCGATAGTCAGCCGTCCACCGCCGGGCATGGCATCCCGTGCATTGATGCAGAGGTTCAACAGCGCGTTTTCGAGCTGGTTCGGATCGACGACCGTGGTCCACAATCCCGCAGCGCCAACGACCTCGATCTCGATGGCCGCTCCCATCGTGCGGCGGATCAGTTCTTCCATGCCGGCGACCAGGCGATTGATGTTGGTCGGCTTGGGATCGAGCGGCTGCCGGCGCGCAAAAGCCAACAGCCGGTGCGTCAGCGTCGCCGCGCGCTTGGCCGCCCCTCGGGCGGCAACGATATAGCGATCGACATCGTTGAGGCGACCCTGGCTGATGCGCGTGTCCAGCAACTCCAGATTGCCGATGATGCCGGTCAGCAGATTGTTGAAGTCGTGCGCGATCCCGCCGGTCAACTGCCCAATCGCCTCCATCTTCTGCGCCTGGCGGAGCGCCTCTTCGGCCTGGATCCGCTGCTCGACCGCGTCGGCAATGCGGGCTTCCAGGGTCAGGTTGAGTTCGCGCAGATCGTTGCTGGCGGCCTCGGCGGCGCGCCGCGCCTCCAATAGCTCGCGCTCGTATCGCCTGCGGTCCGAAGCATTGAAGACGGTGATCCGAATAAAGCGGACCGCGCCCGACGGGTTCCGCCGTTCGATCGCATTGACGAGGACGGGCAGCACATGTCCCCCCTGCCCGACGAGGTCGAGAGCCACCTCGTTGAAGAAGCCCTGCATGCGCAGCAGAGGCGCAAAATGGGTCTCGTAATAGATCTTCCCCGCGATGTTCAGCAGGTCCTGGAAGCGCCGTCCCACGAGCTGTTCCCGGTCATGTCCGAGCCAGGAGGCCAGCCTCTGATTGACCTTGATGATCCGACCGTCCGGGCCGGCCGAGAGATAGCCGCACGGCGCATTGTCGAAGAGGTCTTCGAGATCTTCTTCCGCCCCGGGACTGTGAGACTCGTCTCCCAAGACGCCGGTCTCAGATAAATGCCCGGATGGCGGCGATGGTCTCCTCGGGAGCGCTCAGGTTCGGGCAATGGCCGGTCGCCTTCATCACCACAAGTCGGCTGTTCGGCAATCTGCGGTGCACATATTCGCCCACCGCCTGCGGCGCGATCACATCCTCGGAGCACTGCAGCACCAGACTGCGCGCGGTCACCCCGTCGAGATCCCGGCGATTGTCCGACAGAAAGGTCGTGCGGGCGAACCGCTTGGCGATTTCCGGATCGGTCCGGCAGAAGCTGTTGGTCAACTCCTCTCCCAGCTCCGGCCGGTCGGCATTGCCCATGATGACCGGCGCCATCGCTTGAGACCAGCCCATGTGGTTGCTGTCCAGGAAGTCGATGAGCTCATGGATCTGCATTTCGCTGAAGCCGCCCACGTAATCCTCATCGTCGATGTATCGCGGCGACGGGCCGATCAGAACCAGGTCGTCAAAAATGTCGGGCGCCTTCTTCACGGCGAGCACGCCGATCATGGCGCTCACCGAGTGGCCGACGAAAACCCCGTGCCGGACCGCAAGTTCGCGGCAAAGCTCCACGACGTCGTCGGCATACCCGTCCAGCGAGCTGTATTTCCCGGGGTCGTAGGCTGACAGGTCGGACATGCCGGCGCCCACATGGTCGAACAGGATGACCCGGAAATCCTTTTCAAATGCAGGAGCCACGAACCGCCACATGTTCTGGTCGCACCCGAAACCATGGGCGAAGACCATGGCGCGCTCCCCCGAGCCGGTGATCTTCACATTGTGCCGTTGCAAAACCGTCATCCACTATCCTCACGCTGTGCCTCTGCGGATCGGCAAACACTCGTCCATCGGCGATGAATAGCACAGACTCCTGCGGCGCCTGCGTTTCGCGGGTTTCGGGGCCGCCGCGACCGTGCGGGGATGAACCCGGCCCTCTCGGCAGCGGTCGGGATCAGCCGAGAACCGCGGCGGCGAGCGGGGTCAGATCACGGTGCCGCGCGATCGGCGGGGGCGCCCCCTCCAGCAAATCCATGCCGATCCGGTCGTGCCACCAGCACGGCAGGCCGACCCGGGCGGCGCCGAACAGGTCATAGGCCGAGCCGGCGACAAACAGGCAGCGCTCGACTGCGACCCCGATCTCGTCGAGGGCCAATTGGTACGGCCGGGGGTCCGGTTTGTAAAATCCGGCGCGCTCCGCCGTCACCACGGTTGTGAAGGAGATCCCGAGGCGGCCCGCCGCGATCCGCCCGAGCGCCTCGGAGCAGTTGGTGACAACGCCGAGCGGCACCCCGGCCGCGGCGATTTCCTGCAATACGGCCGGGGCCTCGGGCCACGGCGCGATCTCCGCATAATGTTCCGCCAATTCCCCGGCGAGGCGGCGCGGCAGGTCCACCGCCGCCGCCGCTTCCGCGACGAGATCTTCGTAGCGACGATAATGCCCGGCCGCGTAGGTGATGCGCAGATATTCCGCGCGCCAGCGCCGCCCGGTTGCGGCGTCTCCCGCCACCCTGTTCCACAAGGTCCAGCTGTCGAGGAGCGCCGTCAGCAGGTCGAACAGGACGGCGTCGGGGCGGCGCGGCATCCGGCAGCGGCCCGTCAGTACATGTGCTGGCCGCCGTTGATCGACAGTGTCGAGCCGGTGATGAAGCCGGCCTCGTCGGCGACCAGGAACAGCACCGCGCGGGCGATGTCCTCGGGCCGGCCGAGGCGGCCGACCGGGATGCGGGCGATGATCTTTTCAAGGATGTTGGCCGGCACTGCCCGCACCATGTCGGTGTCGACATAGCCCGGAGCGATCGCGTTGACCGTGATGCCGCGCGCCGCCCCCTCCTGCGCCAGGGCCTTGGTAAAGCCGTGGATGCCGGATTTGGCGGCGGCGTAGTTGACCTGGCCGTATTGCCCGGCCTGGCCGTTGATCGAGCCGATATTGACGATCCGCCCGAAGCCGCGCTCGCGCATGCCCTCGATGACGTGCCTTGACAGGTTGAAACACGAGGTCAGGTTGGTCTGGATCACCGCATTCCACTGCTCGAAACTCATGCGGTGGATCGTCGTGTCGCGGGTGATGCCGGCGTTGTTGACCAGGACCTCGACCGGGCCGAGCTGAGCCTCGATCGCTTTGATGCCTTCCCGACAGGCTTCGAAATCGGCGACGTTGAACTTGAAGACCGGGATGCCGGTCTCCTCGGTAAAGCGACGTGCCGCCGCATCGTCGCTGCCATAGACGGAAGCCGGGCGATACCCGGCTCCTTTGAGCGCCACCGAGATTGCGCGGCCGATGCCGCGCGTCCCGCCTGTGACCACCGCCACTCGCGCCATGCGTTCCTCCCTAGTCGAACTCTTTTCCCCTCTCCCCCTTGGAGGAGAGGGTCGGGGTGAGGGGGTAATGCCGACCGCCGGCGGCGAGGGCGCCCCCCTCACCCTTCCCTCTCCTCCCGCACGCGGGGGGAGAGGGAAAACCTGCTCAGTCGCGCGCGACGCACATCGCGATGCCCATGCCGCCGCCGATGCACAGGGTCGCCAGCCCCTTTTTGGCGTCGCGCCGCTGCATCTCGTAGAGCAGCGTCACCAGCACCCGGGCGCCGGAGGCGCCGATCGGATGGCCGAGCGCGATGGCGCCGCCGTTGACGTTGACCTTTTCGGCGACAAAGCCGAGATCCTTCGCCACCGCGCAGGCCTGCGCGGCAAAGGCCTCGTTGGCTTCGATCAGGTCGAGGTCGGCGATCGACCAGCCGGCTTTTTTGAGCGCCATGCGGGTCGCCGGGATCGGCCCGCTGCCCATGACCGCCGGATCGACGCCGGCGGTCGCCCACGAGACGATGCGGGCGAGCGGGCGCAGGCCGCGCCGCTCGGCCTCGGCCGCATTCATCAACACGACCGCCGCGGCGCCGTCATTGATGCCGGAGGCGTTGCCGGCGGTGACCGTGCCGTTCTTGTCGAAAGCGGGGCGGAGCTTTGCCAGCACTTCGGCCGTGGTGCCGTGCTTCGGGTGCTCGTCGGTGTCGACAATGGTGTCGCCGCGCCGCGTCGGAATCGTGACCGGGACGATCTCCTCCTTGAAGCGGCCGGCCTTCTGCGCCGCCTCGGCGCGCGCCTGCGAACGCGCGGCGAATTCGTCCTGCTGTTCGCGGGTGATCTGCCAGCGCTGGGCGACGTTCTCGGCGGTGTTGCCCATGTGGTAGCCGTTGAAGGCGTCCCACAGCCCGTCGCGGATCATCGTATCGACGAGATCGGCGTCGCCCATCTTGACGCCGTTGCGCAGATGGATGCAGTGCGGCGCCTGGCTCATGCTCTCCTGTCCGCCGGCGACGACGATGTCGCTGTCGCCGTTGCGGATCGCCTGGTAGCCGAGCGCCACGGTGCGCAGCCCCGAGCCGCACAATTGGTTGACCCCGTAGGCGGTCACCTCATAGGGGATGCCGGCGCCGACCGCCGCCTGGCGCGCCGGGTTCTGGCCCTCGCCGGCGGTCAGGATCTGGCCCATGACGACTTCCGAGACATCCTTCGGTTCGACCCCCGCGCGGCGCAGCGCCTCGGCGATCGCCACCTCGCCGAGCTTGTGGGCAGGCAATGGGGCAAGCCCGCCGTTGAAGGCGCCGATGGCGGTACGCGCGGCGCTCGCTATGACGATCTCGGTCATCCGAACAGCTCCTCATCAGAGTTAACAATCATGTGGGCCATCCCGCGCATGTGCAAAAGCGGCGGCGCCGCCCGCCCGCATCATATCCGCCCCTGCCCTATCTTCATATCCGGGCAAGCCGGGCGCACAGCCATTCCGCAACCGCCGTCCACAGCAGCGCCGGGGCGCGCGCCGCCGCCATCATCCCGACATGCCCGAGCACCGGCCGCAACACATGGACATCCTTGAATTCCGAAACGAGAGCCGCCGCCGAGGGCGGCGGCACGATGCGATCACGCTCGGGCAATACGACGAGGGCGGGCGGCCGCGAGGGCGCCGAGAGGCGTGCCCTTTCCGCTCGACGGCAGCCATCCGCTCTTCGAGGCGGGCAAGGCGGCGCGCGAGATCAGCCACGAGAGGGTTGTGCTCGTCAGATAGGCCGGGAACGGGCGCGGCGCCAGGCGGCGATCCGGGCGGCCCGGCCGCGTCATCGGCCCCGCCTCGACCCGGCCGCAGGCTCGGCGAGGAGCGCGGTCAGATAGTCCTGCCATAGCGCAAGATAGCGCCGGGCCAGATCTTCGGCGTCGCTCATCGCCCCTGTTATAGCCCGCCCCGTACGCCGTCGCACGGCCAGGGCAGAGTCTTTGCTGGGGCGAACCCGGGCAAAGGCTGTATTGTGGGCGGCTTGCACCTTGACTCAGGCCGGATACCGCGCAGATGAGCACCCAGGACAGTGACAAGCCGGACGACAAGAAACCGGTCATCGTCAAAAAATACGCCAACCGGCGCCTGTACAATACTGCGACGAGCAGCTATGTGACGCTCGACGACCTCGCCAAGCTGATCAAGGGCGGCGGCGACTTTGTCGCCTATGACGCCAAGACCGGCGAGGACATCACCCGCTCGGTGCTGACCCAGATCATCATGGAAGAGGAGCAGAAGGGCCGCAACCTGCTGCCGATCAGCTTTCTGCGCCAATTGATCAGCTTTTACGGCGACAGCATGCAGTTTCTTGTGCCCGGTTATCTGGAGCAGGCGATGATCGCCTTTGCCCGCAATCAGGAGGCAATGCGCAAGAACCTGCAGACGACGTTTGGCATGTTCCCGTTCGGGCAGTTCGAGGAAATGGGCAAGCAGAACATCGCATTGTTCGAGCGCGCATTGCGCATGCTGTCGCCCTATGCCCAAAACGAGCCGTCGCCCGCCGCCGCGCCGACCCCCTCCGGCGGCGAGGAGGACCCGCGCCTCAAGCGGCTCGAAGAGCAGATCGCGGCCTTGCAGCGCCAGCTCGACTCGCTCGGCCGCGAGCGGGGCGGGCGATAGCCGGAGGCGGCGGCGGAATGCGCGACGCTTTTCCGCCCTACAAGATTGCGTAGGGCGGAAAAGCGTCGCGCAGCGGAGCGCATTCCGCCACTTAGCGCACCCTCAGCGCGGCGGCTCGGGGGACGGGGTCGGCGAGCCATACCCGCTCGATCGTCGGCCTGCCGAAATGGTAACCTTGCAGATAGGAGATGCCTTCGGCGCATAACAGCGCCACGTCCTCTTCGCTCTCGACCCCTTCGGCGACGAGGCGAAAGCCGATGCTCCGGGCGAGACCGACCAGATGCCGCAACACCCCGCGATGGGTAGGGTTGGCCTCGACAAAGCGCACCAGCGAGCCGTCGAGCTTGACCGTGTCGATCGCGAGATATTGGAGATGGCGCAAGGTGGTGTGGCCGGCGCCGAAATCGTCGAGCGCGACCCGGCACCCGGTAGCCCGCACCGTATCGACAAAGCGGGCCGATTCTTCGAGATCGCTGAGCGCGGCGGTTTCGGTGATCTCGACGACGAGGCGCGGCGCCATTTCCGGGAACCGGCGCAGGACCGAAACGAAATGCCTGAGCCAGATGCGGTCGCACGCCGTCAGTCCGGAAATATTGAAGCCGAGCTTGACCCCGGGATGGCGCGCCAATTCGCCGAAGGCCATGTCGAGAACGCGGTGGTCGATCATCCCGATCGTGCCCTGCGCTTCGAGCGCGGCGATAAACTCGCTGCCGGCCCGGATCGCGCCGCTCTCCTCGCGCACCCGCAACAGGCACTCGAAATAGTCGATCTCGCCGGTCGCCACGCAGACGACCGGCTGGAACGCAAAGAGCACCCGATCCTGGCGCAGCGCGGTCGCGATACTCTCGGCGAGGCGCCTGCAGTGCTGCTGTTCTTGTTGCACGTTTGTTGCCCCGGGCCCGCGTTCCGGCCAGTCCACCGCATCAGGATGAACCGCAGCCGGTTGAGAAATCCTTACTTTGGCGCTGCTGTGAACGACGCTCAAGCCGGCGTGTTCGCAACCAGGAACGGCAGGACCGCATGGTTGAATTCGCGGGCGCGGACCTGGTTCAGAAAATGCCCGCCGCGCGGAAAGATCTTGATCTCCGCTCCGGGGATCAGACGCGCCAACTCCTCGGCGAAATAGGCCGGCGTGACGATGTCGTCCTCCGCCCCGATCACCAGGGTGGGAAGCTTGATGCGTCCGAGGTCGCCGGTGCGATCGAAGGCCAGCATCGCGTCGATCCGGCTGGCGACCACTTCGGCCCCGGCAAAGGTCGCGAGCTGCTGCGCCTCAAGCTGACGGAGCCGCTCGTTGTTGCGGGCAATCCACCAGCTCGGAAACAAGAGCAAGGTCGATTCCTGCAGATACATGCTGGGGCCGAGCCGCTGCAGGATTTCCTTGCGCAGCGAGAACAGCCGGCGGAAATAGGCGTCGGGCTTGGTCCAGGTGGCGGACAAGACGACGCTGGCGAACCGCTTGGGGTGGTCGATGGCGAGCACCTGCGCCATCGCCCCGCCGGTCGAATGGCCGATCAGATGCGCCTGCTCGATCCCGAGCGCATCCATCAAGGCGATCACGTCTTCGGCCAGGCGCTCGACGACATAGCCGATCCGGGTCGGATCGCTCCGCCCGAAACCGCGGTGATCGTAGGTGACGACCTCGAAGCGCTTGCTGAAGGCCGCCGCCTGATCCTGCCAAAACGAGGCAAACCCGCCGAGCCCGGTGACGAACAGGACGGGAAACCCCATGCCATGTCGCTCATAATAGAGCGAGCAGTCACCGATCGGGATACGCGGCATCGATTCGGTCGTTCAGAACTGATGTGCGTCGGTATCATCGGCACGCACCCCTGTCAACGCGATCCGCATGCGCCCGCCGCATAAGCGAAGCGCAACAATGACTGAAACCGCCGCAACCCTGCCTAAAAAATGACACATCGCGTCCGTTCAATCGGCTAGACACCATCCGGTTGAGCGGGGCTGATCCCATCTAGCCGGAACCGGATCGGTGGAACGCCGTCTTCGATCGGCGGATGCGCCCGTGTCGGGGGGAGCGGGGGCGGAGATTTCTTCGGCCCTGCCTGCCGGGCGTAATCGAGGGCCTCCTGAGGGGGCTCGGTCATTTTCAATGAACGAGTGGAGCACGATGAAAGAGCAGGAGAAAATCGTCAAGCCGCGGCGCAGCGAAGGC